>NZ_OY726398.1:1917668-2237280 GCF_963378105.1 Mycolicibacter sp. MU0102
CAACGGCGCCGCCATCAACAGCAGCGCGACCAGGGCCACCAGTCGACGGTAGGTGCCCCACCGTCGAACCCGGCGCTGAGCGGGCGCGGGAACGGGTTTCCGGGCGGGCTGTAGCGAACGCCGAACATGCACGACGTCATCGTGCCAGACCAGACGGCAGGTCCGGTGACGACGCGGCGCTTGGCTTTACAACGGCAGCGGCCGGCCCAAGATGGCGAATGGCCGGGGATCGCCGGCGAAGTGGTGACCGCGGATGACGTCGGTGAACCCCAGTCGGCGGTACAATCGCCAGGCGCGGTTGCCTTCGCCATTGGTCTCCGGCGTGGACAGCAGCACGTTGGCTTCGGGCCGCCCGGCCAGCAGACGGCGTGCCAGGGCCTCACCCAGGCCGCTGCCCTGTGCGCGCGGCGCCACGTGCAATTCGGTCAGCTCGAAGTAACTGGCCATCAGGCGCGCGATGTCCGGGTGGGGCACGCCGCGGCGCTGCAGGCCCAACACCACCTGCTGCTGCCACCACTGGTCGGGGGCTCCGCAGTAGCCGTAGGCCACGCCCAGCAGTTCGGCGCCGTTCAATCCGGACGGCGCGGCGTCTGGACGAATCTCGCCGACATCGCCGGCTTCGTTGTCTTTGTTGTCCCGGAAGGCGGCCACCGCTCGCCAGCCGATTCGGCGGGTGTGATCGAGCCACATCGCGGCACGTTGACTCTCGGTGCCCGGGGGGTAGCCCATCGCGGTGACGTAGACGCGCAGTGCCGCACCGAGGTGATCCGCCATGTCGCGCGGCGACATGTCGAGGAAGGTCACCAACGTGCAGGTTCCTTTCCCGCAGAAGTGGGAGCGTGCCCGATGCCCGGAGTCCCATTATCGGCGATTGGGTCCGGCGGCGTCGGCCGTTGTGGATCGACATCGCCGGACCGCCGCTACAATCGGCTGGTGAGGCCTGTGGTACGGCGCAGGCCCACCTCGTATTATCAGTGTTAGTTGCCCGCACCAGTCCGTATTGCGCCGTGGGCAATGATATGAGCGGCCGTCGGCAAGGAGGGACGAATGCCACTCTCCGATCATGAGCAGCGCATGCTCGACGAGATCGAGAGCGCGCTCTACGCCGAGGACCCCAAGTTCGCTTCCAGCGTTCGCGGCGGCGCCCTGCGTACCCCGACCACCCGCCGGCGGGTGCAGGGCATGACACTGTTCGTGGTCGGTCTGGTGATGCTGGTCTCCGGTATCCCGATCTACGCGACCACCGTCAATTCGGCATTCCTGATCCTGAGCGTGCTGGGATTCGTGGTCATGTTCGGCGGCGTGGTGTTCGCCATCACCGGCAACCACGCGGCCGCCGGCCGCGAGGGCGCGGCCAAGCCGGGCGGGAGTTCGCAGCGGCGGGTCAAGGGCGGCGGCACGTTCGCCAGCCGGATGGAAGACCGTTTCCGCCGCCGGTTCGAGCCTTAGGCCGATCCAGCGGCACGTGTGATGTGAAAGGGCAGCCGATCGGCTGCCCTTTTTCTTTGCGGTTCAGTGCGCGGCAGCTCCGGTGACACGTTCCGGGGCCAGCGCTTCAGTGCGCGCACCCCACCTCGCCCCACTTTGCCTCCATCGGCGCTGAGCTGGTCGTTTGGTGCCGAGGTAGGCCCTTTTTCGCATGCTCGGACGGCACTATCGCGCATCCGGTGGGGCATAGGGGTGGATTGGACCTAAGAAATGGTGCGTAGTGGGGGATTGTGGGGTATCGTGGGCTAACGAAGTCGACATGGCGGGAGGCGGCCGATGTTCCTCGGCACCTATACGCCCAAGCTCGACGACAAGGGGCGGCTGACACTGCCCGCGAAGTTTCGGGATGCGCTGGCAGGAGGGTTGATGGTCACCAAGAGTCAGGACCACAGCCTGGCCGTGTATCCCCGCGCGGAGTTCGAGCAGTTGGCCCGCCGGGCGGCCAAGGCTTCGCGCAGCAACCCGGACGCGCGAGCATTCCTGCGCAACCTGGCCGCCGCCACGGACGAACAACACCCGGACGCTCAGGGCCGGATCACCCTGTCGCCCGATCACCGTCGCTACGCCAACCTGTCCAAGGAATGCGTGGTCATCGGGTCGGTCGACTACCTGGAGATCTGGGACGCGCAGGCCTGGAGCGACTACCAGCAAACACACGAAGAGAACTTCTCCGCGGCCAGCGATGAAGCACTCAGCGACATCATCTGAGGCGCGCACCCGTGCCTCGTGGCCTCTGTCCGAACCGACCCTGACGTACTTCCCCAACGTCAGGTTCGCGCCGTCGGGCAGGGACCTCGAGGCAAGGGCCTCCGGGCGATCGCAAGCGCGGCGGAGCCGGGCGCTGCGGATCGACCGCGGAGATCCTGCATCGGGCGTCCGCCGATTTCATTGGCCGCAACCTGGAGGTATTGCTGTGGCCGAACAGGGCGAATTCGGACACGTGCCGGTCCTGCTGGACCGTTGCGTGGAGCTGCTCGCTCCGGCGCTGACCAGGCAGTCACCCGACGGCCAGGGCGCGACCCTGGTGGACGCCACCCTCGGGGCCGGCGGGCACACCGAGCGGTTCTTGAGCGAGTTTCCCGGCCTGCGAGTCATCGGTTTGGACCGCGACACCACCGCACTCGACATCGCCGGGGCCCGGTTGGCGCGCTTCGCCGATCGGCTCCAGACGGTCCGCACCCGATACGACGGGATCCCCGCGGCACTGGCCGAATCAGGCTTGGCCGCAACCGGGTCGGTGGCTGCGGTGTTGTTCGACCTCGGGGTGTCCTCGATGCAGCTCGACCGGGTGGAGCGGGGATTTTCCTACGCGCAGGACGCGCCGTTGGACATGCGGATGGACCCGCAGGCCGAGCTCACCGCCGCGGACATCGTGAACACCTACGACGCGGCCGCGCTGACCGACATTCTGCGGCGCTTCGGCGAGGAACGTTTTGCATCGCGGATCGCCTCATACATCGTGCGCCGCCGGGCCCAGACCCCGTTCACCTCGACCGGGGAATTGACGGCGCTGCTCTACGAGGCGATTCCGGCGCCGGCGCGACGCACCGGGGGACACCCGGCCAAGCGCACGTTTCAGGCGCTGCGCATCGCGGTCAACGGCGAATTGGACTCGCTGCGAGACGCCTTGCCGGCGGCGCTGGATGCGCTGGTGGTGGGTGGACGCGTGGCGGTGATGTCCTACCAGTCGTTGGAGGACCGCATCGTCAAGCAGCAGTTCGCTGCGGCCACCGCGTCTCGCACACCGGTCGGTCTCCCGGTCGAATTGCCCGGCGACGAACCGAAGTTCACGACCCTGACGCGGGGCGCCGAAAAGGCCGAGGCGGATGAGGTCGAGCGCAACCCACGAGCGGGCTCGGTCCGGCTACGTGCGGTTGAACGGGTCCAGGCCGGCCCGATCGTGGCATCGAGGGGGAAGTGATGGCGACAAAGCGCAAGCCCGCGGCACGGCAGGGCGACCGTCGCCGTAACCCCGAGAGCGCAACCCGCACCGGCTCGCGCCGGGTGACCGAGCAAACGCAGACCCGGGGCCCGCGGCGGCAGCGTGGGACCACGCCCGCAGCGGGGCTCCAGTCGCGGCCGCGCACCGGCCCGCAAAAGGCGGCGTCGCTTCGTCCGGACCCCAGGCCGGTGCCGGCGAAGAACACCAAGCAGGCCAAGGCGCGGGCGAAGGCCCGCAAGGCCAAGGCGCCCAAGGTTGTACGCGTCCCGCTGCGCGAACGTCTGATTGCTCGGCTGGCCTCGGTCGACCTGCGACCGCGCACACTGGCGGCCAAGGTTCCGTTCGTCGTGCTGATCATCGGCGCGCTCGGTATCGGGCTGGGAATCACCCTGTGGCTCTCGACCGATGCCGCCGAGCGGTCTTACCAGCTGGGCAACATCAAAGAGCGCAACCGGGTCCTGATGCAGCAGAAGGAGGCACTCGAGCGTGACGTGCTCACTGCCGAGTCCGCACCCGCGCTTGCCGAGGCGGCCCGCGAACTGGGCATGATCCCCAGCCGCGACACCGCACATCTGGTCCAGGACCCGATCGGCAACTGGGTGGTGGTCGGAACCCCGAAGCCCGCCGAGGGATTGCCGCCGCCGCCGCTGAACACCAAGCTGCCCGACGATGCGGCGCCACCGGCCGAGGTGCCGGTGCGGGTGCCGCCGGCCGGGCCGAAGCTCGACAGTCGCCACCTGCCCGCCGCAGTCCCGCCGGCTCCGGGCGTGCCCGGCGCGCCGCTGACCATTCCGGGCCTGCCGGGAGTTCCCGGGGTGCCGCTGGCCGGCCCATTGCCTGGGCCTGGCGCGCAAGACATCCCGCCGCTGGGGACACCTCCGGCCATCCCGTCTGACGCGCTGCCGCCCGTTGCCTTGCCGCCCGGGTCGGTAGTGCCGCCCGAGACGGTGCTGCCGGTGGGCGGAACGCTTCCGCCGGCGTCGGTCCTGCCTCCGGCGGCGGTGCTGCCGCCCGAGGTCGTCCTGCCTCCGCAACCCCCGCTGCCGCCGGAAGTCCTGGCGACGCCGGCGGTGGGAGGAGTCGCGCGATGAGACGGCCCGCGCGGGGAACCGGCCCGGCACGTCGCGCTGACGGCTCGACCACGGCCGCCTCGCGAACGACCCGCCGATCCGCCACCTCGCCGGCCAAAGCCGGTAAGCCCGCCAAAGCCGCTAAGTCCGCTAAGACGCCGAAAGCGACCACCACAACCGGACATTCGGCGCGTGAGCGTCGTACCCGCCAAGCCACCGAGGTGGGCCTGCGCAGCGCTTCGTTCGTCTTCCGGCACCGCACCGGCAACGCGATCATCTTCCTGGTGCTGGCCTTGTCGGCGGCTCAGCTGTTCTACCTGCAGGTGCCGCGGGCCTCCGGGCTGCGGGCCGAAGCCGCCGGACAACTCAAAGTCACCGACGTCCAGCAGGCGATGCGCGGCGACATCATCGACCGCACCGGAGACAAGCTCGCCTTCACTATCGAAGCCCGGGCGCTGTCCTTCCAGCCGGTCAAGATCGGCAAGCAGCTCGCCGACGCCAAGAAGAAGGATCCGTCGGCCCCCGATCCGCAGCTGCGACTGCAGCAGATCGCCAAGGAGATCTCCACGCGCCTCGGCAACAAGCCGGACTCCGCGGCCCTGCTGAAGAAGCTGCGCAGCAACGAGACCTTCGTCTATCTCGCCCGTGCCGTCGACCCTGCGGTGGCCGAGGTGATCACCGAGAAATGCCCTGAGGTCGGTAGCGAGCGTCAGGATCTGCGCCAGTACCCGGGCGGGTCGCTGGCGGCCAACATCATCGGCGGCATCGACTGGGACGGCCACGGACTGCTGGGCCTGGAAGATTCGATGGACGCCGTGCTGGCCGGCACGGACGGGTCGGTCACCTACGACCGAGGCTCGGACGGTGTGGTGATCCCGGGCAGCTACCGCAACCGGCACAAGGCCGTCAACGGGTCGACGATCCAGCTCACCCTCGACGACGACATCCAGTTCTACGTTCAGCAGCAGGTGCAGCAGGCCAAGAACGTCACTGGCGCACACGATGTCACGGCCGTGGTGCTGGACGCCAAGAGCGGTGAGGTGCTGGCGATGGCCGGCGACAACACGTTCGATCCTTCCCAGGACGTCGGGCGCCAGGAGGACCGCCAGCTCGGCAACCTGGCGGTGTCGTCGCCGTTCGAGCCGGGCTCGGTGAACAAGATCATCACCGCCGCGTCGGCCATTGAATACGGCCTCGGCCGCCCCGACGACGTTCTGCAGGTGCCCGGATCGATCAACGTCGCCGATGTCACCGTCAGCGACGCCTGGGAACACGGCGTCGCGCCCTACACCATGACCGGAGTCTTCGGAAAGTCTTCCAACGTCGGAACCCTGATGCTGGCGCAGCGGGTGGGTCCCGAGCGCTGGTTCGACATGGCGGAGAAGTTCGGGCTGGGACAGCGCACCGGGGTGGCACTTCCCGGCGAGAGCGCCGGACTGCTTCCGCCGGTGGACCAATGGTCCGGCAGCTCGTTCGCCAACCTGCCCATCGGTCAAGGCCTCTCAATGACGCTGCTGCAGATGACCGGGATGTATCAGGCTATCGCCAACGACGGCGTGCGGATTCCGCCGCGGATCATCAAAGCGACCATCGCCGCCGACGGCAGCCGCGCCGAGGAACCTCGGCCCGAAGGAGTCCGGGTGGTCTCGGAGCAGACCGCGGCGACCGTGCGCCACATGCTGCGTTCGGTGGTGCAACGTGATCCGACCGGCGTTCAGCAGGGCACCGGATGGCAGGCCGCCGTCGACGGCTACCAGATCGCCGGGAAGACCGGCACCGCGCAGCAGATCAACCCGGCCTGCGGTTGCTACTACAACGATGTCTACTGGATCACCTTCGCCGGGATAGCGCCGGCAGACAATCCGCGCTACGTCATCGGCCTGATGATGAACAACCCTCACCGCGCCGCGGACGGGACGCCGGGAACCTCGGCTGCGCCACTGTTCCACAACATCGCCGGATGGTTGTTGCAGCGCCACAACGTGCCGCTGTCGCCGGACCCGGGACCGCCGCTGGTCCTGCAGGCGAGTTAGACAGCACGCCGCCACAGCAGTTCCGTCCACTCGCGTCCGTAAAAAAAGACGTGATTCCGCGGTTTTGGCGGTGGTCTTGTGCTTATCGTTCGGACAACGCGGGGACAAAGGGGGTCCCGCGCCGAAGAGAAGGGGTCAATCATGGCCCGAAAAATCATTGCGATCAGTTACGCAATTCCGGGAGTTCTCGCCGCGGCGGCCGGCGTTGTCGCGGTGGGGATGCTCGGCACACCCATCGCAAGTGACCACCAGGCCAGCGGCTGTTTTATGACCAAGGACGGAAACTGCGAGGACGTGCCGGACCCGACCCAGTACGGGTGTGCGCCGGGGGACTTCCAGTGCATGTTCGACAAGAAGCTCAAGCAGCCGCCGCCACCTTCTGACGGCTGAACCCCGGCCTCGCCACCGGCGAACCTCGCCGCCGTCGTGACCCGCCGTCGGCCCAAGCCGGATCGCCTGCGCTGTGGACAGCGCCCGCCTAGGTAGTCTCAGGGCCGATCCGGACGACCCGGCCGCAGCGGATGGAGGTGATGGCGGTGCCTGCTGCTCTGCGCCCCGACGTCGGTGCAGGCACGTCGCTGCGGGTGCTCGCGGCCCAGATCGGGGCGGTCGCGGTTGCCGGCGAGGCGCTTCCGGATCTGCCGATCACCGGGTTGACCCTGCGCGCCCAGGATGTCCGACCCGGTGACCTGTTCGCGGCGCTGCCCGGCGCGAACACCCACGGCGCACGCTTTGCGGCCGACGCGGTCGCCCGTGGTGCGGTCGCGGTGCTCTCCGACGGGGCCGGGGCCGCCGAGATCGCCGACGGCGCAGCGCTACCCGGCATACCTGTGCTGGTTCATCCGGAACCCCGCGCCGTGTTGGGCGAACTCGCGGCGCAGGTCTACGGGCACCCGTGCGACCGGGTCACCGTCATCGGTATCACCGGGACGTCGGGCAAGACCACCACCACCTATCTGGTCGAGGCCGGGCTGCGGGCCGCCAGCCGCACCGCCGGGCTGATCGGCACGGTCGGCGTGCGCATCGACGGCGTCGACCTGCCCAGCGCGTTGACCACCCCCGAGGCGCCCGCGCTGCAGGCGCTGCTGGCGGCGATGGCGCAGCGCGGGGTGGACACCGTGGTCATGGAGGTGTCCAGCCACGCCCTCACGTTGGGCCGGGTCGATGGCACCCGGTTCGCGGTGGGCGCCTTCACCAACCTGTCCCGCGATCATCTCGACTTCCACCCGACCATGGCCGACTACTTCGAGGCCAAGGCCCGACTGTTCGATCCGGCGTCGCCGCTGCACGCGGCCCGCTCGGTGGTCTGTATTGACGACGACGCCGGCGCGGCGATGGCGGCGCGGGCGAGCGCGCCGGTCACCGTCAGCGCGACGGGCCGCCCCGCGGACTGGGGCATCGAGAAGACCAGCGCCGGTGTGGGGCCCGGTGGTCAACAGTTCACCGCCGTCGACCCCGCCGGTGTGCACCACCCCATCGGTATCGGGTTGCCGGGCGACTACAACGTGTCCAATTGCCTTGTGGCGCTGGCCATTCTTGACGCGGTCGGAGTGTCGCCGGAGCAAGCGGCCCCCGGCCTGCGAGAGGCGCGGGTGCCGGGACGGATGGAGTCGGTCGATCGTGGTCAGGGCTTCCTGGCACTGGTCGACTACGCGCACAAGCCCGGGGCGCTGGAGGCGGTGCTGGCGACCCTGCGCCAGGAGCTGCGCGACACCAGCGGGCGCCTGGCGGTGGTGTTCGGCGCCGGCGGCGACCGCGATCACGGCAAGCGTGAACCGATGGGCCGGATCGCCGCCCAGGCCGCCGACCTGGTCGTGGTCACCGACGACAACCCGCGAGGAGAAGACCCCGCCGACATCCGGCGCGCCGTGTTGGCCGGTGCCGCCGCGGGAAGTGCCCGGGTGGTCGAGATCGGTGATCGGCGGGCCGCGATCGAGCACGCGGTGGCCTGGGCTCAGCCCGGCGACGTGGTGCTGATCGCGGGCAAGGGTCACGAGACCGGGCAGACCGCCGCCGGGCACACCCAGCCGTTCGATGACCGGGTGGAGCTGGCCCAGGCGCTGGAAGCGCGCGAGGAGCACCGATGATCGCGCTGACCGTCGCGCAGATCGCCGAGATCGTCGGCGGCCGGCTGGCCGACATCACCCCGGAGCAGGCCGAGCGCACCGTCGTCACCGGCACCGTGGAATTCGATTCCCGCCGGATCACCCCGGGCGCACTGTTTCTGGCGCTGCCCGGCGCGCGGGCCGACGGCCACGACCACGCCGCCTCGGCGGTCGATGCCGGCGCGGTGGCGGTGCTGGCGGCCCGCCCCGTCGGGGTCCCGGCAATCGTTGTCGAGCCGATCGCATCCGAGAGTCGATCCGGCGCGCTCGAGCACGACGACGAGGCCGGTTCCGGTGCCGCGGTGCTGGCCGCACTGGCCAACCTGGCCGCCGCGGTGGCCACCACCCTGGTTGCCAAGGGACTGACGATCGTCGGCGTGACCGGGTCGTCGGGCAAGACCTCCACCAAGGACCTGATCGCCGCGGTGCTGGCGCCGCTGGGGGAGGTGATCGCCCCGCCGGGGTCGTTCAACAACGAGCTGGGCCACCCGTGGACGGTGCTGCGGGCCGACGAGAACACCGACTATCTGGTCCTCGAGCTGTCTGCCCGGCATCGCGGCAATATCGCCGCGCTGGCGGCGATCGCCCCACCGCGGATCGCGGTGGTCCTCAACGTCGGGACCGCCCACCTGGGCGAGTTCGGCTCCCGCGAGGCGATCGCCGCGACCAAAGCCGAGCTGGCCCAAGCCGTTCCGGAATCCGGCGTGGTGATCCTCAATGTCGATGACTCGGCGGTGGCCGCGATGGCCGACAAGACCGTCGCGCGCGTGGTGCGGGTCAGCCGCTCCACTGGCGCCGACGTGTGGGCCGGGCCGGTGGTGCTCGACGAACTGGCCCGCCCGCGGTTCACCCTGCATTCCAATGGTGAGGCCGGCGAAGTGACTGTGTCGCTGGGAGTCTCGGGCGATCACCAGGTGGGCAACGCACTATGCGCCGCTGCTGTGGCTTTGGAATGCGGTGCCACGCCGCAACAGGTGGCCGACGCGCTGGCCGGTGCCGGACCGGCCTCGGGGCACCGGATGCAGGTCAGCACCCGCGCCGACGGTGTGACCGTGATCGACGACTCCTACAACGCCAACCCCGACTCCATGCGGGCGGCGCTGCAGGCGCTGGCCTGGATCGCCCGCGGTGAGAATCCGGGGTCCAAGCGCCACAGCTGGGCGGTGCTCGGGGAGATGGCCGAGCTCGGCGAGGACGCGATATCTGAGCATGACCGCATCGGACGGCTCGCGGTGCGCTTAGATGTGTCTCGTCTCATTGTCGTCGGAGTAGGGAGATCGATGGGCGCGATGCTGCACGGCGCAGTGATGGAGGGATCCTGGGGCGCCGAAGCCACCGCAGTTCCCGACGTCGATGCCGCCCTGGCCCTGTTGCGCGCCGAACTGCAGGCGGGGGACGTGGTACTGGTCAAGGCCTCGAACTCCGCGGGTCTGACCGCGTTGGCTGAGGCGCTGACCAGCGAAGACCCAGGAGATCGCCGATGATAATGATCCTCATCGCGGCCGGAGTCGCGCTGCTGGTCGCGATCCTGCTGACCCCGGTGCTGATCCGGGTGTTCACCAAGCAGGGATTCGGGCAGGAGATCCGCGAGGACGGCCCGGCCAGCCACCAGAGCAAACGCGGCACCCCGTCGATGGGCGGGGTGGCCATCGTGGCCGGGATCTGGGCGGGCTACCTGGCCGCGGAACTGGCCGGGCTGGTCTTCTACGGCACCGGGCCGACGGCGTCGGGCCTGCTGGTCCTGGGCCTGGCCACCGCGCTGGGCGGCGTCGGCTTCCTCGACGACCTGATTAAGATCCGGCGCTCGCGCAACCTCGGCCTGAACAAGACCGCCAAGACCGTCGGGCAGGTCACCGCGGCAACCCTGTTCGGTCTGCTGGTGCTGTGCTTCCGCAACGGCTCCGGTCTGACCCCGGGCAGCCTGCAACTGTCCTATGTGCGCGACATCGCCACCGTCACGCTGCCCGCGGCGGTCTTCGTGCTGTTCGTGATCCTGATCGTCAGCGCCTGGTCGAACGCGGTCAATTTCACCGACGGTCTCGACGGTCTGGCCGCCGGATCCATGGCGATGGTCAGCGCCGCCTACGTGCTGATCACCGTGATGCAGCACCGCAACGCCTGCGCGATCGCGCCCGGACTGGGCTGCTACAACGTGCGCGACCCGCTGGACCTGGCGCTGATCGCCGCCGCGACCGCGGGCGCGTGCATCGGGTTCCTGTGGTGGAATGCCGCGCCGGCGAAGATCTTCATGGGCGACACCGGCTCGCTGGCGCTGGGCGGCGTGATCGCCGGCATGTCGATCACCACCCGCACCGAGATCCTCGCGGTGGTGCTCGGCGGGCTGTTCGTCGCCGAGATCACCTCGGTGGTCGTCCAGATCGTGGCGTTCCGCAGCACCGGCCGCCGAGTGTTCCGGATGGCCCCGTTCCATCACCACTTCGAGTTGGCCGGCTGGGCTGAGACCACCGTGATCATCCGCTTCTGGCTGCTCACCGCCATCGCCTGCGGATTGGGCGTCTCCATGTTCTACGGCGAGTGGTTCACCGCCGTAGGCGGCTGAGATGACGCCCGAACCGGGGCTGGGCGTGCTGTCCGCCGGCGCGCGGGTGCTCGTCGCCGGGGCCGGCATCACCGGCCGTGCCATCGTGAACGCGTTGGCGCCGTTCGGGCTGGCCGTGACGCTGTGCGACGACAATGTGGCCGCGCTGGCCGCCTATTCCGAGGTCACCACCTGCAGCCCGGCGGAGGCCGCCGCGCAGATCAGCGGCTACGCGCTGGTGGTCACCAGCCCCGGATTCGGCCCGGACACACCGGTATTGGCCGCCGCCGCTGCGGCCGGAGTGCCGATCTGGGGTGACGTGGAGCTGGCCTGGCGGCTCGACGCCGCGGGCCACTACGGGCCGCCGCGGCGCTGGCTGGTGGTGACCGGCACCAACGGCAAGACCACCACCACCTCGATGCTGCACGCCATGCTGGTGGCTGCCGGCCGCAGCGCCCAGTTGTGCGGCAACATCGGCAGCCCGGTACTCGATGTCCTGGGGGAACCGGGCGAACTGCTGGCCGTCGAGCTGTCCAGCTTCCAGCTGCACTGGGCCCCGTCGCTGCGCCCCGAGGCCGGTGCGGTGCTCAACATCGCCGAGGACCACCTGGACTGGCACGGCAGCATGGCCGCCTACACCGCCGACAAGGCCCGCGCGCTGGCCGGCCGGGTGGCGGTGCTCGGGATGGACGACGCCGCTGCCGCGGCGCTGCGCGACACCGCGCCCGCCCCGGTCAAGGTGGGTTTCCGGCTCGGCGAACCGGGTCCCGGTGAGCTCGGCGTGATCGACGGCATGCTGGTGGACCGGGCCTTTGTGGCAGAAGGGGGCGACGAGGTCGCGCTGGCCCCGGCGGCGTCGATATCGGTGCCCGGCCCGGTCGGGATTCTGGACGCACTGGCGGCCGCCGCGCTGGCCCGAAGCGTCGACGTGCCCCCGCAGGCGATCGCCGAGGCGCTGGCCTCGTTCCAGGTCGGGCGGCATCGCGCCGAATTGATCGTGGTCGACGGCGGGATCAGCTACGTCGACGACTCCAAGGCCACCAATCCGCACGCGGCCGAAGCGTCGGTGTTGGCCCACCCGCGGGTGATCTGGGTGGCCGGCGGACTGCTCAAGGGCGCCTCGATCGAGCCGACGGTCGCCAGAATCGCTGCTCACCTGGCCGGGGCCGTGCTGATCGGCCGAGATCGCGGAGAGGTTGCCAAGGCGTTATCACGACACGCACCGGATGTCCCCGTCGTCCACGTTGTGACGGGCGAGGATATTGATATGGGTGATACTGCTGTGTCTCCAGTTACTCATGTGAAGCGAGTAGCTGATGGGTCCGATGAGACGCTGGGGTCACGGGTGATGACAGCGGTGGTGGCCGCCGCCCGCGACCTGGCCCGGCCCGGTGACACGGTGCTGCTGGCTCCGGCGGGCGCATCCTTCGACCAGTTCGCCGGCTACGGCGCCCGGGGCGACGCGTTCGCCGCCGCCGCACGGTCCGCGGCGGGATCGGTGTGATCGGCATCCTGGCCCGGCTGCGGCGGGATGCCGGGGCCCCAGCTGCCGCCACTTCCGATGACACCGCGGACAAGGCCGCCAAGACCGAGCCGCGCACCCGGTTCGGCGCCTGGCTGGGCCGGCCGATGACGTCGTTCCATCTGATCGTGGCGGTGGCCGCGCTGTTGACCACGCTCGGTCTGATCATGGTGCTGTCGGCCTCCGGGGTGGAGTCCTACGGCACCGACGGATCCGCGTGGCGGATCTTCGGCAAGCAGGTGCTGTGGACCGTCATCGGGCTGGTCGGCTGCTACGTGGCGTTGCGCATGCCGGTCCGGTTCATGCGCCGAATGGCTTTTGCCGGTTTCGCTTTCACCATCGTGCTGCTGGTGCTGGTGCTGATCCCGGGCATCGGCACCCTCTCCAACGGTTCCCGCGGCTGGTTCGTCATCGCCGGTTTCTCCATGCAGCCCTCCGAGCTGGCCAAGATCGCCTTCGTCATCTGGGGCGCACACCTGTTGGCGAGCCGGCGCATGGAGCGGGCGACGCTGGGCGAGATGCTCGTCCCGCTGGTGCCGGCCGCTGTGGTTGCGCTGGTGCTGATCGTCGCCCAGCCTGACCTCGGGCAGACGGTTTCGCTGGGCATCATCCTGCTGTCGCTGTTGTGGTACGCCGGTCTGCCGTTGCGGGTGTTCCTCACCTCGCTGGCGGCCATCGTTGCCGCCGCCGCGATCATGGCGGTGACCGAGGGCTATCGCTCCGACCGAGTGCGGTCCTGGCTGGACCCCGACGCCGACCTGCAGGGCGCCGGTTACCAGGCGCGACAGGCGAAGTTCGCACTGGCCAACGGTGGCATCTTCGGCGACGGCCTGGGGCAGGGCACCGCGAAATGGAACTACCTGCCCAACGCGCACAACGACTTCATCTTCGCCATCATCGGCGAGGAGCTCGGCTTCATCGGCGGGTTCGGGCTGCTGGCGCTGTTCGGGCTGTTCGCCTACACCGGCATGCGGATCGCCAAGCGCTCCGCGGACCCGTTCCTGCGGCTGCTGACCGCCGCCACCACGATGTGGGTGATCGGTCAGTCGTTCATCAATGTCGGCTACGTGATCGGGCTGTTGCCCGTAACCGGAATCCAGCTGCCCCTCATTTCTGCGGGTGGAACCTCCACGGCGACAACGCTGTTCATGGTCGGCATCATGGCCAACGCGGCCCGGCACGAACCGGAGGCGGTGGCGGCGCTGCGCGCCGGCCAGGACGACCGGATGAACCGGATCCTGCGGCTGCCGCTGCCCGAGCCGTACTCGCCGACCCGTCTGGAGGCCCTGCGCGACCGCCTGCGGTCGCGTCCGCAGCCGGCCGCACGGCCACGAACTGCCCAGGCGGCCCGACAGGCTCCGGCCCGCTCGAGTCGGCAGCGCGCCGCAGCGCAGGCTCCGGCCCGGGCAGCTGGTCGAGGCGCCGGGCGCGCAGGGCAAAATGGAGGCGGCCGGCGTCACGCCGGGGCGCGTCCGACTGGCGGACGCGTACGCGCATTGGAAGGTCAGCGATAGGGGAGTGAACGACTCGGTCATCTCATCGGACCGCGGTGCGTCGTTATCGGTAGTCCTCGCAGGCGGGGGCACTGCCGGCCATGTCGAACCTGCGATGGCGGTCGCCGACGCGCTCCGTGCCCTGGACCCCGACGTCCGGATCACCGCGTTGGGCACCGCCCGTGGTCTGGAGACCCGGTTGGTCCCGGCCCGCGGTTACGACCTGGAGCTGATCACCCCGGTGCCATTGCCCCGCAAGATCAATGCCGACCTGGCCCGGCTGCCGCTGCGGGTGCTGCGTGCGGTTCGGGAGACCCGGGCGGTGCTGCGCGACGTGCAGGCCGACGTGGTGATCGGCTTCGGCGGTTACGTGGCGCTGCCGGCATATCTGGCCGCGCGCGGTCTCGGCGCCACACGGGTTCCGGTGGTGATCCACGAGGCCAATGCCCGCGCCGGTCTGGCCAATCGGGTCGGCGCCCGGGGCGCGCAGCGGGTGCTGTCGGCAGTTCCTGATTGCGGTCTGGCCAACCCCGAGGTGGTCGGGGTGCCGGTGCGGGCGGTCATCACCAACTTGGACCGGGCTGCGCTGCGTGCGGCCGCCCGCGCCGAGTTCGGGTTCGCCGACGACGCTCGGGTGTTGCTGGTCTTCGGGGGCTCGCAGGGCGCCCGCTCGATCAACCAGGCGGTGGCCGGTGCGGCCAAACATCTTGCCGCCGCCGGCGTTTCGGTGTTGCACGCGCACGGGCCGAAGAACACCCTGGAGCTGCCGCCGGCCGGCGCCGGTGATCCGCCCTACGTCGCGGTGCCCTATCTGGACCGGATGGACCTGGCGTATGCGGCCGCGGACCTGGCGATCTGCCGTTCCGGGGCGATGACGGTCGCCGAAGTGTCGGCGGTCGGTTTGCCTGCGGTGTACGTGCCGCTGCCGATCGGCAACGGCGAACAGCGCCTCAACGCGCTTCCGGTGGTCAACGCCGGGGGCGGAATCCTGGTCGACGACGCCGAGCTGACCCCGGATTTCGTGGCCGACACCGTCGCCGGGTTGCTCACCGACACCGCGCGCCTGGCCGCGATGACCAGCGCCGCGGTCCTGGCCGGGCACCCGGAGGCGGCGCGACGGGTGGCTTCCGTCGCACTGGAAGTCGCGAGCGCAGCGAGGAACGGCCGGTGAGCGCCCAGCAACAACTGCCGCCGGAGCTGAGCCGGGTACACATGGTCGGCATCGGGGGAGCGGGCATGTCCGGCATCGCCCGCATCCTGCTGGACCGCGGGGGGCTGGTCTCGGGTTCGGATGCCAAGGAATCCCGCGGGATTCACGCGCTGCGGGCCCGGGGCGCGCAGGTGCGCATCGGTCACGACGCGTCGGCCCTGGATCTGCTGCCGGGTGGGGTCACCACGGTGGTCACCACCCACGCCGCGATTCCCAAGACCAACCCCGAGCTCGTCGAGGCCCGTCGTCGCGGCATCCCGGTGGTGTTGCGACCGGCGGTGCTGGCGAAGCTGATGGCCGGGCGCACCACGTTGATGGTCACCGGCACCCACGGCAAGACCACCACCACATCGATGCTGGTGGTCGCGTTGCAGCACTGTGGGCTCGATCCGTCGTTCGCGGTCGGCGGCGAATTGGGTTCTGCCGGTGCAGAAGCCGGCACCAACGCCCATCACGGCAGCGGGCCGCTGTTTGTCGCCGAGGCCGACGAGAGCGACGGCTCGCTGTTGGAGTACACCCCCAACGTCGCGGTGGTGACCAACATCGAGGCCGATCACCTCGACTTCTTCGGCAGTGCCGAGGCCTACACCCAGGTGTTCGACGCGTTCGTCGAGCGCATCGCGCCGGGTGGGGCAGTGGTGGTGTGCGTCGATGACCCCGGCGGCGCCGAGCTGGCCGAGCGCACTGCGGCACAGGGCATCCGGGTGCTGCGTTACGGCACCGAACGCCCCGGGACGGCGGCGCTCGACGGCGAGCTGGTCAGTTGGGAGCAGCAGGGCACCGGCGCGGTCGCCGAGATCCTGTTGGCCGGAACGGGCGAGCGCAGGGCGATGCGACTGTCGGTGCCCGGACGGCACATGGCACTTAACGCGCTGGGCGCGCTGCTGGCGGCGATCGAAGTCGGTGCGCCGCTGGATGCGGTGCTCGACGGCCTGGCCGGGTTCGACGGGGTGCGCCGCCGATTCGAGCTGGTCGGGTCGGCGGGCGTCACGGGATCGGTGCGGGTCTTCGATGACTACGCACACCATCCCACCGAGATCGCCGCGACCTTGACCGCGGTTCGGGCCCTGCTGGACGAGCGCGGAACCGGGCGCAGCCTGGTGGTGTTTCAGCCGCATCTGTATTCGCGGACAAAGGAATTCGCCACCGAGTTCGGACGATCGCTCAACGGGGCCGACGAGGTGTTCGTCCTGGACGTCTACGGTGCGCGTGAGCAGCCGTTGCCCGGGGTGAGCGGCGCCAGCGTTGCCGAACATGTCAGTGTGCCGGTGCATTACCTGCCGGACTTCTCGGCGGTGCCCGAGGCGGTGGCGGCGGCCGCCGGTCCGGGTGACGTGATCATCACCATGGGAGCCGGCGACGTCACCGTGCTGGGCCCGGAGATCGTCGACGCGTTGCGGGCGCGCACTGATCGGATCCTTCCCGGCAGCCCGGGCGCGCTGTGACCGTGCCGCCCGAAACCCCGGCCGTTCCACCGGAGGATCCGGACGACGCCGCGGACGTCCCCGAAAGCGAAGCCGCCGAAGCCACCGAGCCGGAGCCGGATGTTGTCCCGCAGGGCGAGGTCGGCGCAGCCGCCGCGGATGACCCAGAGGCCGAAGCCGCCGACGAGCCCGCCGAGGTGGAGGGACCGCGGCGCCGGGCCCGCCGTGAACGCGCGGAGCGGCGCGCCGCGCAGGCGCGTGCCGAGGCGATCGAGCAGGCTCGTCGAGAGGCCAAGCGGCGACTGCGCACCGGTTCTGCCGAGCCGGCCAAAGGCGTTCCGCGCGGCACCATTCGGGGCCTGAAGATGGCGTTGGCCGTGTTCCTGACGGCGGTGCTCGTGGTCGGGCTCGGGCTCATCTTGTACTTCACCCCGCTGATGTCGGTGCGCGATATCGAGGTCACCGGGATCGCGACGGTGACCCGCGAGGAAGTTCTGGACGTGGCGCGGGTGCAGCCGGGCACGCCGCTGCTGCAGATCGACACCGGCAGTGTGGCCGACCGGGTCGCGACGATCAGGCGGGTGGCCAGCACCCGGGTGCAGCGGCAATACCCCTCGGTGCTCGGGATCGCGGTGGTCGAGCGGGTCCCGGTGGTCTACAAGGATTTTCCGGACGGCCCACACCTGTTCGACCGGGACGGCGTCGACTTCGCGACCGGCGCGCCGCCGAGAATGCTGCCGTTCTTCGATGTGGACAATCCCGGCCCGGCGGATCCGTCCACCCTGGCCGCCCTGCAGGTGATGACCTCGCTGGCGCCCGACGTGGCCGGCCAGATCAGCCGGGTGGCCGCCCCGTCGGTGGCGTCGATCACCCTGACGCTGGCCGATGGCCGGGTGGTGGTCTGGGGCAACACCGACCGCACCGCGGAGAAGGCCCAGAAGTTGGCGGCGTTGTTGACCCAGCCCGGCCACACCTATGACGTGTCGAGTCCGGACCTGCCCACGGTCCGGTAGGGGGTTGCGCTGCGCCGAGGCGGAAATCGGCGTCGCGACACGCCGCGTCCGTGTCGTGAGATTCCGGTTCGGGGGAGATTCGTGGGCGGGAACACCCCGTCGGCCAGGAAAATTCGTGGCGTGTCTCGGCGCGTCGGCGCCGATGACGGCGCGGGCGGCCCTACTGTGGCGGATGCGCGGAACAACTTGACATAACTCTAAGTCTTTGGTTGAGGTTGAGGGTTTTGTTGAAGACAGAATCGGGGAGTTCCGCGCCAAGCCCGGCCCGAGAGAGGACTCCAATCCCACCAGGGAGGAAGACGAACGATGACCCCACCGCACAACTATCTGGCCGTCATCAAAGTCGTGGGTATCGGTGGTGGCGGCGTCAACGCCGTTAACCGGATGATCGAGCAGGGCCTCAAGGGCGTTGAGTTCATCGCGATCAACACCGACGCACAGGCATTGCTGATGAGCGACGCCGACGTCAAGCTCGACGTCGGCCGTGACTCCACCCGCGGCCTCGGTGCCGGCGCCGACCCCGAAGTGGGTCGTCGAGCCGCCGAAGACGCCAAGGACGAGATCGAGGAGCTGCTGCGCGGCGCCGACATGGTGTTCGTCACCGCCGGGGAGGGCGGCGGCACCGGTACCGGCGGTGCCCCGGTGGTCGCGACCATCGCGCGCAAGCTCGGCGCACTGACCGTCGGCGTGGTCACCCGGCCGTTCTCCTTCGAGGGCAAGCGGCGTAGCAACCAGGCCGAGAACGGCATCGGTGCGCTGCGCGAGAGCTGCGACACCCTGATCGTGATCCCCAATGACCGACTGCTGCAGATGGGCGACGCCCAGGTCTCGCTGATGGACGCGTTCCGCAGCGCCGACGAGGTGCTGCTCAACGGTGTCCAGGGCATCACCGACCTGATCACCACCCCCGGCCTGATCAACGTCGACTTCGCCGACGTCAAAGGCATCATGAGCGGCGCCGGCACCGCGCTGATGGGCATCGGATCGGCCCGCGGCGACGGGCGGGCACTCAAGGCCGCCGAGATCGCGATCAACTCGCCGCTGCTGGAAGCCTCGATGGAAGGCGCCCAGGGCGTGCTGATGTCGGTCGCCGGTGGCAGCGACCTGGGGCTGTTCGAGATCAACG
The DNA here is from genome assembly GCF_963378105.1 of Mycolicibacter sp. MU0102. Taxonomy (NCBI): domain Bacteria; kingdom Bacillati; phylum Actinomycetota; class Actinomycetes; order Mycobacteriales; family Mycobacteriaceae; genus Mycobacterium; species Mycobacterium holstebronense. The sequence goes on from NZ_OY726398.1 coordinate 1,936,634, forward strand.
AGGCGGCATCGCTGGTTCAGGACGCCGCACACCCCGAGGCCAACATCATCTTCGGCACCGTGATCGACGACTCCCTCGGCGACGAGGTGCGGGTGACGGTGATCGCGGCCGGCTTCGACTCGGCAGGCTCCGGCCGTAAGCCGGTGACCGGTACGGCCGGTGCGGCCCGGCACGCGATGGCGCCCGGACAGGCCGGCAAGGTCACCTCGTCGCTGTTTGACCCGGTGGATGCGGTCAGTGTGCCGCCTCCCACCAACGGTGCGACGGTCAGCGTCGGTGGGCGAAACGGTGACGACGGCTGCGACGACGACGACGTCGACGTGCCACCGTTCATGCGGCACTGAACTGATGGCGCTGGCCCGCTTCGCCCGGCTTCGCCGCGCTCGCGACCACCACTAGCCTTCATCTCATGACTTTTCGCATCCGGCGGGTGACGACCACCCGCTCCGGTGGCGTGTCGAAGGCTCCGTTCGACAGCTTCAATCTCGGCGATCACGTCGGTGACGACCCGGTCGCGGTGGCGGCCAACCGCGCGCGGCTGGCCAAGGCCACCGGCCTTGGTCCCGACCGGCTGGTGTGGATGAACCAGGTCCACGGCGATCATGTGGTGGTCGTCGACGGTCCGCGCGACACCCCGATCGACGCCACCGATGCACTGGTCACCACCGTGCCCCGGCTGGCGATGGTGGTGGTGACCGCCGACTGCGTCCCGGTGCTGATGGCCGACGCGCGAGCCGGAGTGGTCGCCGCAGTCCATGCCGGCCGGGTCGGCGCGCAGCACGGTGTGGTCGCTCGCGCGCTGGAGTCCATGGTGGCGGCAGGGGCACGAGCCGGCGACGTTTCGGTTTTGCTGGGCCCAGCGGTCAGTGGGCTGCACTACGAGGTGCCCGCCGCGATGGCCGATGAGGTCGAGGCGTCGCTGCCGGGCAGTCGCACCGTCACGTCGGCGGGCACTGTCGGGCTGGACCTGCGGGCCGGAATCGCGCGTCAACTAAGGGGATTGGGCGTGGAATCCATCGACGCCGACCCGCGGTGTACGGCGGCGGACCAGAAGCTGTTCAGTCACCGTCGCGACGGACTCACCGGCCGGCTGGCGTCCCTGGTGTGGCTGGAATGAGTGCTCGGTAGAGGTCGCTGGAGGGGGTGGGTGAAACCGGTGGGAGCTGTCCGCGTGTCGGTGCCGCGCCAACGCGCTCGCTGCCGTTACCGTCACCGTTATTAGTCACTTCAGTCACACCTTCATCACAGTCATCAGCCTAGAAGGGTCCAAGGATGAGCACACTCCACAAGGTCAAGGCCTACTTCGGGATGGCTCCTATGGAGGACTACGACGACGACTACTACGACGACGGCGATGACCGCGCCGGGTCGCGTGACTACGCGCCTCGGGCGGAGCGATTCGGCGAGGACGTTTTCGACCGCGTAGGCGGCCGCTCGGAGAGCCGCTACGACGAGCGCTTCGAGGACCGCGACTACGACGATGCGCCCGCCGGCTACCGAGGCGGCGGCTACGAGGACGACCCTCGCTACCGGGCGCGTGAGTTCGACCGCCCGCGTGACTTCGAGCGCCGGTTCTCCTCGCTGCGCGGCTCGACCCGCGGCGCCCTGGCGATGGAGCCGCGGCGGATGGCGCAGATGTTCGACGAGAGCAGCCCGCTGTCGAAGATCACCACGCTGCGGCCCAAGGACTACAGCGAAGCCCGCACCATCGGCGAGCGGTTCCGGGACGGCACCCCGGTCATCATGGACCTGGTGTCGATGGACAACGCCGATGCCAAGCGCCTGGTCGACTTCGCGGCAGGTCTTGCCTTCGCCCTGCGCGGTTCCTTCGACAAGGTCGCGACCAAGGTCTTTCTGCTGTCGCCGGCCGACGTCGACGTCTCCCCGGAGGAGCGTCGCCGCATCGCCGAAACCGGCTTCTACGCCTATCGGTAGGCTGGAACGGCAGTCGAGCCGGTCAGCACTGCTGATGCGGGCACACCCTCGTCAGTAAGGTCGCATTCCGTTGGCGCTGTTCTTCACGATTCTTGGTATCGCGCTATTTGTCTTCTGGCTATTGCTGATCGCCCGGATCGTCATCGAGTTCATCCGCTCGTTCAGCCGTGACTGGCACCCGACGGGTGCCACCGTGGTGATCCTGGAACTGATCATGAGCATCACCGATCCGCCGGTGAAGCTGCTGCGGCGACTCATCCCGCAGTTGACCATCGGGGCGGTACGCATCGATCTGTCGATCATGGTGCTGCTGCTGATCGCGTTCGTCGGCATGGAACTGGCCCTGCAGCACGCCGCTTAGCGGCGGGGCTTCAGACCCGGGTTAGCCGCAACCGCCACGCCTCCGGTCCACGCTCCTCGTAGCCGACCGCCAGCCGGCCACCGCTGCGCTCAGTGAGTTGGCGCAGCAGCGGAATCGGGTCGTGCGGGGCCACCAGCAGCAGCGATCCGCCCACCGGAACCGCGTCGAAGGCGCCGAACACCGTTGCGTGCCTGATGGCGTGCGGAACCTCTCGCACGTCGAGTTCGGGTATCTCGTCGTCCTCCTCGCCGCAGCCGCACCCGGTGTGGCCGTCGTGCCCGTGGGTTGCGGGGCGGGGCTGGGCCGTGGGAGCCGGCCCGGAGGCGACGTCATCCAGGCCGGGCAGTTGGGCGGCCAGGGCGGCCAGCGAGACGCCGCTGGTCTGGGCGAGCGCGGGCAGCAACAGGTCGGCGATCTTGCCCAACACTGCCTCCAGCAGTACGCGCAGGACCTCGGTGTGCGCGACCACCTGGACTCGGTCGGTGCCGCGGGCGATGCGCGCCGCCACCTGCTCGATCAGCTGGATGTCACCAAGCAGGCCTTCGGTCAGCAGTCGTGAGCGCTCGACACCGGCCAAGGCCGGGAATATCAGCCCCACCGCGGCTTGTAACTGCGGTCGTACCACCTGGTCGATGGACGCCTGTACGGCCCGGTGAGCCTCGTCGAAGGCCGGCCCGGCGACCGCAGCGAACAACGCTGCACCCAGGGCGGCCTGACGGCCGAGGAGTTCGGCGTAGCGAGATCGGATGTCATCGACGGCTGCCGAGTCCGCTGCGCTGGTCGCCATGACCACGTCATTGGTTGTCATTCCCGAGTGTCCCTCCGGTCGGTCCCGCACGGTGCGACCTCGTCATGAATATTTACGGGTCGCGATTGTGAATAATACGGCGCAGGTGGCCGCGGCGGTACCCCTGCCGGCGCGGTGGGGCCCGTGGGAGCGGCGGGCGACACGTTTGGGCTCGTAGCGAAATAGATCACATTTCGCTGGTGGGACGCCTAAGCACTTTGCTGCCCTCGGCTGGAAGGGCCGAACTGCACCTGGCTGTCGGCGGTGACATAAGGCCCAGTTCCCGGCGGTTCTGGTCTCGTCGGGGTACGTGCCGGGACCGCTCACCGGCCGGCATCGCCGATCGCCCTCAGAGCTTCCGTTTGCCAAAGCGTGATTTCTGTGGCAGCAATTTGAAATTCACTCTTAATATCGTTCACATTGCCGAGCGCAGCGGCGGATGTGACAGGATGGACGGCAGTTACACACGGCGAGCGATTTCCCGGTCGACCTACCGTGCCCGATCGGCGCTACCTACTACCTGACTCGAGGGGGCAGACGATGCCACTAACACCGGCCGACGTACATAACGTCGCGTTCAGCAAACCGCCGATTGGGAAGCGCGGCTACAACGAGGACGAGGTCGACGCCTTCCTTGACTTGGTGGAGACCGAGCTGACACGCCTCATCGAGGAGAACGCCGACCTGCGTCAGCGGGTAAGCGAGCTCGACCAGGACTTGGCCGCGGCCCGCGCCGGTGGCGGCGCCCAGTCGATTCCCTCGATCCCGGTCTACGAGCCCACCCCGGAGCCGGTGGCACCGCCGCAGCCCGTGGTCGCCGCACCAGCAGCCCCGGAACCGCCTTCCGAGGAGCAGCACCTCAAGGCGGCACGCGTGCTGAGCCTGGCCCAGGACACCGCCGACCGGTTGACCGGCACCGCCCGGGCCGAGTCGGAGAAGCTGATGGCCGACGCCCGCGCCAACGCCGACCAGATCCTCACTGAGGCACGCCAGACCGCGGAGACGACGGTCACCGAAGCTCGCCAGCGCGCCGACGCCATGCTGGCCGACGCGCAGACTCGTTCGGAGACCCAGCTGCGCCAGGCCCAGGAGAAGGCCGACGCGTTGCAGGCTGACGCCGAGCGCAAGCACTCCGAGATCATGGGCACGATCAACCAGCAGCGCACCGTGCTGGAAGGTCGCCTCGAACAACTGCGCACCTTCGAGCGCGAGTACCGCACCCGGCTCAAGACCTACCTGGAATCGCAGCTCGAGGAGCTTGGCCAGCGCGGTTCGGCTGCACCGGTCGACAGCAGCGCCACTGGCGACGGCGGCGGGTTCAACCATTTCAACCGCGGCACCAACTGACCGTCGGAGTCGAGTAGTTCGCCCGTCGGACTGGAGGTGAATCGATGCTGGTGATCGCGTTGGTATTGGCGGTAATCGGCCTGGCCGCATTGGTGTTCGCCGTCGTCACCAGCAATGCGCTGGTGGCGTGGGTCTGCATCGGCGCGAGCGTGCTCGGCGTACTGCTGCTGATCGTGGACGCCTTGCGGGAGCGGCGCGCGAATACCCCAGCGGTCGAGGCCCCTGTGGATGCCGGGGACGCCGTCGAGGAGGACGAGTTTCTCGCCGACGATGACGACGCGGTTGACGTCGAGAGCTCAGAGGCCGCCGAGGTGGCGGACTTCGACGCTGAGGCCACCGAGGCGGCCGAAGAGACCGCCGACGATATCGCCGCGCACCCGGCCGATTAGCCCGCTGCTCGCCTCGTAGTCGGTGCGGCCAGCAGGTCGCGGACTTCATCGTCATCGGTCTGGTCAAAGTCGCGATAGACCTGTCCGACGGCATCGAATGCGTCCGGGGTCGTGACGCATACGACGTCGTCGGCTTCCTGGGCGATCTTGCGCGACGCCGAGCGTGGCGCCACCGGTACGGCGACGATGATCGACGCCGGTTCGGCCGCCTGGACCGCTCGCACCGCAGCCAGGACGCTCGCTCCGGTCGCGATGCCGTCGTCGACCAAGATCACCACCCGGCCGCGCAGATCGGCCGCCGGCCGGTCGCCACGGTAGGCACGTTCGCGGCGGCGCAATTCGGTGGTCTCGCGCTCGATCACCGACTGCACCACGTCGTCGTCGATACCCAGGCTGCGGACCACCTCGTCGTTCATCACCACCTGGCCGCCGGCCAGCGCACCCATCGCCAATTCGGGCTGCTGCGGCACACCGAGCTTGCGGACCAGAAACACGTCCAGCGGCGCCCCCAGCGCGGCGGCGACCTCCCAGGCGACCGGCACTCCGCCGCGGGCCAATCCCAGCACCACCGCGCCCTGGGCGCCCGCTACGCCGGGCAGGTAATCCGTCAAAAGCTCGGCCAGGGCCCGGCCGGCGTCGCGGCGGTCGCGGAAGGTGCGTGGCGCCGGCTGGCGAAGGTACGCGCCTGGACGAGTCATCTCCCCATCGAGCCTACGACGGTAGGCGACACGATGCCGGGGTCGAGGTTTCTTGCCGCGGCTGAGCCTGACGTGCTCGCCGCCTTCAACGAACGAGTCCTGCGCCACTTGGCAGGAGGCGACACCTCCTCCGACGACCAGTCAGCCGCCGTCCTGCTTCAGCTCGAATATCGGGATGGTGCGTGTGGTTTGTGATTGGTAATTCGCGAATGCAGGCCAGATCGCAGTAATCCTGGGAATGACGGCTTCGCGTTCGGACTGGTTGAGCTCGCGCGCAAGGACGTCGAAGGCGCCGGTGGTGGCCTCGACGTGCGCGCGCGAGTTGGCCCGCAGGTTGTGTACCCATGCCGGGTTGATGTCGGCCCCACCGTAACCGGCGACGATCAGCAGCATGCCGTCGATGCGAAACGCCACCAGTGGCGCGACGCGCGGCGCGCCGGACTTGGCGCCCGTCGTCGTGAGTAGCAACAGCTCGTTGTCTTTGAATCGCCCTCCGACCCTACCCGCGTTGGCGCGGAACTCATCGGTGACATTGGCGTTCAATGTTTTTACCGTCTCGGCATCAGGTTTCTCAGCCACGACCGACACAGCTACGTGGTCACACCGTTTATTCCCATTGATTCGAGCGACGTGGTGTTCTCTGGTGCGGCGCTAGAAGGTTGACTGCGCGTTCAGTCGCCGAACCCGAGCGTCTGGCTGAGTGCAGTGCCTAGTGCCGCAAGTGGTGCGGAACGCCCACAACCAACCGGCAAAGACCGCCACGCACGATGGCACCACAAACAAAAACAGACCGAACCCTGAGGGTTCGGCCTGTCCGGGATCTCCCGAGAGATCACACAGTGTCCGAGGGGGGACTTGAACCCCCACGCCCGTTAATAGGGCACTAGCACCTCAAGCTAGCGCGTCTGCCATTCCGCCACTCGGACCAACCCGGCCGTGCCGGGCAGCTAAGGCTAACGGATGCCCTTCGCTGGACCCAAACCCAGCCCTCGCAACGCGATCCGCAGGGGCGTGAAGTGGTAGTAAAGGTAGCTGTGACCGATTTCCCCGATCCTGCCGGCGACGCAGTGGACGAGGTGGTCGAACTCGTCAGCACGCTCATCCGTTTCGACACGTCTAACACCGGAGAGCCGGCCACCACCAAAGGTGAGGCCGACTGCGCGCGTTGGGTGGCCGCGCAGCTCGAGGAGGTGGGCTATGAGACCGAGTACCTCGAATCCGGTGCGCCGGGGCGCGGCAACGTCTTCGCTCGCCTCGAGGGCAGCGATCCGTCCCGCGGGGCGCTGCTGATCCACGGGCACCTCGACGTGGTGCCGGCCGAGGCCAGCGAGTGGAGCGTGCACCCGTTCTCCGGCGCGATCGAGAACGGCTATGTCTGGGGTCGCGGCGCGGTCGACATGAAGGACATGGTCGGCATGATGATCGCGGTGGCCCGGCACCTGGCCCGGAACAAGATCACCCCGCCGCGGGATCTGGTGTTCGCGTTCGTCGCCGACGAGGAGGCCGGCGGCAAGTACGGAGCGCAGTGGATCGTCCAGAACCGCCCCGACCTGTTCGCCGGGGTCACCGAGGCGATCGGGGAGGTGGGTGGTTTCTCGCTGACCGTGCCGCGGCGCGACGGCGGGGAGCGCCGGCTGTATCTGATCGAGACCGCGGAGAAGGGCTTGTGCTGGATGCGGCTGCGGGCCCACGGTCGGGCCGGGCACGGGTCGATGATCAACGACGACAACGCCGTCACCACCCTGGCCGAGGCGGTGGCCCGGCTGGGCCGACACCGGTTCCCGCTGGTGCTCACCGAGGCCGTGGTGGAGTTCCTGGCCGCGGTCAGCGAGGAGACCGGGCACACCATCGACGTCGACTCCCCGGACCTGGAAGGGATGATCGAGAAGCTGGGACCGATCTCGCGCATCGTCAACGCCACCCTGCGCGACACCGCCACGCCGACCATGCTGGCGGCCGGCTACAAGGCCAACGTGATCCCGGCGACGGCCGAGGCGGTGTTGGACTGCCGGGTCTTGCCTGGGCGCCAGGCGGCGTTCGAGGCCGAAGTCGACGCGCTGATCGGACCCGACGTGACCCGGGAATGGGTTACCCACCAGCCGCCTGTCGAGACGACCTTCGACGGTGACCTGGTCGAGGCGATGAATGCCGCCCTGCTGGCCTGTGACCCCGACGCCCGAACCGTGCCCTACATGCTGTCCGGCGGAACGGATGCAAAAGCCTTCGCCAAGTTGGGGATTCGGTGCTTCGGATTCGCTCCGCTGCGGCTGCCACCCGACCTCGATTTCTCCGCGCTGTTCCACGGAGTCGACGAACGCGTTCCGGTTGACGCGCTGGAGTTTGGTACCCGCGTACTGCACCACTTCCTGACACACTGCTGACCAAACGACGAAGTTGATCCACTACGAGAGGACCAGTCATGACCACAGCCCCCGACCCGTACGCCGCGCTGCCCAAGCTGCCGACGTTCACGCTCACCTCCACGTCGATGACCGACGGCCAGCCTCTGGGCAAAGCCCAGGTCAGCGGAATCATGGGTGCCGGCGGTGAAGACGCCAGCCCGCAGCTGAGCTGGTCGGGCTTTCCCGAGGAGACCCGCAGCTTCGCGGTCACCGTCTACGACCCGGACGCACCCACCGCGTCGGGCTTCTGGCACTGGGCGGTGGCCAACCTGCCCGCCACCTGCACCGAGCTGCCCGAGGGCGTCGGGGACGGCAGCCTGCTGCCCGGCGACGCGCTGGCCCTGGTCAACGACGCCGGGATGCGCCGCTACGTGGGTGCCGCGCCGCCGGCCGGTCACGGGACGCACCGCTACTACGTCGCGGTGCACGCCGTCGACGTCGAGAAGCTGGAGCTGGCCGAAGACGCCAGCCCGGCCTACCTGGGCTTCAACCTGTTCATGCACGCGATCGCGCGCGCGGTGATCGTCGGCACTTACGAGCAGAAGTAGGAGTCAATCCCCGCGAGATGGAATTCCACGACGCGACACGCCAAGTGGCCGTCGTGGAATTCCGTTTCGGGGCGGAGTAGGGGCTAGCGGGTGGCAGACCCGACCGCCTCGGCCAGCGACGCGAATCCGCCGTCGCGCAGCCGCTGGGCCAGGCCGTCGTGGATGTTGCGGGCCCACAGCCCGCCGCCGTAGATGAAGCCCGTATAACCCTGCAGCAGTGCGGCGCCGGCGGTGATGCGCTCCCAGGCGTCGTCGGCGGTCTCGATCCCGCCGACACTGATCAGGACCAGCCGGTCGCCGACTCGGGCGTACAACCGCCGCAGCACCTCCAGCGCTCGGCGCGCCACCGGTGGGCCGGAGATGCCGCCGGGCCCCAATTCGGCCACCCCCGGGGTCGCCAGGCCCTCGCGTGACACCGTGGTGTTGGTCGCCACGATGCCTGCCAGGCCCAATTCCACGCACAGGTCGGCGATGGCATCCAGATCGGTGTCGGCCAGATCCGGTGCGATCTTCACCAGCACCGGCTTGGTGGTCTCGGCGCGCACCGCGGCCAGGATGGGCCGCAGCGACTCGACGGCCTGCAGGTCGCGCAGTCCCGGCGTGTTCGGCGAGCTGACGTTGACCACCAGATAGTCGGCCAGCGGGGCAAGCAGCCGGGCGCTGGTGCGGTAGTCCTGCACCGCGCCCTCGGGCGGGGTGACCTTGGTTTTGCCGATGTTCACCCCGATCGGCACGTCGGCCCGGTGCCGCGTCAGTCGCGCCGCCAGGGCCGCGGCCCCGTGATTGTTGAAGCCCATCCGATTCAGCAGCGCGCGGTCGTCGGGCAGCCGGAACAGGCGCGGCGCGGGGTTACCCGGTTGCGCCGCCGCCGTCACGGTGCCCACCTCGGCATAGCCGAAACCCAATGCGCCCCAAGCGTTTACCCCGTGACCGTCCTTGTCGAACCCGGCGGCCAGCCCGAGCGGCCCCGGGAACTGCACCCCGAACACGGTGCTGGCCAGCAGCGGGTCGTGCGGGGCGAGCCGGCGCTGCAGGGCCCGGCGTGCCGGCGGCGTCGCGGCGGCACCACGCAGCCCCGCGAACACAATGGTGTGGATGCGCTCGGCCGGCACCATGAAGAACGCCCGGCGCACTGCGCCGTAGAGACCCATCGCTCTACAGTCCCGGCTGGTCGACGCAGCGGCTGCCGCTGATCGCGTTCGCGGCAGATTTCTTGCGGCGTAGCAACACCCGCCTGCTCCCGTCGGTGTACAACCGCACTCGGGTCAGCTCCCAACCTCGGTATTCGGCTTCGATGGACAACCGGGTGGACGCGCCGATCCGGGTGACCTCCGGGGGCAGTCGCAGCGGAATCCATTCGTAGTCATCGGACAGTTCGGCCTCCCAGCCGACCGGCAGTCGGCGTGGGCGCAGCGCGGTCACCGTGGCCTCGCCGCGTGCTCGATCACTTGGACACCGGCGCCGGAGCCCGACACCACGTACAAGGTGTCCGACTTCTCGTCCAAGGCCAGGGTGTTGGGTTGCTGCACGGTCGGATAGCGAACCTTCTCCACGGGAATTCCGGTGGTCAAATCGTAGCCGACCACGGTGTTCGTCCCGGTCTGCGACACCCAGGCAAACCCGCCCGCCCCGGCCAGCCCGTAGGGGGCATGCGGAACCGGATAGTCCTGGTGCAGCATCAGCGGATCCACGCCGTAGACCAGCAGCCGGCCGCTGCGGGGGTCGGCGGCCAGCACCGGCCCGTGCGACGCGGCGGCCAGCGTGGTCGCGCCCTGGCCGGCCCGCAGCGCGTACTGCGGCTTGCCGTCGGTGCCGATGGTCGTCACCGAGGTTTGGCCGCGGTCCAGCACCACCGCGATATCGCCCTGGGTCACGATCTGGTCGACCCGGGCAAAGATCTTGGCCCGCTCGGCGACCCGCGTGCCGTCGTCGGCCAGCGTGTAGACCGTGCCGTCGGCACTGCCCAACACCATGATCCCGTCGGCGCGCCGGCCGATCGCGGTGAACTCGACACCGGAAGCGTCGGCGACGTCGACGCGTTTGATGCCGCGGGTGGCCAGGTCGACGGTGTAATAGCCGCCGCTCCCGGACAGGTAGACCGCGCCGTTGCCGTCGCCGGCCAGCGCGCTCGCCGGTCCCGGCAACGCCACCGCGGCCGGCGGGCGGCTCGAATCGCCCACCAGCCCGAGCGTGGCGGCGGCCTGCGGATCCGGGCCGGGGGACAGCACCGCCAGCAGTCCGGTGGCCGCGTCGAACACCGCGCCGGTGGCCTGGCCGGCCAGCGGCCGTACGGTGCCGGCCGGGCTCACCGCGGCGACCGGCGAGACGGCGGGCTCGGCGGGCGCGATCGTGGGCGGCGGCGCGGTGATGGGATTGGATGAGCACGCCGTGAGCAGCAGCAGCGGCAGCAACAGGCCTTGCAGGGACCGGCGTGGCCGGCGGGTGGCGCGCTTGGGCACAGGGCAGCTCTTCCAGCTCGTCGTGGTGGCGGGTCGGTGCAGATACCGATTCTAAGGAAGGCGGCGAGGCGAAGCTCGCATGTCCGGCCGAACAATAAGTTCGCTTAGGTGTAACCTCTCGGCCATGACTGTGGTCGATGACTGGCAGCTGGCATGTTCGGAGTTCCGCATCGAGGAGATCTGGACCGGGGCCTTCGCCAGTGGTTTCGGCGAGGTCGGCGACGGCCGCAGTTTCTCCTTCCACACCGAGCAGCAGAAGCTCGTGGTGGACATCTACCGGCCCCGACTGGCCGGCCCGGTCCCGCACGACGAGGACGTGGTCGCCACCGCGAGCCGGCACCTGTTCGAGATCGATGTCACCGACGAGCGCAGCCTGGCCGCCGCGGTGCGCGACGTGGTATCCGGTCTGACCCGCTGATACCAGCCCGGTACGGTCATCGTCGTGTCGGTAGTCGAGACGGTGATGTCCTGGCCGCAAGTAGTCGTCCTGTCGATCGTCCAGGGCCTCACCGAGTTTCTGCCGGTGTCCTCCTCGGGACACCTGGCGCTGGCCTCCCGGCTGTTCTTCGCCGGTGACGCCGGCGCCTCCTTCACCGCGGTGACCCAAATCGGTACCGAGATCGCCGTGCTGGTCTATTTCGCCAAGGACATCGCGCGCATCGCCACGGCCTGGCTGTCCGGGGTGGCCTCGGCGCTGGCCAAAACACCGCTGCCCGCCGAACGCAGGGCCGACTACCGGATGGGCTGGTACGTCATCGTCGGCAGCATCCCGATTGTGATCGTCGGGGTGCTGTTCCAGCACTTCATCCGCGGCGAGGTACGCAACCTCTGGGTGATCGCCTCCGCGATGGTCGGGTTCTCGCTGGTGATCGCCGCCGCCGAGTACGTCGGTCGCCAGCAACGGCATGCTGAACAGTTGACCGTCAAGGACGGCTTCCTGGTCGGCGCCGCGCAGTGCCTGGCACTGATCCCGGGCGTCTCGCGCTCCGGGGCGACCATCAGCGCCGGCCTGTTCCTGGGAATGGACCGGGCCCTGGCCGCCCGGTTCGGCTTCCTGCTGGGCATCCCGGCGGTATTCGCCTCGGGTTTGCACGAACTGCCCAACGCCTTCAATCCGGTCACCGAGGGCATGAGCGCCACGGGGCTGCAACTGCTGGTCTCGGTGGTGATCACCTTCGTCGTCGGCTACGCGGCGATCAGCTGGCTGCTGCGGTTCGTCAGCAGTCACACCATGTACTGGTTTGTCGGGTATCGGGTCATCGCCGGGACGACGATCCTGGTCCTGCTGGCCACCGGGGTGTTGGCGGCCTCGTCGTGACCGTCATCCTGCTGCGCCACGGCCGGTCCACCTCGAACACCTCCGGGGTGCTGGCCGGGCGCACCGAAGGCGTCGAACTCGACGACCTGGGCCGCGAGCAGGCCGCACAGCTCGTCGGCCGGCTCGACGGCCTGCCGATCAAGGCGGTGGTGCGCTCACCGCTGCTGCGCTGCCGACGCACCGTCGAACCGCTGGCCGCTGCCTTGGGGCTGGAGCCACTTGTCGACGACCGGCTGGCCGAGGTCGATTACGGCACCTGGACCGGGCGCAAGATCAGCGAGCTGACCGCCGAGCCGCTGTGGCGGGTGGTGCAGGCGCAGCCCAGCGCGGCGATCTTCCCCGACGGCGAAGGGCTGGCGCAGGTGCAGGCCCGGGCCGTCACCGCGGTCCGCGATCACGACCGGCAGCTGGCCTCCCAGCACGGCGCCGATGTGCTGTGGGTGGCGTGCACCCACGGCGACGTCATCAAGGCCGTCATCGCCGACGCGCTCGGCGTACACCTGGACGGCTTCCAGCGGATCACCGCCGACCCGGCATCGGCGAGCGTGATCCGCTATACGCCGTTGCGCCCCTTCGTGATTCACCTCAACCACACCGGAGCGTCGTTGGCCGCCGCGGTGCAGAGTTCGCCGGCCGGCCCGGTCGGTGAAAGCGACGCGGTGGTCGGCGGGTCCACCACCTAGGTCCACCTTGCCGAAGCCAGATACCGTCGGCCGCCCCAACTGCCGGTATTTTGGAGATGCCATGTCCCGAGCAATTCATGTCTTCCGCACCCCCGACCGTTTCGTGGCCGGGACCGTCGGCCAGCCCGGCAACCGCACCTTCTACCTGCAGGCCGTCCACGACGAGCGGGTGGTCTCGGTGGTGTTGGAAAAGCAGCAGGTCGCGGTGCTGTCCGAACGGATCGGTGCGCTGCTGCTGGAGGTCAACCGTCGATTCGGCACCCCGGTGCCGCCCGAACCCACTGAGATCGACGACCTGGACCCGCTGGTCACACCGGTGGACGCGGAATTCCGGGTCGGCACCATGGGGCTGGGTTGGGATTCCGAGGCGCAGACGGTGGTGGTCGAGCTGCTCGCGGTCAGTGACGCCGAGTTCGATGCCTCGGTGGTGCTCGACGACACCGACGAGGGACCGGACGCGGTGCGGGTGTTTCTCACCCCGGAGTCCGCGCGCCAGTTCGCCACCCGCTCGAACCGGGTCATCTCGGCCGGCCGCCCGCCGTGTCCGCTGTGCGACGAGCCGCTGGACCCCGCCGGTCACATGTGCGTGCGCACCAACGGCTATCGGCGGGGTGCCTTCGGGCCCGACGATGAGCCCGATGACGCAGATATCTGACGACCGGGAGGCGTTGCACTCCGGGGAACTGGAGATCCTGGGCCGCATCCGCTCGGCGAGCAACGCCACCTTCTTGTGCCAGGCGACGCTGGGGGAGCACCGCGTCCACTGCGTGTACAAGCCGGTCGCCGGTGAACAGCCGCTCTGGGATTTCCCCGACGGCACCCTGGCCGGCCGCGAACTCGGCGCGCACCTGATCTCGGTCGAGTTGGGCTGGAATCTGGTGCCCTACACCATTATTCGCGACGGCCCGGCGGGTCCGGGCATGGTGCAGCGCTGGGTGGATCAACCCGAAGACGACGACGAAGGCTCCGACGCATCGTCGTCGCCCGCCCTGGTCGACGTGGTGCCGGGCGATCACGTTCCGGCCGGCTACCTGCCGGTGTTGCAGGCCTACGGCAACAACGGTGACCCGGTCACGCTGGTGCACGCCGACGACATCCGGTTGCGCCGCCTCGCCATCTTCGACGTGGTGATCAACAATGCCGACCGCAAGGGCGGTCACGTGCTGTGCGGCACCGACGGTCGCGTCTACGGCGTCGACCACGGCGTGAGCCTGCACACCCAGGACAAGTTGCGCACCGTGCTGTGGGGGTGGGCGGGCAAGTCGGTGGCCGACCTGGACGAGGAGGCGTTGCCGGCCCTGTCGCGGCTGCTGGTGGCGCTGGACGGCCCGCTGGCGGCAGCGCTGCAACCGCACCTGACCGCCGAGGAGATCGCGGCACTACGCCGCCGCGTCGCCGACCTGCTGGACCACCCGGTGATGCCCGGCCCGAACCGTCATCGCCCGATCCCTTGGCCGGCGTTCTAGTCCGCGTCGGGGATACTGCCAAACGTGACGCTGACCGACGCGGCGCTGGCCGCCGAACTGGCAGTCGAGGCCGGAAAGCTCTTGCTGGCGGTGCGTGACGAGGTGGGCTTCGCCCAACCGTGGCACCTCGGCGACACCGGCGACGGCCGGGCCAACCAGCTGATCATCCGCAGGCTGCGTGACGCGCGCCCCGGCGACGCGGTGCTCAGCGAGGAATCGCCGGACAACCTGGCCCGGCTGCGGTCAGACCGGGTCTGGATCGTCGACCCGCTCGACGGCACCCGCGAATTCACCCAGCCTGGACGCGATGACTGGGCGGTGCACATCGCACTGTGGCAACGTGGCGGCCCCGACGGCTTTGGGGCCATCACCGACGCCGCGGTGTCACTGCCGGCCTACGACAACCGAAGCAACGTGGTCTTCCGCACCGACACGGTCGCCCGGCCCGCTCCGCGCTCCGGACCGCCGAACCCCATTCGGGTCGCGGTCAGCGCCTCCCGGATGCCCGCCGTGGTCCGGCTCATCCGCGAGGTGTTGCCGGTGGAGCCGGTACTGATGGGATCGGCGGGCGCCAAGGCGATGGCCGTGGTGCGGGGCGAGGTGGACGCCTACCTGCACGCCGGCGGGCAGTGGGAGTGGGACTCGGCTGCCCCGGCCGGTGTGGTGCTGGCGGCGGGCCTGCACGCCTCCCGGATCGACGGGTCGCCGTTGCGCTACAACCGGCCCGACCCCTACCTGCCCGACCTGCTGATGTGCCGGCCCGACGTGGCGCCGATTCTGCTGGACGCGATGCGGCGGACGGTCCTTTAAAGGAGGGGCCCTAAAGTCGTGGGCATGCAATCGTGGTCCGCGCCGGCCGTTCCGGTCCTGCCCGGGCGCGGCCCGGCGCTGCGCCTCTATGACACCGCCGACCGGCAGGTGCGCCCGGTGTCGCCCGGCCCGACGGCCAGCATGTACGTCTGCGGCATCACGCCCTATGACGCCACACACCTCGGCCACGCCGCCACCTATCTGGTCTTCGACCTGATTCACCGGCTCTGGCTCGACACCGGCCACCAGGTGAACTACGTGCAGAACGTCACCGACGTCGACGACCCACTGCTCGAGCGCGCCGAGCGCGACGGAGTGCAGTGGCAAGAACTGGCGGCCAGTCAGGTCGAGTTGTTCGGCACCGACATGACCGCCTTGCGGGTGCTGCCGCCCCGCGACTACGTGGCGGCCACCGAAGCCATAGCCGAGGTCGTAGAGCTCGTCGAGAAGATGCTGGCCGCCGGATCGGCCTACATCGTCGACGGCGACTACCCCGACATCTACTTCCGCGCCGACGCCACCGAGCAGTTCGGCTACGAATCCGGATTCGACCGCGCCACCATGCTGGAACTGTTCGCCGAGCGCGGCGGCGACCCGGATCGGGCCGGCAAGGCCGATCCGCTCGACGCCCTGCTGTGGCGCGCCGCCCGCCCGGGTGAGCCCAGTTGGCCTTCGCCGTTCGGGGCCGGCCGGCCCGGTTGGCATGTCGAGTGCGCCGCGATCGCGTTGAGCCGTATCGGCTCGGGCATCGATATCCAGGGCGGCGGCTCCGATCTGGTCTTCCCGCACCACGAGTTCTCCGCCGCGCACGCCGAATCCCTCACGGGGGAGCGCCGTTTCGCCCGGCACTACGTGCACGCGGGCATGATCGGCTGGGACGGGCACAAGATGTCCAAGAGCCGCGGCAACCTGGTGCTGGTCTCCAAGCTGCGCGCTGCGGGGACCGATCCGGCCGCGATCCGGCTGGGGCTGCTGGCCGGGCACTACCGCAGTGACCGGTTCTGGGACGACGCGACACTGGCGGCGGCCGAGGCGAGGCTGGACCGCTGGCGGGCCGCGACGACGCTTCCGGCGGGCCCGGCTGCCGACGACGTCATCGCCCGGGTGCGTCGCTATCTGGCCGATGACCTGGACACCGCCAAGGCTTTGGCCGCGTTGGACGGCTGGGCGACCGATGCGCTGGAGTACGGCGGCCACGACGCTGCCGCACCGCGGCTGGTGGCCACGGCGGTCGATGCGCTGCTGGGAGTGGCGCTGTAGGCCACCCGCGGCGGGGGTAGGTTGAGCCCATGCCTTCGATTCACTCCCAAGTCATTTTCATTACCGGTGGCGCGCACGGTATCGGCGAGCAGCTGGCCCGCCGGCTGCACTCCCAGGGCGCCTCTGTGGTGGTGACGGACCTGGATGAGGCCGGCCTCAAGAAGCTGGCCGACGATCTGGGTGAGCGGGTGCTGACCGCCGTCGCCGACGTGCGGGATCTGTCCGAAATGCAGGCGGTGGCCGCGCAGGCCACGGAGCGTTTCGGCGGCATCGACACCGTCGTCGCCAACGCCGGCATCGCCAGCTACGGCTCGGTGCTGAACGTGGATCCCGAGACGTTCAAGCGGGTCATCGACGTCGACGTGGTCGGGGTGTTCAACACCGTGCGGGCTGCTCTCCCGTCGATCATCGAGCGTCGCGGCTATGTCCTGGTCGTGTCCTCACTGGCAGCGTTCACGCCGCTGGCCGGGATGGCGTCCTACGACGTGGCCAAGGCCGGGGTCGAGCACTTCGCCAGTGCGCTGCGCCAGGAGGTCGCCTACCAGGGCGTCGAGGTCGGATCGGCGCACATGGCCTGGATCGACACCCCCTTGGTTCGCGACACCAAGGCCGATCTGGGGGCGTTCGACGAGATGCTGACCAAACTGCCGTGGCCGCTGAACAAGACCACCTCGGTCGACAAGTGTGTCGACGCCTTCGTCAAGGGCATCGAGGGCCGTCGGCGCCGCGTCTACTGCCCGGGCTGGGTCGGGGTGCTGCGCTGGCTCAAGCCGGTGCTGACACTGCGGCCGGTGGAAGCCCCCTTCATCAAGGGCGCCGCCACCATCGTCCCGAAGATGGACGCCGAAGTCGCCGCGCTGGGCCGCTCCACCAGTGCGTACAACGAGGCCCGGGAAAAGGAGAAGTAGCCGCCCGGCTCAGCGCCGCCGGCGCCGCAGATAGCGCTCGAACTCGGCGGCCAACGCGTCACCGTCGATCTTGTTCAACGCCTCGGTCATGTCGACCTCGGCGTCGCCGCGTTCCTCCAAGGAGGCCACGTAGTCGGCGATCTCGTCGTCCTCGCTGGCCATCTCGCTGACCGCCAGCTCCCACTCCTCGGCTTGGGCCGGCAGGTCGCCCAGCGGAACCTCGATGTCCAGGGCGTCCTCGACGCGGCGCAGCAGAGCGACCGTGGCCTTGGGGTTGGGGGGCTGTGAGACGTAGTGCGGCACCGCCGCCCAGAAGGTGACCGCCGGAATCCCGGCCGCCACACAGGCATCCTGGAACACCCCGGTGATCCCGGTCGGCCCCTCGTAGCGGGTCTCGGTCAGCCCGAAGCGAGTGGCCGACTCCGCCGAGTACGCGGCCCCCGACACCGGCACCGGGCGGGTGTGCGGAGTGTCGGCCAGCAGCGCGCCCAGGATCACCACCGTGTCGACGTCGAGTTCTTCGATGACAGCCAACAGCTCGGCGCAGAACGACCGCCAGCGCATGTTCGGCTCGACGCCGTGCATCAGCACGATGTCGCGATCGCTGCCCGGCGGCCGGCAGTGCGAAATGCGCATCGACGGCCAGACCAGCTCCCGGGTGACGCCGTCGAGCTGACGAATCACCGGCCGATTCACCTGGTAGTCGTAGTAGGCCTCGTCGTCGATCTCGACGATCAGCTTGGCTTCCCAGCTGCTGTTGAGATGCTGCACCGCATCGCTGGCGGCGTCGCCGGCGTCATTCCAGCCCTCGAATGCGGCCACCACAATGGTGTCGTGCAGGTCGGGCAGCGCAGTGCCGTCGGACGATCGGGTCACGGAATAAGCCTACGGCGTGCACCTGGCTCCCGGGCTCCACCGGACCGGCCGAGTCGGCCTGTCCGTCGGGGTGTTCGTCCCGGCCCCGGACGACAACGTAGACTTTTCGGGGTCGAGAGGCGTTGCAACGGTTCGCCGGTCCCGCCGGTAACCGCCACGCTCGGCAGAGTTAAGGACGCCTTCCGCCACGGAAGGAGCCCGCGTGAGTGCTTTTGAGCCCAACATCCGCCCTGACTGCACCGACGAGCTGAAGGCTGCTTTGAGCCAGCGGATCGTGGTGATCGACGGCGCGATGGGCACGGCGATTCAGCGGGACCGTCCGGACGAGGCCGGTTATCGCGGCGACCGATTCACCGAGTGGCCGACCGCGCTGCAGGGCAACAACGACCTGCTCACCCTGACGCAACCGCAGATCATCGAGGGCATCCACCGCGAGTACCTCGAGGCGGGCGCCGACATCCTGGAGACCAACACGTTCAACGCGAACGCGGTCTCGCTGGCCGACTACGACATGGCGGACTTCAGCTATGAGTTGAACTACGCGGGTGCCGCCCTGGCCCGCAAGGCCGCCGACGCGTTCAGCACCGGCGACAAGCCCCGCTACGTCGCCGGTACGCTCGGGCCGACGACGCGGACGGCGTCGATCTCGCCGGACGTCAATGACCCCGGAGCCCGCAACGTCTCCTACGACCAGCTGGTCGCCGCCTACCTCGAAGCCGCCAACGGCCTGGTCGACGGTGGTTCGGACATCCTCCTGATCGAGACGATCTTCGACTCGCTGAACTCCAAGGCCGCGGTGTTCGCCGTCGAGACGCTGTTCGAGGACCGCGGACGCCGCTGGCCGGTCATCATCTCCGGCACCATCACCGATGCCTCCGGGCGCACCTTGTCGGGTCAGGTCACCGAGGCGTTCTGGAACTCCATCCGGCACGCGAAGCCCATCGCGGTGGGCCTCAACTGCGCCTTGGGCGCGCCGGAGATGCGGCCCTACATCGCCGAGATGGCGCGGATCGCTGACACCTACATCTCCTGCTACCCGAACGCCGGCCTGCCCAACGCATTCGGCGAGTACGACGAGTCGCCGGAAGCTCAGGCCTCCTACATCGCGGACTTCGCCGACGCCGGCCTGGTCAATATCGTCGGGGGTTGCTGTGGAACGGCGCCGCCGCACATCGCCGAGATCGCCAAGGTCGTCGAGGGCAAGCCGCCGCGCGAGCTGCCCACCATCGAGGTGGCCACCCGGCTGTCGGGTCTGGAACCGCTCAACATCACCGACGACTCCCTGTTCGTGAACATCGGTGAACGCACCAACATCACCGGTTCGGCCCGGTTCCGCAACCTGATCAAGGCCGAGGACTACGACACCGCGCTGTCGGTCGCGCTGCAACAGGTCGAGGTCGGTGCGCAGGTCATCGACATCAACATGGACGAAGGCATGATCGACGGCGTCGCCGCGATGGACCGGTTCACCAAACTGATTGCGTCCGAGCCCGACATCAGCCGCGTGCCGGTGATGATCGACTCGTCCAAGTGGGAGGTCATCGAGGCGGGCCTGAAGAACGTGCAGGGCAAGCCGATCGTCAACTCGATCTCCATGAAGGAGGGCGAGGAGAAGTTCATCCGCGAGGCCCGGCTATGCCGCAAGTACGGCGCCGCCGTGGTCGTGATGGCCTTCGACGAGCAGGGACAGGCCGACAATCTCGAGCGCCGCAAGGAGATCTGCGGGCGCGCTTATCGGGTCCTGACCGAGCAGGTCGGCTTCCCAGCCGAGGACATCATCTTCGACCCGAACTGCTTCGCGCTGGCGACCGGCATCGAGGAGCACGCCACCTACGGGATCGACTTCATCGAGGCCTGCGCCTGGATCAAGGAGAACCTCCCCGGGGTGCACATCTCCGGCGGCATCTCGAACGTGTCGTTCTCGTTCCGGGGCAACAACCCGGTCCGCGAGGCGATCCACGCGGTGTTCCTGTTCCATGCCATCAAGGCCGGCCTGGACATGGGCATCGTCAACGCCGGTGCGCTGGTGCCCTACGACTCGATCGACCTCGAGTTGCGCGAACGCATCGAGGACGTGGTGCTCAACCGGCGCCCCGATGCCGCCGAGCGGCTGCTGGAGATCGCCGAACGGTTCAACTCCTCCGAGAAGGCTGAAGATCCCGCGGCGGCCGAATGGCGCAGCCTTCCGGTTCGGGAGCGGATCACACACGCCCTGGTCAAGGGCATCGACGCCGACGTCGAGACCGACACCGAGGAGCTGCGGGCCGAGATCGCCGCCGCGGGCGGTCGCCCGATCGAGGTGATCGAGGGCCCGCTGATGGACGGCATGAACGTGGTCGGCGACCTCTTCGGCGCGGGCAAGATGTTCCTGCCCCAGGTGGTGAAGTCGGCCCGGGTGATGAAGAAGGCCGTGGCCTACCTGCTGCCGTATATCGAGGCCGAGAAGCAGCCCGGTGAAGCCGAGCACACCAACGGCACGATCGTGATGGCGACCGTGAAGGGCGACGTCCACGACATCGGCAAGAACATCGTCGGGGTCGTGTTGCAGTGCAACAACTACACCGTCGTCGACCTCGGTGTGATGGTGCCGGCCGAGAAGATCCTGGCTGCGGCCAAGGAATACAACGCCGACATCGTCGGCCTGTCCGGGCTGATCACCCCGTCGCTGGAGGAGATGTCCGGCTTCGCCGCCGAGATGGAGCGTGAAGGCCTCCAGATCCCGCTGCTGATCGGCGGCGCGACCACCTCGCGGGCCCACACGGCAGTGAAGATCGCGCCGCGTCGCAGCGGTCCGGTGGTCTGGGTCAAAGATGCCTCGCGTTCCGTTCCCGTCGCGGCCGCGCTGCTCGACGACAAGCAGCGGCCGGCCCTGCTGGAGTCGACCGCGGCCGACTACGCGTCCCTGCGGGAACGGCACGCTCAGAAGAACGAGCGGCCGATGGTGCCGCTGGAGAAGGCCCGCGCGAACCGGACGCCGATCGAGTGGGACGGCTACACGCCGCCGGTGCCCGCCGGCGGTCTCGGGGTGCGCGAGTTTCTTGACTACGACCTCGCCGAGTTGCGCGAGTTCATCGACTGGCAGCCGTTTTTCAACGCCTGGGAGATGAAGGGGCGCTTCCCCGACATTCTCAACAATCCGGCTTCGGGCGAGGCTGCCCGAAAGCTGTACAACGACGCCCAGCAGATGCTCGACACCCTGATCGAGGAGAAGTGGCTGACGGCCAACGCCGTGATCGGCTTTTTCCCCGCGAACGCGGTCGGCGACGACGTCGAGGTCTACACCGACGAGACCCGCACCGAAGTGCTGACCACGTTCCACAACCTGCGCCAGCAGGGTGAGCACCGGGCCGGCATCCCGAACCGGTCGCTGGGCGACTACATCGCCCCCAAAGAAACGGGTCTGGCGGACTACATCGGCGCCTTCGCCGTCACCGCGGGACTCGGCAGCGGCGAGAAGATCGCGGAGTTCAAGGCAGATCTCGACGACTACAGCGCGATCTTGCTGGAGTCGGTCGCCGACCGGCTGGCGGAGGCCTTCGCCGAACGGATGCACCAGCGGGTTCGCAAGGAGTTCTGGGGATTCCAGCCGGATGAGCAGTTGGACAACGACGCACTGATCGCCGAGAAGTACCAGGGAATCCGCCCCGCCCCGGGCTACCCGGCCTGCCCGGAGCACACCGAGAAGGCGACGATCTGGAAGTTGATGGACGTCCACGAGCGGACCCGCATCGAGCTGACCGAGTCGATGGCGATGTGGCCCGGTGCCGCCGTCAGCGGCTTGTACTTCTCGCACCCGCAGTCGCAGTACTTCGTGATCGGCCGGTTGGCCCAGGACCAGGTCGCCGACTACGCGAAGCGCAAGGGCTGGACCCTGGCCGAAGCCGAGCGCTGGCTCGCCTCCAACCTCGGCTACAACCCGGAGGACTGAGCTCAGTTGTCGGTGCTGCGCGCGGTACTGTGCGACATGGACGGCACCCTGGTCGATTCCGAGAAGTTGTGGGACGTCGCGATGGACGCGCTCTACGACCGCCTCGGGGGGGTGCTGACCCCGGAGGTTCGGGCCTCCACGGTCGGCGGGTGTGCCGAGGACACCATGCGGATCGTCTACGACGACCTGGGGCTGCCGCGCGATCCGGCGGCCATGGCGGCCTCGGCGCGCTGGCTGCACGACTACACCGGTGAGCTGTTCGACGCGGGTCTGCCCTGGTGCGACGGCGCCCGGGAGTTGCTCGACGAGCTGGCCGGTGCGGGGATGCCGACGGCCTTGGTGACCAACACCCCACGGATGCTGGCCGAGCGGGCGCTGGGCAGCATCGGCCGGCACTATTTCGCGGCCGTGGTCTGTGGTGACGAGGTGCCCGCGGGCAAACCGGCGCCCGATCCCTACCTGCGTGCCGCGCAGTTGCTGGAGCTGGATCCGCGCTGGTGCCTGGCCGTGGAGGACTCGCCGACGGGTGCCGCCGCGGCCGAGGCGGCCGGCTGCGCGGTGCTGGTCGTGCCCAATGCGCTACCGGTGCCGGCCGGTGCTCGGCGCCATCAGGTGGCCTCCCTGACCGGTCTCGGGTTGGCGGACCTGCACGAAATCTGCGCCCAGCTGGCCGACTCGCAAGTGGCTGCCGTCGGAAACCGACGTGACCCGTCCTGATGCCGCATGAAACAATCGCTGCTCGTGAAGACCTTCGAGGAGCTGTTCGCCGAACTCGGTGAGCGTGCCGCGACCCGGCCGGCCGGCAGCGGCACCGTGGCGGCGCTGGACGCCGGTGTACACACGATCGGCAAGAAGATCCTGGAGGAGGCCGGCGAGGTGTGGCTGGCCGCCGAGCACCAATCCGATGAAGACCTGGCCGAAGAGATCAGCCAGTTGATGTATTGGACCCAGGTGCTGATGATCTCGCGCGGGCTGACGCTGTCCGACGTCTACGGAAAGCTGTGAGCATGTTGCGTGTTGCGGTCCCCAACAAGGGGGCGCTCAGTGAAGCTGCCGCGGCAATGCTGTCCGAGGCCGGCTATCGCAGCCGCACCGACGCCAAGGATCTGACCGTCATCGACCCGGCCAACAAGGTCGAGTTCTTCTTCCTGCGGCCCAAGGACATCGCCATCTACGTCGGGTCCGGCGAACTCGACTTCGGGATCACCGGACGGGATCTGGCGGCCGAGTCCGGGGCACCGGTGGCCGAGCGGCTGGCACTGGGCTTCGGCTCCTCGCGATTCCGTTACGCCGCCCCGGCCGGGCGGGACTGGGTCGCCGCGGACCTGGCCGGCAAGCGCATCGCCACCGCCTATCCGAACCTGGTCCGCAAGGATCTGGCCGGCAAGGGCATCGAGGCCACCGTCATCCGGCTCGACGGGGCGGTGGAGATCTCGATCCAGCTGGGAGTGGCCGACGCGATCGCCGACGTGGTGGGCTCCGGGCGCACCCTTCGCCAGCACGGTCTGGCGGCTTTCGGTGAGTCGCTGTGCGATTCCGAAGCGGTGTTGATCGAGGGCGCGCACGCCAACGGCCGCAGCGCCGAGACCGCTGCCGCCCGTGACCAACTGGCCGCCCGGGTGCAGGGCGTGGTGTTCGGTCAGCAGTACCTGATGCTCGACTACGACTGTCCGCGCGGGGTGCTCGAGCAGGCTGTCGCGATCACCCCGGGCCTGGAGTCGCCGACCATCGCGCCATTGGCCGACCCGGACTGGGCGGCGGTGCGCGCACTGGTGCCGCGACGCGAGGTCAACGCGATCATGGACGAGTTGGCCGCGATCGGAGCCAAGGCCATCCTCGCTTCGGACATCAGATTCTGCCGATTTTGATCAGTCCCGGTAGCTGAGCCTTTGCCGTGTTAGCGTCCGGTGGTTGGCTCGACTGGCCCGGGAGGTAGTGGTGACCCATTTCATCGTGCTGGTGCTCGCGCTGTTCATCGGTGCCGTAGCCGGGCTGCGCGCGTTTACCGCGCCGGCCGTGATGGCCTGGGCCGCCGTCCTGCAGTGGATCAACTTGAACGGGACCTGGGTCGAGTGGCTGACCCATCCGGCGACCGTCACCATCTTGACGTTGCTGGCGATCGGTGAATTCGTCACAGACCAATTGCCGAGCACGCCGGCGCGCACCGTGCCCATGCAGTTCGGCGCGCGGATCGTGTTGGGCGGGTTCGCCGGTGCGGTGCTCGGCACGGCCTGGAACTACACCTGGACGGCACTCGGCGCGGGCATCATCGGTGCGGTGATCGGCACCCTGGTCGGTTTCCGGGTGCGGCAGCGCCTGGTCGCCGCCAACGGCGGCCACGATCTGCCGATCGCGTTGGTGGAGGACACCATCGCGGTGCTGGGTGGCCTGGCGATCGCCGCGCTGACCGCGGTGGTCTGAACCTTCTCAGCGTCGCTGCACCAGCAGCGCCTGCGCCGATGTCCCGAAGAATCCGTCGTGGTCGAATAACTCGGCGGTGGTGACGCCCACCCCGTCGGATCCGATGGAGGCGCGGGCGCGTAACCCGAAATCCGCTCCGGTCGGCAGCCGGTGCAGGTGCACGACGGTGTCGGTGTTCATGAACATGTACTCGCCCACGTCCAGGGCGGCGCCG
This sequence comes from Mycolicibacter sp. MU0102, assembly GCF_963378105.1. Classification (NCBI taxonomy): domain Bacteria; kingdom Bacillati; phylum Actinomycetota; class Actinomycetes; order Mycobacteriales; family Mycobacteriaceae; genus Mycobacterium; species Mycobacterium holstebronense. The sequence continues at coordinate 1,961,444 of NZ_OY726398.1, forward strand.
ACGCCGTTCGCGGAGTCGACCACCATGGCCAGTCGCTGCAGGGCGGTGGTCGGTTCACTGTCCACCAGGTGCACCAGCGGGCTCAACCAAGCGACCGCGGTGCCGTCTGGCGCATTGGGCTGGACCCGCCAGCGCACCGAATGGGCGTAACCGCTGGCCTGGGCGAACCACTCCGGCGGCGGTAGCGACGGCCCGCTGATCAGTGGCGCGTGCCGGTCGGAGGACACCGCGGTGGTGTCGGAGGTGGCCAGCGCCCAAGCGCTCAGCCGCGCCACCGGCCGGTCGTCGTCGCAGGTGAACATCTCGGCCTCCAGCAGAGCGATCCGCCGGCCGGGCCGCTGCACCCGGGCCGAAACCCGCACCGGGGCCACCGGTATCGCCCCCAGGATGTCCAGGCTCAAGCGGGCGATCCGCTGACCCGATCCGTCGAGCAGCTGCTCGATCTCGCGGGTCAGCAGCGCCAGGGGTGGAGACCCGTGCTGCAGCTGGCCCCAGTTGCTGCGGGTCAGATCAGTGGACTCATAGACGGGGCCGCCGGAACCATCCGCGCGCCGGTAGTAGCTGCCGGTCATGCCGCACTGTCGGCCGGCCAGCCGGGGTAGGGCGGCGGGGTCCCGCCGAACGCCGGACACAGCGCGCGGTGCGCGCACCAGTCACACAGGCGTGACCGCTGTGGACGGAAATCGCCTGTGGCGCCGGCGGTTTGGATGGCCTGCCAGATCGCGATCAATGTCTTCTCGAAACGCAGCAACTCGGCGTGCTCGGGGGAGTAGTCCAGCAGCTGCCCGTCGGCCAGATAGATCAGCCGCAACCGTGCGGGCATCACGCCGCGCGACCGCAGCAGGGCCACCGCATAGAACTTCATCTGGAACAGTGCCTTGGACTCGGCGGCCTCGGACAGCCGCCCGGTGGCCGACGGTGCCCGGCCGGTCTTGTAGTCGACCACCCGCAACTCTCCGGTCGCGGCGACGTCGATGCGGTCGACGAAACCGCGCAGCAGGGTGCCGTCGGCCAGCTCGACCTCGACCCGCTGCTCACAGCTCTGCGGGTCGAACCGGCGGGGATCCTCCAGCCGGTAGTAACCGGCCAGCAGCTTGCGTGCCTCGGCCATCAGCCGCTCGGTGTCCAGCCCCGAGCCCACGTCCGGGGAGGTGCTGATCAGGTGCTCCCAGGCCGGGACCACCAACTCCCGGGCGGTCTCGGGGTCACGTTGGGGTGCGGGCAGCGCGTAGAGCCGCTCCAGTGCGCCGTGGACCACCGAGCCGCGCAGTTGCGCTGCCGACGGTGGTTCCGGGAGCCGGTCAATGGCCCGGAATCGGTACAGCAGCGGGCACTGTTTGAAGTCGGCCGCCCGCGACGGAGATAACGCAGGCTTGCTCATACTTGCGAACCCTACGGGCATGCACCGACAACCCCGCTCGCACACGCTGCGTAGGGTGGACGCCTGTGTCCGAATCCGGGATTTTTCAGGCGGGCGATCGGGCCCAGTTCACCGACGCCAAGGGCCGCCGCTACACCACGGTGCTGGTCCCCGGCGGTGACTTCCACACCCACCGCGGGGCCATTCCGCACGACGCGGTGATCGGGCTGCCCGACGGCAGCGTGGTCAAGGCCGCCAACGGCGACCCCTTCCTGGTGCTGCGGCCGCTGCTGGTCGACTACGTGATGTCGATGCCGCGCGGTGCCCAGGTGATCTATCCCAAGGACTCGGCGCAGATCATCCACGAGGGCGACATCTTCCCCGGGGCGCGGGTGCTCGAGGCCGGCGCCGGCTCGGGAGCCCTGACACTGTCGCTGCTGCGGGCGGTCGGGCCCGAAGGCAAGGTGATCTCCTACGAGCTGCGCGACGACCACGCCGTGCACGCCCGCGCCAACGTCGAGACCTTCCTCGGGGAACAGCCCGACAACTGGCAGTTGGTGATGGGTGATGTGGCCGACTGCGACCTGCCCGACGGGTCGATCGATCGGGTGGTGCTGGACATGCTGGCGCCCTGGGATGTGCTGGGCACCGTGTCGCGGGTCCTGGTGCCCGGCGGCGTGCTGGTGATCTACGTCGCCACCGTCACCCAGTTGTCTCAGGTGAACGAGGCGCTGCGCGAGCAGCAGTGCTGGACCGAGCCGCGGTCCTGGGAGACCATGCAGCGCGGCTGGAACGTCGTCGGCTTGGCGGTGCGGCCCCAGCACGCGATGCGCGGCCACACCGCATTCCTGGTCTGCGCTCGCCGGTTGGCGCCGGACACCGTCACCCCGGCCCGGCTGGGGAAAAAACGGGGACGGCCGTAGTCGGTCGAGTGCGAGCCGAATCAGTCATCACTGCGGCTCAACCCCCGGCGCACCGACAGCAGCTCGATCTCTGGCCGGTCGGCCACCAGCCGCTCGGCCGCGTCCAGGATCTGCACCAGATGCCCGCGGTCACCCGATACCACCGACACCCCAATTCCACTGCGCCGGTGCAGATCCGGCGACCCCGTCTCAGCGGCAGACACATCGAACTTGCGGCGCAACTCCGCGACGATCGGTCGCACCACCGACCGCTTCTGCTTGAGCGAGTGCACGTCACCGAGCAGCAGATCGAATTCGAGCCAGCCGATCCACATCGTTAGGGCGTCGGTCGCGCCGGCTCTGTGCTGCTGGTTTGCGCGTTGCCGAAAGCGAGCAGGCTCTTGGCGGTGGCCTGCGACAGCTGCCAGTCGCCGTGATTGGGGCTGAACTCCATCGGGAAAAAGAACGTGCCGGTGGCGGGGTTGGCCGTGTTTACAGTGACGTCGGCGGTCACGTTGCCCGGGGAGCGGTCGGACCAGCCGAGCCCGGCGGCTTCGAGGCTCAGCGGCAGATAGCCGCCGTCTTTGAGTGCGGTGGCGAACTTGTCGATGGTTGCGGCGTCGGCGGGTTTGGCGCCCTCGATGAGTGCCAGCTTGTCTGCGCCGGGCACCTCGGGGTCCGAGAGCCGGTAGAGCACATCGGTCAACGCCTCGGGTGCCGGCAAAGCCGACGACGGCGCCTGGACAGGCACCGTCGTCGACGTCACCGGAACCTCGGCCACCGGCTCGGCAGGCTGGTGGCCGCTACAGCCCGACAGCACCAGCGCTGCCGCCGCGAGCGCGGCGGCAACGGTGATGCGATGCCGGTACATCAGATCTGCAATCAGTTCGACGTCAGCTGCGACAGCGACAACAGCGAGTTCCGGGAGAGCTTCCAGCCACCCTGGTCGACGAACGTGAGGTTCACCGTGTGCGGCTCCAGCTTCGGGCTCGACGCGGTGACGTCGGCGCTGGCCGATCCGGGGCCGGCGGGTACGACGTTGGCCACGCTGATCGACAGCGGGAGGGCGCCCTTCTTGAGCGCCTTCTGCAGCCGGTGGTCGATCGCACCGGTCTCGACCGGGCCCAGGCCGCCCTCGACGAGGTCGGACTTGCCGGCGGCGGGGACACCCGGGTCGGCCAGTGTGTTGAGCACGTTGGCCAGCTGCTCGGGGGCCGGTACGGCGGCGGCCGGGTCCAACGGCAGCGGGGCGAAGAACACCGTCATGGGTGCCTCGGCGGCGGCAGGCGCCGGCGTTGCCAGGTAGCTCACAGTTGAAACGGCCGCGCTGATGGCCGCAACGGCCGCCATCCCCGTGGCGAGGGATTTCACGTTCATTCGGATCCTTTCAAGGCCCTGTTGGTCACCCGATTTGAGAGCGAGGCTAGCAGCGGAGCCGGTGTGTCGGGCTGCCACAGAGCACGCGAATGCACAATGGCCGGTAGCGTTGAGGTATCCGTCGCTTCAACTTCCAGTTCGGGAAAGGAGCGCACCATGAGCAACATGGAAGATTCGCCGCGTCCTGAGACATTCGACGCGTCCGGGGGGCCGGGCACGCCCGGTGATGACTTCGCCGAGTTGGAAGAACTGCGCCGCGAAGCCGCGGTGTTGCGCGCACAGCTCGAGGACACTCCACAGGACACCGCGCGGGTAGGCCGCGACGTGCGCCAGCTCGAAGCGCATATTGACTCGCTGACCGCGCGAAACTCCAAGCTGATGGACACCCTCAAAGAGGCGCGTCAGCAGCTGTTGGCGTTGCGTGAGGAGGTCGATCGACTCGGTCAGCCGCCGAGCGGTTACGGCGTGCTGTTGGACAGTCACGAGGACGACACCGTTGACGTGTTCACCTCGGGTCGCCGGATGCGGTTGAACATCTCGCCCAACATCGACGTAGCAACCCTCAGGAAGGGCCAGACGGTCCGCCTCAACGAGGCGCTGACGGTCGTCGAGGCCGGCAATTTCGAGTCGGTCGGTGAAATATCCACGTTGCGCGAAATCCTGTCCGACGGGCACCGGGCGTTGGTTGTGGGCCACGCCGACGAGGAGCGCATCGTCTGGCTGGCCGAGCCGCTGGTCGCTGCGGATCTTCCCGACAGTCACCCGGACGCGCTCTCGGATGACCGGCGTCCCCGCAAGCTGCGCCCCGGCGACTCGCTGCTGGTCGACACCAAGGCCGGCTACGCCTTCGAGCGCATCCCCAAGGCCGAGGTCGAAGACCTGGTGCTCGAGGAGGTGCCCGATGTCAGTTACGGCGACATCGGTGGCCTGACCCGCCAGATCGAGCAGATCCGCGACGCCGTGGAACTGCCGTTCCTGCACAAGGACCTCTACCGCGAGTACGCGTTGCGTCCGCCCAAAGGTGTGCTGCTCTACGGTCCGCCCGGCTGCGGTAAGACGCTGATCGCCAAGGCCGTGGCCAACTCGCTGGCCAAGAAGATGGCCGAGGTGCGCGGCGACGACGCCCATGAGGCCAAGTCGTACTTCCTCAACATCAAGGGTCCTGAGCTGCTGAACAAGTTCGTCGGCGAGACCGAACGCCACATCCGGCTGATCTTCCAGCGGGCGCGTGAGAAGGCCTCCGAAGGCACCCCGGTGATCGTGTTCTTCGACGAGATGGACTCGATCTTCCGCACCCGTGGCACCGGTGTCTCCTCGGACGTGGAGACCACCGTCGTGCCTCAGCTGCTGAGCGAGATCGACGGCGTGGAGGGGCTGGAGAACGTCATCGTGATCGGCGCCTCCAACCGCGAGGACATGATCGACCCGGCGATCCTGCGGCCCGGCCGCCTGGACGTCAAGATCAAGATCGAGCGCCCGGATGCCGAAGCCGCGCAAGACATCTTCTCGAAGTACTTGGTCGAGACCCTGCCGGTGCATGCCGACGACCTCGCCGAGTTCGGCGGGGACCGCGCGGCCTGCATCAAGGCGATGATCGAGAAGGTCGTCGACCGGATGTACGCCGAGATCGACGACAACCGGTTCCTGGAGGTCACCTACGCCAACGGTGACAAGGAGGTCATGTACTTCAAGGACTTCAACTCCGGGGCGATGATCCAGAACGTGGTCGACCGGGCGAAGAAGAACGCCATCAAGTCGGTTCTGGAGACCGGCCAGCCGGGTCTGCGCATCCAGCACCTGCTGGACTCGATCGTCGATGAGTTCGCCGAGAACGAGGACCTGCCCAACACCACCAACCCCGACGACTGGGCGCGGATCTCGGGCAAGAAGGGCGAGCGGATCGTCTACATCCGCACCCTGGTCACCGGCAAGAGCTCCAGCGCCAGTCGTGCTATCGACACCGAGTCCAACCTGGGCCAGTACCTGTAGCGCTAGCTGCTGCGCAGCGAGTAGCTGTTGGTCAGGTCGTCCTGCAACACGCGGGCAACCTCGGTGGTGGTGTCCACCGTTAGCGCGGTGTCCAGCACCCGCGCTTGGTAGGTCCAACCGGGCGGCAGCTGGAGCCGGTCGGCGAGTCCGGCGAGGTCGGCTCGCGACAGGTTGGCATCGACGACCTGGCTCCAGGTCTGCATGACCCAACGTCGCCCGTCGGGGTCGATCAGCTCGTAGACCTGCTCGCCGGCATCGAAGATGAAGACCGCGTGGCGGCTCACCTCATTGACGGTGTAGGGCCCGGGGTTCATCGACGACAGCGCGACTTGCGCCTGCTTGATCATCTCGATGCCGCCGAAGGTCTTGGTCTCCCGCGGGCCCTGCGGCGCCTTTTCGATGGTGTTCATCAGCCAGTAGCGCGGCCCGTTGAGCAGAGCGGCGGCCGCGCCGTTCTCGCTCGCGATGGCCTGCGCGTCGAGCGCGGACCATAGCTGCGCGGGGCAGTCGTTGAGGCCGAAGGTGTTGTAGACGCTGGCCTGCGGACCCGATGCGCCGATCTCGACGAGCAGTACTTCGCCGTACCGCTTCCCGGACACGTCGGTCGTGCGTTGGCGAGCTTGCTCGGTGGACATTTCGGTGAAATTAGCCATTGACCTCGGTGAGGTCAACACCTCTGACGGTCGCGCTCATGGCCACCTCTGTGCTGGATGGTCGGGGTTCCTCTGCGGTCTCGTTCCTCGACCACCTCGTCACCCCTCTAGGCTGAACGTCATGCAGCGGATCATCGGAACCGAAGTCGAATACGGCATCGCTTCGCCATCAGATCCCACCGCCAACCCGATCCTCACCTCCACCCAGGCGGTGCTGGCCTACGCCGCCGCCGCGGGCATCCCGCGCGCCAAGCGCACTCGCTGGGACTACGAGGTGGAATCGCCGCTGCGCGACGCCCGCGGCTTCGACCTGAGCCGCTCGTCCGGCCCGCCGCCGATCATCGACGCCGACGAGGTCGGCGCGGCCAACATGATTCTCACCAACGGGGCACGGCTCTACGTCGATCACGCCCACCCCGAATACTCCGCGCCCGAGGTCACCGACCCGCTGGACGCGGTCATCTGGGACAAGGCCGGCGAGCGGGTGATGGAGGCGGCTGCGCGCTACGTGGCCAGCGTCCCGGGCGCGGCCAAGTTGCAGCTGTACAAGAACAACATCGACAACAAGGGCGCCTCCTACGGCACCCACGAGAACTACCTGATGAGCCGCCAGACGCCGTTCTCGGCGATCATCGCCGGTCTGACCCCGTTTCTGGTGTCCCGGCAGGTGGTCACCGGCTCAGGGCGCGTCGGGTTAGGCGCCGCGGGCGACGAGCCGGGCTTCCAGCTCTCGCAGCGCGCCGACTACATCGAGGTCGAAGTCGGCCTGGAGACCACGCTCAAGCGCGGCATCATCAACACCCGCGATGAGCCGCACGCCGACGCCGACAAGTACCGACGGCTGCACGTGATCATCGGTGACGCCAACCTTGCCGAGACGTCGACGTATCTGAAGGTCGGCACCACCGCGCTTGTGCTCGATCTGATCGAGGAGGGTGCCGAGCACGGGATCGACCTGAGCGACCTGGCGTTGGCCCGGCCGGTGCGCGCGGTGCACGTCATCAGCCGTGACCCGACCCTGCGGGCGACCGTTGCGCTGGCCGACGGTCGTGAGATGACCGGCCTTGCGCTGCAACGGATCTACCTCGACCGGGTCGCCAAGTTGGTGGAGGCCCGGGATCCGGATCCGCGGGCCACCGACGTCATCGAGACCTGGGCCCGGGTGCTCGACCAGCTGGAGCGTGACCCGATGGAGTGCGCCGACCTGTTGGACTGGCCGGCCAAGCTGCGGCTGTTGGAGGGCTTCCGGCAGCGGGAGAACCTGAGCTGGTCGGCGCCCCGGCTGCACCTGATCGACCTGCAGTACTCCGACGTGCGGCTGGACAAGGGTCTGTACAACCGACTGGTCGCCCGTGGCTCGATGCGCCGCTTGATCACCGAACAACAGGTGCTGGCCGCCGTCCACAACCCGCCGACCGACACCCGGGCCTACTTCCGCGGCGAGTGCCTGCGCCGGTTCGGGGCCGACATCGCCGCTGCGAGCTGGGACTCGGTCATCTTCGACCTCGGCGGGGACTCGCTGGTGCGGATTCCCACGCTGGAGCCGCTGCGCGGCAGCAAGGCGCACGTCGGAGCATTGCTGGACTCGGTGGACAGTGCCGCCGAACTGGTGCAACAACTCACCACCTAGACCCCGAGCAACATCGGCGCCGACCGGTAGGGTGGAGAAACCGGCCGCGGTCATGCGCGGCCGATGAGATTCAGGAGGCAGCAATGGCTCAGGAGCAGACCAAGCGCGGCGGGGGCGGCGGAGACGACGACGATCTCACCGGCAGCACTGCGGCGGGCCAGGAACGCCGAGAGAAGCTCACCGAGGACACCGACGACCTGCTCGACGAGATCGACGACGTACTGGAAGAGAACGCCGAGGACTTCGTGCGGGCATACGTCCAAAAGGGCGGCCAGTGACCTGGTTGTCGCGTGATCGTCTGCCCCTCAACTCAGCCACCCCAGGAATCGCGCTTACCGGCGTAGGTCTGTCGTCGTTCTCGGAATTCCTCCGATTGCAGGCACCGGAGCTGCTGCCGACCGGCGCGGGCGCCGCGCATTCCGGCGGGGTGGGTGAGCAACTACCGCACGGCACCACCATCGTCGCGCTGAAGTACCCCGGCGGGGTCCTCATCGCGGGTGACCGCCGTTCTACGCAGGGCAACATGATCGCGGGCCGCGACGTGCAGAAGGTGTATGTCACCGACGAGTACACCGCGACCGGCATCGCCGGCACCGCCGCGATCGCTGTTGAGTTCGCCCGGCTCTACGCCGTGGAGCTCGAGCATTACGAGAAGCTCGAAGGTGTGCCGCTGACGTTCGCCGGCAAGGTCAACCGGCTGTCGACCATGGTGCGCGGCAACTTGGGAGCCGCGATGCAGGGCCTGGTGGCGTTGCCCCTGTTGGCCGGTTACGACATCGACGCCGACGACCCGCAGACGGCCGGGCGCATCGTGTCGTTCGATGCCGCCGGCGGCTGGAACATCGAAAGCGAGGGCTACCAGGCAGTGGGCTCGGGCTCGCTGTTCGCCAAGTCGTCGATCAAGAAGCTCTACAACCGGATCAGCGACGCCGATTCCGCGCTGCGGGTCGCCATCGAGGCGCTCTACGACGCCGCCGATGACGACTCCGCCACCGGTGGTCCGGATCTCGTGCGGGGCATCTACCCGACCGCGGTCACCATCGACGCCGACGGCGCCGTCGACATCGCCGAGGAGCGGATCGCCGAACTGGCGCGGGTGGTGGTCGAGAGTCGTACCCGCGGTGGGGATTCGGGGCCGGAGACCAAGCGGGGTGAGAAATGAGCTTCCCGTACTTCATCTCGCCCGAGCAGGCGATGCGCGAGCGCAGCGAGCTCGCCCGTAAAGGCATTGCCCGCGGTCGCAGCGTGGTGGCGTTGGCCTACGCCGACGGCGTGTTGTTCGTCGCGGAAAATCCTTCGCGCTCACTGCAGAAGATCAGCGAACTCTATGACCGGGTGGGTTTCGCAGCTGCCGGCCGGATCAACGAGTTCGAGAACCTGCGCCGCGGCGGTATTCAGTTCGCCGACACCCGCGGCTACGCCTATGACCGGCGTGACGTCACCGCCCGCCAGCTGGCCAACGTCTACGCCCAGACGCTGGGCACCATCTTCACCGAACAGGCCAAGCCCTACGAGGTGGAGTTGTGTGTTGCCGGCGTCGCCTACCAGGGGCAGACGAAAGCGCCTGAGCTGTATCGGGTCACCTACGACGGGTCGATCACCGATGAGCCGCACTTCGTGGTGATGGGTGGCACCACCGAGCCGGTCACCAGTGCGCTCAAGGAGTCCTACACGGAGAACGCCGACCTGGACGAGGCCCTGCACATCGCGGTCAACGCGCTGCAGCAGACCGACACCGGCAACGGTGCCGAACCTCGCGAGCTGGGGCCGGGCACCTTGGAGGTGGCGATTCTGGATGCCAACCGGCCCAAGCGTGCGTTTCGGCGGATCACCCGTGCTGCGTTGGAAGGTCTTTTGCCGCAAAATGGTTCGTCGGGGGAGACGTCAGTCGAGGCTCCTGGCTAGGCCTTCCGATGCCCAAGAAATACGGGGTCAAAGAGAAGGACCTGGTCGTCAACCACATCGTCGACTTGGTGCTGGCGGGGGAGTTGCGCACCGGCGACCGGATCAACCGCGATGCGGTCGCAGGGGCTTTGGGGGTCAGTCGGCTACCGGTTCAGCAGGCGATTGACCAACTCGAGCACGACGGACTGCTGGCCAGTCGCTACCACCGCGGTGTTTTCGTCGAGCGATTCGACGAGGCGGCTGTCCTCGAACAGCACGAGTTGCACGGTGTGCTGAACGGCATCGCGTCGGCGCGTGCGGCCACCAACCCGACGCCGCGGGTGCTCGCCGAACTCGATGCGGCGTTGCGGACTTTGCGGGCCAGCAAGGAGCCCAAGGCGTTTCAAGAGGCGGCTTACACCTACCGGCGCATCATTGTCGAGGAGTACGCCGGTCCCCGGCTGCAGGCGGCGATCTTCGCGGCCCGCGTCTTCGCGCCACGCGGATTCTGGGGGAGCTATCCCCGGGGCAACGAGGAATTCGTGCACACCTACGAAGCCGAGACCGCGGCAATTCGAGGACAGGATCCCGAGGCAGCGCGAGCTGCGAACATGGAGCGGGCGGACTTGCGGGCGAAGGTAGTGATCGCCGAGTTGACCGCGCGAGGTGTGCTGAACGACGCGTCGGCCAACTGACGAACCGACGCTAATGTGCCCCAAAACTGGAGTTTTGGGGCACATTAGCGTCTTGTCGTCGGGCTAGCCGGGCTGGCCGCTGCCCCCTGCGGTACCGGCTTGTCCGGGCGGGGTGCCGGTGCCGCCGTCGCCCGCGGAGCCACCGGCACCGGCTGCGCCGCCTGCGCCCGTGGTCCCGTTGGTCCCGCCGGTGCTGGTGCCGCCTGCTCCACCGGCTGCGCCGTTGCCGCCGGTTCCGCCGTCGCCGCCGTTGCCGCCGGCCAGGGGATTGCCGCTCGAGTCGGTGCCGCCTGCCCCGCCGGTGTTGCCGGCGCCGCCGGTGCCACCGCCGCCGCCTGCGCCGCCGTTGCCGCCGTTGCCGGTGACTGCGCTACCTCCGGCGCCGCCCTTGCCGCCGTTACCGGCGTCGCCGCCGTCGCCGCCGTTGCCGCCGGCCGCGTGCGGGGGGTGGGTCGCGATCCCACCGAGGAAGCCCGTACCGCCGGTGCCGCCTGCGCCACCGTTGCCGCCGTTGACGGCGCCTTGGGCGCTACCGCCGGCGCCGCCGACACCGCCGTCCCCGCCGTCCCCGATGGTGCCGCCACCGCCCATGCCGCCCTTGCCGCCGTTACCGGCATGGCTGGCACCGGCGCCGTAGGGATTGCCGTTGGGCATGGCCACCCCGCCGCTGTTCCCGCCGGCGCCGCCGGCCCCGCCATTGCCAGCGGTACCACCAGCGCCGCCGGTGATGGGGATAGCAGCGGTTCCGCCGTTGCCGCCGCTGCCGCCGTTTCCGCCGCTTGCGGTGCCAGAGCCTCCTGCTCCGCCCGCACCACCATCTCCGGCTGCTATCCCACCGGAGGCACCGCCGCCGTTACCGCCGGCCCCGCCGTTGCCGCCGATGCTGACCACGCCGGGGCCGGTGGCGCCGCCACCGCCGTTGCCGCCGGCGCCGCCCTGGCCGGCGGCAGCGGTGGCGTTGCCGAGACCGCCGTTGCCGCCCTTGCCGCCGTTGCCGCCTTGGCTGTAGGTGGTGCCGTTGTGCTGCCAGCCGGTGCTGGTGCCACCGTCGCCGCCCTTGCCGCCGTTGCCGCCGTTGGTACTGGCGTTGCCGCCGGCTCCGCCGTTGCCGCCGGCGTAGGTGCCGGTGCCGCCGTTGCCGCCGTCGGAGCCGCCGCCGCTCCCGAAGGGCGAGCCGCCGTTGCCGCCGTTGCCGCCGATGGTTTGGACGGTGGCGTCGCCGGTGGCGCCGTTGCCGCCGTTTCCGCCGTTGCCGCTGGCGATTCCGCCGTAGGTGCGCCCGCCGGCGCCGCCGTTGCCGGCGGTACCGGCGGTGGCGTTCCCGCCATTGCCACCGTCACCGCCGTTACCGGCCAGGGCGAAGTTGGAGCGGCCGCCGTTGCCGCCGGTGCCGCCGTTGCCGCCGTTGAGGCCGGTTCCGCCGTTACCGCCGTCGCCGCCGCGACCGCCGTCGCCTACGAGGTTTACGTTGTTGCCGCCGCCATACCCGCCGGCTCCGCCGTGGCCGCCGTTGCCGAGGTAGTCGCCGTTGCCGTCCTGGTAGGCGTTGGCTCCGGTTCCGCCTTGTCCGCCGTCACCGCCGACCCCGATCTGTCCGGCGTTGCCGTACATCGGGCTGGTGTGGATGGTGGAGCCGCGCGCTCCGGCGAGGCCGCCGGCGCCGGACTGCGTTGACCCGGCTCCGGCGCCGCCGCTGCCGCCGTTGACGTGGTCGACGGTGCCGGTGGCGCCGTTGCCGCCGGCCCCGTTGTTGCCGCCGGCCCCGCCGTTGCCGCCGTTGCCGAACATGAAGCTGCTGCGGCCGCCGTTGCCGCCGTTGCCGCCGAGTCCGCCGTCGCCGCCATTGCCGTTTCCGCCGTTGGCCCAGGTGCCTGCTGCACCGTCGACACCCTTGCCACCAGCCCCGCCGTTGCCGCCGTTGCCGAAGAACCAGGCGGAGGCGTCGCCGGCGTTACCGCCATTCCCGCCAGCGGTGGCGGTATCCAGCGCTGCACCGCCGTTGCCGCCGTTGCCTCCGAGACCCATCCAGAGGCCGCCGGCTCCGCCATCACCACCGTTGGCACCCGCGCCGCCCGCGCCGCCGGTGCCGCCGTCGCCGATCCAGCCGGCGGCGTTGCCGCCGTTGCCGCCGTCGACCCCGGCTTCGGTGCTGGTCCAGCCGTCGCCGCCGTCACCGAACCACAGGCCGCCGTTGCCGCCGTCGGGGTTGGTTTCGGTGCCGTCGATGCCGTTGCCGATCAGGTATTGGCCGGCCATGGTGTTGATGGCGCCGTTGACCAGTTCACCGAAGTCACTGGTGATCCAGGCCTGCAGGCCGTCGTGGATGGGGTCGTAGAACCACTGGTCGATGGTGCTGGTCCAGTCGAAGGTGCCTACTTCGGCGGGGCCGGCTACGCCCCATGCTGAGGTGTCGAAAAGGTCAGCGATCCAATCGAATTCATCGGCCTGAGCGGGCGGGGTGATGGTCAGGGATGCCATGCCGAACGCCAGGAACGCGCCGACGGTGCTGGCGGCACCGACCGCTCGGGAGTGGCGGCGCGCAGTGGTGTGATGACTCATGGGTAGAGATACCTCTCTAATGGTTTGGGGGAAAAAGGTTTTGGAGGACTCAGAGTCCGAGGAGGTCGCCGAGCCAGCCGAAGGCATCAGTCGCGGCAGCGGCGCCACCGTCGTCGACCAGGGGCAGTTCGGCTCCGGCCAGTGGCGGGGTGACCACCACGTTGCCCTTGCCGTCCCAGCCTGAGCCGAGTAGGGCGCCGACGGTTTGCCCCCAGGCCTGCCAGGCCGCGATCGGGCCGATCCCGGCACTGTTGAGGTCGAGGTTGCCCATGACGGGGACGCCACTGAATTCGATGCCGACGCTTTGGAAGATCGATCCACCGACTGCGGGCACTGAGGCGGCGACGACGCCGCCGGGGCCGAGCACTTGGTAGGTCATCGCGTTGATGCCCGGGGACAGTAGTCCGCCGAAGGCGAAGTCGAGGTGGTCCATGTTCATGCCGGCCGGGAAGTAGCCGGAGGCGTTGATCATCGGCAGTAGTGCACCGAGGTCGAGGGTGGCGCCGTTGAAGAACGCGCCGCCCATGTTGATCAGGATGTCGAAGGGGTTGTCGCCGTCGGTGATGCCGTTGAGCAAGGCGATCCAGGGGCTGATCATCGGCCCGATCGAACCCATCAACACCGCGCTGGCCGGCGACCCCAGGTAGTCGATGATCGGCATGATCGAGTCCGCATCCACATCCGGCGGGATGTAGCCGGCGACCTGGCCGAACATCAGCTGGTGGGTGTTGTCCATGGTGTGGTTCAAGATCGTGGTGCGGGTTTCGGCGGTCGCGTCCTGCAACGCCCAACCGGAGATCACCGCGTTCAGATGCAGCTGGATCTGCTCGGTCACCGAGTTGATGGAGCCGGAGCGGTCGTTGAGCAACTGGTCGGCGTAGTCCATCTGGTTGGCCCAGAACTGCTGCATTCCCACACCCGGGGCCAGATACCAGTTGTTCAACATGGTGGTGACGTTGGCCGAGGCGGCGTTGATGACGTCTTGGAACGCCCCGGTCAAGGCCACCGCAGGTGCCTGAACAGCGGACATGGTGGACAACGGCGCGGCCACCGGTGTCACCGCGACAAGACTGGCCCCGACCAGGGCCACACCTGCGGTGGCGTAGGGACGAAGAGTGGCGTGCAAGAGAACTCCTCCAGGTATGTGACGCACAGCACGAGATGGAACGCGCCGAGCGTAACTGAGAGCAGCATGATTTGTATACAAAAAACCAGAACGTGTTTCAGTCAGAACCTCTGAGGGTGGGCGAGCGTGACGCCGAAAATGGCTCTGCGGCGCCGCCAGATATCAAATAACGGCAGTTAAAGGCACACTAACTGGTTCGGATTTCGATGCGACGCGGATCTATAACGCGCTCCGTCACATATGAATGCAAGTTGTAACAAGTCGTCGAAATCGGGCGCTAAGGGCACCCGTATGGCCGCTCCTGCGGCGCACCGTCTCAGGCATTGGACGGGTTTCTACGAAGCCGGACCGTGCCCGGACGGCGGGCGCGAAGACTACCGAGATCGTGGCGCGACGGATAGATTTGTCGGTCATGGCGCCCGTGGATCGCAACCGCAATCCGGGTGCATGAGCGCGACGTTCGTCAAACCGCTGAGTGATATCCGCGCGACCGATGTCGCGTTCAGCGGCGGCAAAGGCGCCAACCTGGGAGAGTTGCTGGCTGTTGGATTGCCCGTACCCGACGGATTCGTCATCGGCGTCTCGGCGCACGTGGACCTCTCGGGAGAGCTGCGCGATGCGATCGTCGCGAACTACCACGCACTCGGTGACGACACCGCCGTAGCGGTGCGATCCTCGGCCGTGGCCGAGGACGGGGTCGATGCTTCTCACGCGGGAATCTACGAGACCGTTCTCAACGTTCGGGGAATCACGCAATTGCTTGCCGCTGTTGACTATTGCTGGGAGTCGGCGTCGTCTGCACGGGCCCGCCGATACCGCGACGCGCGGGGGCTGGAATCCACGGTGGGAATGGCCGTCGTCGTCCAGCGCCAAATCGTCCCCACCTGCGGTGGCGTCGCCTTCACTGCGGACCCGCTCAGCGGCGATAGGGATCGGGTGGTCATCGAGCTTGCCCGAGGGCATGGCGAGAGCGTCGTCGACGGGTCGGTGACGCCCGAAAGCATTGTCGTGGACAAGATCAGCCTGAATCGGGCCGATTCTGAGGCACGTCTGGCGTTGTCCGACAAGAAGATTCGTAACCTCGTCGACTGCGCGATCCGGATCGAGCAGTGGTACGGCAGGCCGCAGGACATCGAGTGGGTCGTCGATGAGCACGGTCAGATCTGGATTCTGCAGACCCGCCCGATAACCACCGGCGAAGCGTTGCAGGCGAGGGCCAAGGCGGCACAGTTCTATGACCCGCCGCGAGCAACCGAAAGTCGTTGGACCCGAGTCAACATCGCCGAAGCCGTACCTGGCGTGCCGACGCCGCTTTCCTGGTCGATGTGGAGGACCGGGCTCACCGAGGCGCAACGGCAAACGCAAATCCAACTCGGCGTCGTGTCAAAGCGCGAGAGTCGGCAGGGACCGCTTCTGACCCTCGCGCAGGGCTGGCCGGTGCTGTCGGTCGACCTGTTGTTGAGCCAAGTAGCTCGGGTCCCCGGCGTGGATCCGAGCGCGTTCAGTCAGCAGCTTCTCGGCGAAGCGGAACACATCGACATGGCACCGAAACACGCGCGCGCCGTGACGGCATGCCGGATGGCCTTCCGCGCACCGGTCACGCTTGCGCTGCTGAATCGGCGCCTGCGCGCTGTCAGCGCGACCTCGCGGCAAGCGTGGCAGCGAGATGCGTGGCGTCGTGCCGACGATCCCCTGGCACTGCTGGTCGGGGCCGCCACGCGCTTCGGGGAAACCTTGACCATTCACACCATGCAGACCTACCTGTGTCAAAGCCTGTATCAGGCGGTCGAGCGAGTGGCCGGGGACCTGGTGATCGAGCTGCTCTCCGGCGATGGTGACCTCCCTGAAGCGCACCTGGCCAGGGATCTTTGTCTGCTCTCCGGCGGCGCGATCTCGCTCGATCGCTTCCTGCGAGAGCACGGATTCCACGGGCCCGACGAGGGGGAGATCGGGTCCGCGTCGTGGCGGCAGAACCCGGAACCGGTTCTGCAGGCAGCGCGCACGTGGGCAGATGGCGGCAGTGTGCGTGATCCCGGTGCCGCTTTGGCTCGCCGGCGCGATGAACGAGTTCAGGCTGAATCAGAGCTGCGCGCACTGCTGCCGCGCGCGCGGCGCGGCGCTGTCACCCAGCTGATTGCCCTGGCGCGCCGAGCCTTGGTCGGCCGGGAGATCGGGAAGACGGCCTTCCTGCAAGATCTTGATGTTGCTCGTCATGCGGTGTCCTTCATCGACGCAGCTGCGGTCTGGCGCACGCTCGACGAACTCCGGGGGAGCGCTGTGCTTTCTTCAGCGGACGTCCTTGCCCGCCAACGGGTTCGGTCGCGGTTCGCCACGCAGGAGCCCCCGCTGTCATTTGTCTGCGATCCGAACTCGGCGCCGGTCGCTTCCGCCGTAGGGGAACCGCCGCTTATCACCGGTGCCGCTGCGAGCCCGGGCCGTGTCCGTGGACGGGCGCGGGTGGTGACCAATCCCAACGCGATCGTCGAACTCGGCGATGACGATGTGCTGATCGCACGGACCACCGACCCGTCATGGGTGGTGCGGTTCATGGCAGTGGCCGGGATGGCCATCGATGTGGGCGGCACGTTGTCACACGCCGCGATCATTGCGCGTGAACTCGGGATACCGTGCGTGATCGGCACAGGCAACGGCACCCAGGTCATCCCCGATGGGGCGTGGCTGGACCTCGACGGCTCGCAGGGGACCGTGAAGATCCTCGATGAGCCGCCTACCGATCGATCCGGAATCGCTTGACGCGCGCACCCGCGCCGGACGCCAGTTCGACCCGGCTGCGCGGCACGCCGAAATGCTCTGCCAGAACACGGATGACGGCGGCATTCGCTTTGCCATCCACGGCGGGCTCGCGCACGTAGACGGTCAGCTGTCCGTCGTCGTCGGTCTCGACCAGGGGGCCTTTGCGGCTGCCCGGTTTGACCTTGACGACGACGGTTTCGGTCATCGCGCAGGGGCTACCGGGCGACGATCACCGACGAGCCGTGCCCGAACAGGCCCTGGTTGGCCGTGACGCCCACCCTGGCGCCCTCGACCTGCCGGCCGGTGGCGGTCCCGCGTAGCTGCCAGGTCAGCTCGCACACCTGGGCGATGGCCTGCGCCGGGATCGCCTCGCCGAAGCAGGCAAGCCCACCGGAGGGGTTCACTGGCACCCGGCCACCGATGGTGGTGGCGCCGCTGCGCAGCAGCTGCTCGCCTTCACCCTTGGCGCACAGGCCCAGGTGCTCGTACCAGTCGATCTCCAGCGCGGTGGACAGGTCGTAGACCTCGGCCAGGCTGACGTCCTCGGGGCCGATCCCGGCCTCGGCGTAGGCCGCATCCAGAATCTGGTCCTTGAACACCCGCTCCGGGGCCGCCACCACGGCGGTGGAATCGGTTGCGATGTCCGGCAATTCGGGCAGGTGCTGCGGGTAGCGGGGGGTCACGGTGGACACCGCGCGCACCGACGGCACACCGTCGAGCGAACCCAGGTGCTTCTTGGCGAATTCCGCGCTGGCCACGATCAACGCGGCCGCACCGTCGGAGGTGGCGCAGATGTCGAGCTGGCGCAGCGGGTCGGAGACCACCGGGCTGGCCAGCACGTCGGCAACCGCGGATTCCTTGCGGTAGCGGGCATTCGGGTTGCTTAGGCCGTGCCGAGAGTTCTTCACCTTCACCTGCGCGAAGTCCTCGGAGGTGGCGCCGTAGAGGTCCATCCGGCGGCGCGCCAGCAGCGCGAAGTACACCGGGTTCATCGCGCCGATCAGGTGGAACCGCTGCCAGTCCGGGTCGTTCTTGCGCTCACCGCCGACCGGGGCGAAGGCGCCCTTGGGGGTGGTGTCGGCGCCGATCACCAGCGCCACGTCGCAGAAGCCGGCCAGGATCTGGGCCCGGGCGCTCTGCAGCGCCTGCGAACCAGAGGCGCAGGCGGCGTACGACGAAGACACCGGAACGCCGTTCCAGCCCAGCTTCTGGGCGAACGTCGAACCGGCGATGAAGCCCGGGTAGCCGTTGCGGATGGTGTCCGCGCCGGCGATGAACTGGATCTGCTGCGCGTTCAGGCCCGCGTCGGCCAGCGCGGCACGGGCGGCGACCACCCCGTACTCGGTGAAGTCGCGGCCCCACTTGCCCCACGGGTGCATGCCCGCACCCAGGATGTACAGCGGCTCGGGGCTCATGCGTCCACCTTCTTCCACGCGTAGACGGTGCGCGTCACGCCGTCGTCGTCGGTATAGAGCGGCATGGTGGTCAGCTCCATCTCCATGCCGACCTTCAAGTCCGCGGCCAGGGTGCCCTCGACGACCTTGCCCAGCACGATCAGGCCCTCGTCGGCCAGCTCCACCGCGGCGATCGCGAACGGCTCGAACGGGTCGCTCGGCGGGTAAGGAGACGGCGGGAGATACCGGTTCTCGGTGTAGCTCCAGATCTTGCCGCGCCGCGACAGCGCGACCGGTTCCAACACGTCGCCGTCGCAGGCGGGGTTGGGGCAGTTGTTCTCACGCGGTGGGAACACATAGGTGCCGCACTGCGGACACTTGGCGCCGGTCAGGTGGGGGAGGCCGGCGTCGTCGGTGGCGAACCACCCGTCGATGGCCGGCTGCGAGGCTACATCTGGCACTGGGTCAGCGTACCCAACCGGAACGGCGAAACTGAAACGTGTTCCAGTTGCCGGGACAAGGCGACAGTTCAGACCCGTGCCCGATCCGCTCCGGTATCGCGCCGGTAGGCGGCGGCCACCCGGGCCAGGTTGTCCGACCGCAGGATGGCGCCGCTGCGATGCATCGCCCGGTTGGCGGCCACCACCGCCGCGGTCGCGTCGCGGCGGTGCTCCTCATAGGCCCGCAGCCCGGTGTCGGGGTGCGCTGCCAGGCTGTCTGCCAGGGCACGCGCGTCCAAGATGGCCTGCGATCCGCCGTTGGCGCCCACCGGATACATCGGGTGTGCCGCATCGCCCAGCAGGGTTACCCGGCCACGGCCCCACCACGGCAGCGGATCGCGATCGACCATCGGGTATTCCAGCGGGTCGGCGGTGCGCCCCACCAGGTCGACGACGTCGAGCCAATCCACTCTCCAGCCGTCCAGGTAGGCCAACACCTGGTCGGCGTCGCACCGCTGGTTCCAGCGTGCGGTGCCCGGCAGCGGCCCGGGTGGGGCCTCGGGCACCAACAGCACCCAGTTGATCAGGCCGGAGCCGATCCGATAGATCACCAGCTCGGTGCCGTCGTCGGCCTTGACGATCGCCATGGTCTGCCCGTCCAGGTACGGCTCTCCCGGTGCCGCGCCGCGCCACATGCGCACCCCCGACCACCGCAGGTCGTCGCCGCGCGGGTGTAACTGCGCGCGCACCGCCGAATGAATCCCGTCGGCGCCCACCAAGAAAGCGCCCGCCAGCTCGTCGTCGCCCAACTGCACCCGCACCGCGTCGCCGTCGTCGACGAACCCGGTGACCCGCGATCCGGTCCGGACAGTGCCCGCCCCCAACCGCTCACGTACCGCGTCGAGCAACAACAGCTGCAGTTCCCCGCGGTGCACCGAATATTGCGGGTATTCGTAGCTGCCTTCGATTCCCCGCGGCTCACGGAACAGCTCCCGGCCGCGGCTATCGAAGTAGGCCAACGATGTTGGGGCGACCGCCAGCGCAGACAACTGCTCGCCCAGCCCCAGGGCGAACAACTCCCGGACGGCATGCGGCAGCAGATTGATGCCGACACCCAGCGGCCGCAGCTCCCGGGCGCCTTCGACGACGGTCGCGGGGATCCCGTGTGCGTGCAGGGTCAGTGCGGTGGTCAGTCCGCCGATGCCGGCTCCGGCGATCACAACGTCTGTCATGACTTCAGCGTCGTGGCCAGGAAACTATAAGTCCAATATCTATTTAGTTCAGAAACTATATTCAACGCTTATGGAACTGCGGCAGCTCGAATACTTCGTGGCGGTGGTCGAGGAAGCGAACTTCACCCGCGCGGCGCAGCGGGTGCACGTGGCGCAGCCGGCGGTCAGCGCCCAGATCGGGCGGCTGGAGCGAGAACTCGGCCAGCGGCTGCTGGACCGCTCCCGCCGGGAGGTTCGCCCGACGGCGGCCGGCGCGGCGGTACTGCCGTACGCCAAAGCGGCCTTGGCGGCAGTCGGTGACGTGCGGCTCGCCGTCGACGAGCTCAGCCAGCTGATCCGCGGCACGGTCACGATCGGCACCGTCACCGCCCATCCCGTCGACGTGCCAGGGCTGCTCGCCGAGTTTCACGCGGATTACCCGGGCGTCGAAATCACCCTGAGCACAGCCAATTCCGATGAGCTGATCGACGCGGTTCGGGGCGGCGACCTGGATCTGGCGATCGTGTCGGTCGGCCCCAGTGAGCAGCCCGCCGGGCTGGATATTGAGGTGGTCACCGACGAAGCCGTCGACGCGGCGGTGGGCCTCGCCGACGAGCTGGCCGGACATGCCACGGTCAGCCTGGCGCAGTTGGCGCAGCGGCCGCTGATCACCCTGCCGGTCGGCACTGGCATCCGCAGCCAGCTCGATCAAGCCTGCGCCGGGATCGGCGTCTCGCCGCGGATCGCGTTCGAGGCCAGCACTCCGCAGGCGCTGGCCGAGCTCGCCGAGCGCGGACTCGGGGTCGCGATCCTGCCGCGCTCGATGGCTCGCAACCGCCCGGGCCTGCACGCACTGCGGCTGACGCCGGAGCTGCGCGGCCGGCTGGTGTTGGCCTGGCGTGCCTCGGGACCGCGCAGCCCCGCAGCCCGGGTACTCGTCGACAGGGCGCGGCAGTTCCTGCGTGTCGGGGCGGGTGCCTAGAGTGGGTCCGTGAGCCAGACCAAACCGACGCTGCTGCTTCTGGACGGAAATTCGCTGGCGTACCGGGCCTTCTACGCGTTGCCCGCCGAGAACTTCAAGACCCGCAGCGGCCTGACCACCAACGCCGTCTACGGGTTCACCGCGATGCTGATCAACCTGCTGCGCGACGAGGCCCCGACCCACGTCGCCGCCGCGTTCGACGTGTCGCGGCAGACCTTCCGCTCGGAGCGCTTCCCCGAGTACAAGGCCACCCGCTCGGCCACCCCCGATGAGTTCCGCGGCCAGATCGACATCACCAAGGAGGTGCTGGCCGCGCTGGGCATTACCACGTTGTCGGAGCCCGGCTTTGAGGCCGACGACCTGATCGCCACGCTGGCAACCCAGGCCGACGCCGAGGGCTACCGGGTGCTGGTGGTCACCGGCGACCGCGACGCCCTGCAACTGGTCAACGAGAACGTGACCGTGCTCTACCCCCGCAAGGGTGTCAGCGACCTGACCCGGTTCACCCCGGACGCGGTCGTCGAGAAGTACGGCCTGACCCCGGCGCAGTACCCGGACTTCGCGGCGTTGCGCGGCGACCCCAGCGACAACCTGCCGGGCATTCCCGGGGTGGGGGAGAAGACCGCCTCGAAGTGGATCACCGAATACGGCTCGCTGCAGGGGCTGGTGGACCAGGTCGACACCGTCAAGGGCAAGGTCGGAGATGCGTTGCGCGCCAACCTGTCCACCGTGGTCCTCAACCGTGAGTTGACCGACCTGGTGCGCAACGTGCCGCTGGCCCAGACGCCGGACACCCTGCGGCTGGTGCCGTGGGACCGTGAGCAGATCCATCAGCTCTTCGACGACCTGGAGTTCCGGGTGCTGCGTGACCGGTTGTTCGACACGCTTTCCACCGCCGGCGGCGCAGTGCCCGAGGCCGAGGAGGGCTTCGAGGTCCGCGGCGGCGCCCTGGAGCCCGGAACGGTCGCCTCGTGGCTGGCCGAACACGCCTCCGATGGCCGCCGCACCGGGCTGGCCGTGATCGGCACGCACCGCAGCTTTGACAGCGACGCGACCGCGCTGGCCCTGGCCTCGGCGGACGGCGAAGGCGGCTATATCGACACCGCGACGCTGACCGCCGAGGACGACGCCGCGCTGGGCGCCTGGCTGGCCGACTCGGCCAATCCCAAGGCGCTGCATGAGGCCAAGCTGGCTATCCACGACCTGGCCGGGCGCGGCTGGACCCTGGACGGTGTCACCTCTGACACCGCCCTGGCCGCCTACCTGGTGCGGCCCGGTCAGCGCAGCTTCAGCCTCGACGACCTCTCGGTGCGCTACCTGCGCCGGGAGCTGCGTGCCGAATCCGATGAACAGCAACAGCTTTCGTTGCTGGATGACACCGAGGGCGTCGACGATCAGGCCGTGCAGACCGCGATCCTGCGGGCCCGGGCGGTCAACGACCTGGCCGACGCGCTGGATCTCGAGCTGGCCCGCATCGACTCGTCCGGACTGCTCGCCGACATCGAACTGCCGCTGCAGCGAGTGCTGGCCGAGCTGGAGACAGCCGGGATCGGTGTGGATCTCGATCACCTGAGCCAGCTGCAGAGCCGGTTCGGTGACCAGATTCGCGACGCCGCCGAGGCGGCCTACGCGGTGATCGGCAAGCAGATCAACCTCGGCTCGCCCAAGCAGCTGCAGGTGGTGCTCTTCGACGAGCTGGGCATGCCCAAGACCAAGAAGACCAAGACCGGCTACACCACCGACGCCGACGCGCTGCAGACCCTGTTCGACAAGACCGGCCATCCGTTCCTGGAGCACCTGCTGACCCACCGCGACGTCACCCGGCTGAAGGTGACGGTCGACGGATTGCTGAAATCGGTTGCCTCCGATGGCCGAATCCACACCACGCTGAATCAGACGATCGCGGCGACCGGCCGGCTGTCGTCGACCGACCCCAACCTGCAGAACATCCCGATCCGCACCGACGCCGGCCGCCAGATCCGCGACGGCTTCGTGGTCGGCGAGGGTTACCCCGAGCTGATGACGGTCGACTACAGCCAGATCGAGATGCGCATCATGGCGCACCTGTCGGCCGACGAGGGCCTCATCGAGGCGTTCAACACCGGCGAAGACCTGCACTCGTTCGTCGGGTCGCGGGCGTTCTCGGTGCCCATCGACGAGGTGACCCCGGACATGCGCCGCCGTGTCAAGGCGATGTCCTACGGCCTGGCCTACGGGTTGAGCGCCTACGGGCTGGCCTCCCAGCTCAAGATCTCCACCGAAGAGGCCAAAGAGCAGATGGACGCCTACTTCGACCGGTTCGGGCGGGTCCGCGACTATCTGCACGAGGTGGTCGAGCAGGCCCGCAAAGACGGCTACACCTCCACGGTGTTGGGCCGGCGGCGCTACCTGCCGGAGTTGGACAGCAGCAACCGCCAGGTCCGGGAGTCCGCCGAGCGGGCCGCGCTCAATGCGCCGATCCAGGGCAGCGCGGCCGACATCATCAAGGTCGCGATGATCAACGTCGACCAAGCTCTCAAGGCCTCCACCCTGCGGTCGCGAATGCTGCTGCAGGTGCACGACGAATTGCTGTTCGAAGTGGCCGACGGCGAACGCGAGCCGCTGGAGGCGCTGGTGCGCGACAAGATGGGCAGTGCCTATCCGCTCAGCGTTCCGCTGGAGGTCGCGGTGGGCTACGGCCGGAGCTGGGATTCGGCAGCGCACTAACGCAGATCGTCGAACTGTCGGGGGAGACGCGTACAATCGAACACATGTTCGAAGGAACGCTACCTTCCGCGGAGTCGATTGATCGGCTCAGTGAGCTGTTTGAGCGGCGGTATCCATCGACGACGCCGGAGTCGGCGGCGTTGGTGGAGCGGATCTGTGTCTCGGCGCGGGCGGAGAACCGGGCGGCGGCGGCGCAACTGGTGGCGATCGGCGAGTTGTTCGCGCTGCGATTGAGTCGGTGTAGCGAAACCGAGGAGTGGGCGGTCGATACCGAGGCGGCGGTGAGCGCTGAGGTGGCGGCGGCGTTGCGGATCAGCCAGGGGTTAGCGGCGAGCCGGTTGCGGTATGCGCGGGCGATGCGGGAGCAGTTGCCGCAGGTGGCTGAGGTGTTCAAGGCCGGCGATATCGATATTCGACTGTTTCAGACGCTGGTGTATCGCACGGATCTGATTGCTGATCGTGAGGTCTTGGCGCTGGTCGATGGCCAGTTGGCGGCGCAGGTGGTGCGTTGGCCGTCCCTGACCAGGAGTCGGTTGGCCGGCAAGGTCGACAAGATCGTCGCCAAAGCCGACGCCGATGCGGTGCGGCGCCGCAAAGAGCGTCAAGCGGAGCGGAAGATCGGGTTTGCGGACCAAGAGGGTGGGCTCTCGGAGGTTTACGGCAGCTTGTTCACCCCTGATGCCCGTGCCCTGGACAAGGCGCTGGATAAGTTGGCGGCCACGGTGTGCGAACACGATCCGCGCACTCGCGCGCAGCGGCGTGCCGATGCGATGGGGGCGTTGGCAGCGCGGGCGGATCGGCTGGGGTGTCGCTGTGGGCGCCCGGATTGCGCTGCTGGGGGGCGTGCGGCGGCCGGTCCGGTAGTTATTCATGTGATGGCCGAGCAGGCCACCGTCGATGGGACGGGTGATGCGCCGGGCTCGTTGGTCGGGTCTGACGGATTGATCCCGCCGGAGTTGATCGCCGAGCTGGCCCGATCGGCCCGGTTGGTGTCGTTGGTGCATCCCGGCGATGCCCCGCCCGAGCCGGGGTATGTGCCTTCGAAAGCATTGGCTGATTTTGTGCGGTGCCGGGATATGACGTGCCGTTGGCCCGGTTGTGACCGTCCGGCCCTGGACTGCGATCTGGACCACACGATTGCTTACGGTGACGGTGGTTCTACGCATGCGTCGAATCTCAAATGCTATTGCCGCACACATCATTTGGTTAAGACGTTTTGGGGCTGGCGAGATCAGCAGCTGCCGGACGGGACGGTAATCCTGACCTCGCCATCGGGGCAGACCTACGTCAGTACCCCGGGCAGTTCCCTGTTGTTCCCGCACTTGTGCGCACCCACCGGGGAACTGCCGACACCACTGCGCCGCGATAACGACCGCTGTGGGGAGCGCACCGCGATGATGCCCCGGCGCCGACGCACCCGCGCCCAGAACCGCGCGGCCCGCATCGCCACCGAACGCAACCAAAACCACAAAGCCCGCCAAGCCCGACGTGCCGCATTCGACACCGTCTGGTTCCCGAAAGTGGCCCCCGGCATCGACCCCGACGACCCGCCGCCCTTCTAGCTAGCGGCGGTCACGAGCCGCGGTTCAGGATCCTGGTGGCGTCGTGCACCATCTGCGCCACGATGGCACCCGCCGGCAGAACGTCGTGGATGAGTCCGACGGCCTCGCCGATCAGGATGTGGGCAATGTCGAAGTCCGCGGCGGCGAGCCCCGCCTGAAATGCGTCGATGGCCTCGGGCAGGTTGGCCAGCAAGTGGCTCTCGTCGCCGTGCCAGCTCTGCAGGAACGTGTTGCGCAGCGCCCGCTCGTCGTATTGGGCAGGCCAATCGAGTTGTCGCACAAGGTCGTAGACGCGGGTGCGGACGGTGTCCTCGCCGCTGGCTCGGATGGCTCGCTGGTGCGCGCTGGGTGATACGAGTGCCTCGCTGCAGGCCCAGAACCGAGTGCCAATCAAGACTCCGTCGGCGCCGAGCGCCAACGCCGCGGCCACCCCGCGACCGTCGGCGATTCCGCCCGCGGCCAGTACGAACGTTTCCGGCGAGTGCCCGGCCACCAGGTCGACGACGGCGGGGACAAACGTCAGGGTCGAGCAGCCCGACATTCCGTGGCCGCCGGCCTCGGCGCCCTGGGCGACGATGACGTTCGCTCCCGCCCGCAGCGCGGCATGCGCCTGCTCCAGAGTCTGCACCTGGCAGATCAGCGGAACCCCCGCGTCGCGGATGTCGCCGGCGAAGGCCTCGGGATCACCGAAGGACAGCATGATCGCCGCCGGCTGCCGGTTGAGTGCGACGGCCAGCGCCTCCGGCGCACGGGTCAGGCTCCAGGTGATGAATCCGCACCCGACGCGCGCGTCGCCGGCAGCGTCGAATTCGCGCTGCACCCAGTCAGCGTCGCCGTAACCCCCGCCGAGCAGACCGAGGCCACCGGCATGTGTGACCGCCGCCGCGAGCCGGCCGCCGGATGCCTGCGCCATCGGCGCCAGCACGATCGGGTGCTCGATACCGAAGTAGTCGGTGAGGCGATTGCGCAGCGACATCGCGGTGCCTCCCGGAGATCAGCGCCGCGCCGGCAGGGGAGAGTGATACCCGGCCATGGTGTAGAGCACCGGCGCCGCTGTGCGGGCGGCCACCACCCCGTAGGCGTCCTCCTGCTGTACCGCGAACACCTCGGGATCACCGAAGCCCCGGTCGATGCGGTCCCGGATGAACGCCAGCTGGACCACTTGCACGGCGAAGTTCTTGACCGCCTTGCCGGCAGGCCGGCCCCCGATGCGGGTGGCCTCGCGGATCGCCAGCTTGCGGGTGCGGATCGATCCCAGCCAGGTCGCTTCGTTGGGGCTGATCAGGCCGCCGGCCACCATGCCGGGCAGCTTGCTGGCGACCAGTTGCTGTTCGTGCCGGCGGCTCAACACGCCCAGCAGCACCATCAGCAGGAA
The DNA here is from genome assembly GCF_963378105.1 of Mycolicibacter sp. MU0102. NCBI lineage: Bacteria > Bacillati > Actinomycetota > Actinomycetes > Mycobacteriales > Mycobacteriaceae > Mycobacterium > Mycobacterium holstebronense. Next base: position 1,988,043 of record NZ_OY726398.1, read on the forward strand.
CACCGGAACCAACCAGAAGAAGTAAGTCACCAGGAAGAGTTGCCCGCCGCCCATCGCCAGCGAGGCGTTCCACGAGGCGTGCATCGCCACTGCGCCCAGGTAGCCGATCAGGATCACGATGGCCTTCGACCAGAACCCGTGGCGGCGCAGCGCGAAGAACACCCCGATCCCGGTCATCGTGGTGAACAGCGGGTGGGCGAACGGACCGAAGATCAGCCGGGCGATGGCCACCGCGGCCATTTTGGCCGGTGAGTCGGCCGGCGCGATGTAGACGATGTCCTCCATCCAGGCGAAACCCACCGCCACGACGCCCGCGTAGACCATGCAGTCGGTCAGCGAATTCAGCGCCAGCCGCCGGCGTCCGGTCAGCATGACCAGCAGGAACAGGCCTTTCGCGGCCTCCTCGATGAACGGCGCCTGGATGGCCGCCATGTCGAAGGTCTTCGACACCAGCGGCCGCACGGTGGCGACCGAGGACCCGAAGGTCTCCAAGCCCACCGCCAGCACCACGGCCACCGACGCGCCCCACAAGAACGCCAGTTGCAGCAGTCGGCGCGGCTCGGGTTCCCAGCGGTCCAGCCACCGGTAGCACAACAGCACCACCAGCATCGACATGCTCGCCAGTACCAGCGCGGTCAGGGTCCCGCCCGGGTTGGCCGCGGTGAAGAGCAACAGCAGGAATGCGGTGAGGACGGCGAGCAGGACAATGACGATGAGCGGCGCTCCGACTTTTCGCCGGTTCCGCATCTGAGGCATAGCGAGGGAGCGTAGCCACCGGTTTGTCCAGCGTGCAACGCGTCGAGTAGCCTCAACAGGTAGTCCTCGTCTAGTCCTAGACCAGATCGTGGGCCACCGCATGCGCAGCATGCGTGACAACACCCCGTCCCTACTACGCCACAATGTCCGGAGCAACCCAACACATGCCAAGTCCCACCGTGACCTCGCCGCAAGTAGCCATCAACGACATTGGCTCCGCCGAGGATTTTCTCGCCGCTATCGACAAAACGATCAAGTACTTCAACGATGGCGACATCGTCGAGGGGACGATCGTCAAGGTTGACCGGGACGAGGTCCTGCTCGACATCGGTTACAAGACCGAAGGGGTCATCCCCTCCCGCGAACTTTCGATCAAGCACGACGTCGACCCCCACGAGGTGGTGTCCGTCGGTGATGAGGTCGAAGCCCTGGTCCTGACCAAAGAGGACAAAGAGGGTCGTCTGATCCTGTCCAAGAAGCGCGCCCAGTACGAGCGCGCCTGGGGCACGATCGAAGAGCTCAAGGAGAAGGACGAGGCCGTCAAGGGCACCGTCATCGAGGTCGTCAAGGGCGGCCTGATCCTCGACATCGGCCTGCGCGGCTTCCTGCCGGCCTCGCTGGTGGAGATGCGCCGGGTCCGCGACCTGCAGCCGTACATCGGCAAAGAGATCGAAGCCAAGATCATCGAGCTGGACAAGAACCGCAACAACGTGGTGCTGTCCCGTCGTGCCTGGCTGGAGCAGACCCAGTCCGAGGTGCGCAGCGAGTTCCTCAACCAGCTGCAGAAGGGCGCCGTCCGCAAGGGTGTCGTCTCCTCGATCGTCAACTTCGGCGCGTTCGTCGACCTGGGCGGCGTGGACGGCCTGGTGCACGTCTCCGAGCTGTCCTGGAAGCACATCGACCACCCGTCCGAGGTCGTTCAGGTGGGCGACGAGGTCACCGTCGAGGTGCTCGACGTCGACATGGACCGCGAGCGGGTTTCGCTGTCGCTCAAGGCCACTCAGGAAGACCCGTGGCGCCACTTCGCCCGCACCCACGCGATCGGTCAGATCGTCCCGGGCAAGGTCACCAAGCTGGTGCCGTTCGGTGCGTTCGTCCGTGTCGAGGAGGGCATCGAGGGTCTGGTGCACATCTCCGAGCTGGCTGAGCACCACGTCGAGGTCCCGGACCAGGTGGTCGCGGTTGGCGACGACGCCATGGTCAAGGTCATCGACATCGACCTGGACCGCCGCCGGATCTCGCTGAGCCTCAAGCAGGCCAACGAGGACTACACCGAGGAGTTCGACCCCTCGAAGTACGGCATGGCCGACAGCTACGACGAGCAGGGCAACTACATCTTCCCCGAGGGCTTCGACGCCGAGACCAACGAGTGGATCGAAGGTTTCGACAAGCAGCGCACCGAGTGGGAGGCCCGCTACGCCGAGGCCGAGCGTCGTCACAAGATGCACACCGCGCAGATGGAGAAGTTCGCCGCTGCCGAGCACGCCGAGCCGCGCTCGGGTGCCAACGGTTCGCACCGCGACGAGGCTCCGGCCGGTGGTTCGCTGGCCAGCGACGAGCAGCTCGCCGCACTGCGTGAGAAGCTCGCCGGTAACAGCGCCTAAATCGCGCCCAAGCGGGTTGAAGGGGCGCAGATGCTGCGTATCGGTCTGACCGGCGGTATCGGCGCCGGTAAGTCGACGGTGTCGGCTGCCTTCAACCGCCACGGTGGCGTCATCGTCGACGGTGACGTCATCGCCCGTGAAGTAGTGGAGCCCGGTACCGAAGGCCTCGCCAAATTGGTCGAGGCCTTCGGGCCGGGCATCCTGCTTCCGGACGGAGCTTTGGACCGTCCGGCGCTGGCCGCGATCGCGTTCAGTGACGACGACAAGCGGGCCACCCTCAACGGCATCGTGCATCCGCTGGTGGCGCAACGCCGTTCGGAGCTGATCGCGGCAGCCGGTACGGATGCGGTAATCGTCGAGGACATTCCGCTGCTGGTCGAATCACAGATGGCACCGCTGTTCCCGTTGGTGGTCGTGGTGCATGCCGAGGTAGAGACTCGGGTGGCCCGGCTGACCGAAATCCGTGGCATGTCGGAGGCCGACGCGCGAGCCCGGATCGCCGCCCAGGCCACCGAGCCGCAACGGCGCGACGTCGCCGACGTCTGGCTGGACAACTCCGGCAGTCCGGATGACTTGGCTGCCAAAGCACTTGAGCTGTGGGAGCAGCGCATCCTGCCGTTCGCGCACAATCTCACCAACCGCCAGACGGTGCCGTCCCCGACGCAGCTGGTGCCGGCCGATCCGACGTGGCCGGACCAGGCGCAGCGCATCCTGGCCCGGCTGCGCACCACCTGTGGTCACCGGGCGACCCGCGTCGATCACATCGGGTCGACCGCGGTGTCCGGACTGGACGCCAAAGACGTCATCGACGTGCAGATCACGGTCGAATCCCTGGCGGTGGCCGACGAACTCGCCGACACATTGCTGGCTGCGGGATACCCGCGGTTGGAGGCGATCACCGCCGACAATGTCAAGACCGACGCCCGCAGCACCGTTGCGGAGTTCGACCACACCGATAGTCCGGCATTGTGGGACAAGCGGATTCATGCCTCTGCCGACCCGGGGCGGGCAACCAACGTCCACATCCGGGTCGCGGGCTGGCCCAATCAGCAGTTCGCCCTGCTGTTCCCGGCCTGGCTGTCCGCTGATGCCGCCGCACGGGCTGACTATCTGGCGATCAAGCGCGACGCCGAACGCGCGGCCGCCGACGGCGACATCGATGCTTATTGCGAGGTCAAGGAGCCGTGGTTCGACACCGCCTACCGGCGGGCGTGGGCGTGGGCCGACGACACCGGGTGGCGGCCTTAAAAGGGCTTACCGGCTGCTCTAAGCCATGCTGCTGATCAGCGCGCCGCAGAGCATCGCGCCGGTGTGGGGGTCATTGGTGTTGCCCCAGGTGTTGATGAAGCGCTCGCTCTTGACCGTGGTGACGTCGTCGACCTTGATCTCGCAGTGCACGGTCGCGGTCGTCGGGAAACGCAGGCGGATCACCATGCCGGCCTTGCTGGGGTCGGCCATCACGGCGTTGGCCTCGAACTGGCTGCCGAACGCGTCGAGGTCCGCGCTGGCGGTCTCGGTGTCGGTGCGCATGAAGGTGACCACGTTGCCGCTGTTCCAGGCGTCGACCTTCGCGATGTAGGTGACGTTGTGCAGCTCGTCTACGGCGGCGGCCGGAGCCGGGATCAGCTGACCACACCCGAGCACGGCTGCGGTGGTGGCAGCGGCGACACCGATTCGCAGTTTGGCGTTCATAGCAGCGGAGTTTAGCGCGGCTGCGGCAATGGCCCTCGGGCGTAACGTGCGTCACAGGTACCGCAGCCAAGCGGCCGGAATCACAAAATTTGCATGGCGCGCAAAGTTTGCATTGTGTGCAATGATTTGCGGGTGGATGCGCCGCAGGTCAGCTCGCTGAGAGAACGCCGGCGGCGCGAAACAGAAGCAGCCATCCATCGTGCGGCGGTCGAGTTGATCGCCGAACGGGGCTACGACGCGGTGACGGTGCCGATGATCAGCGAGCGCGCCGGCGTCTGTGTACGCACCTTCTTCAACTATTTCCCGAACAAGGAAACGTCGGTGGTGCTGCCGTTCCCGCCGTTCGACCCCGAGCTCAGTGCGGTGGTGCGAAGCGGGCCGGGCGCAGAGCGTCTGATGGCCGATGTGGCCGAACTGGTGATCAACCACATCGAGGTCCACACCGAGAACTCGGTCGGCCTCGCCACGCTGCTGCGGATGATCTGCGAGATCCCGGAGCTGCTCCGGTTACATACCGCCGAATTGGCCGAGCTGGAAACGCAGCTGGTCGAGCTGATCGCCCAGCGACTCCAGTTGCCCAGCGCCGATCGGCGCGTCGAAGTGTTCGCCAGCGCGGTGATGGCGACGGCGAACACCGGCATCCAGCGCTGGTCGCGCGACCCGGAGGCCGGCTCGTTGTCGGACGAGGTCCGGCGCTGTGTGTGCCTGCTGGAACCCCTGCAACACCTTTAGGCCCCTTGGGCCTACCGCGAAAGCGAAAGGGAAAGAACATTTTTGACTTCGTGAAGCGCGCCTGGATTCCCATGGTCGTGGTCCTGGTGGCGACGCTGGCAGGGTTTGCGGGTTTTCGCATCCATGCGGTGATGGCGCCCAAACCCGCGCCGACCGCCTTCATCGACGAGTCCAGACCCGTGATCCCCAAAGACGTCATCTACGAAGTGTTCGGACCTGAGGGGACGGCCGGCCAGGTGAACTACCTCGACGAGAACTCGCAGCCGCAGCGCGCCGATTTCACGACCTTGCCGTGGTCGTTCACCATCTCCACCAAGCTGACGTCCATCTTCGCCAACGTGGTCGCCCAGGGCGACAGCAGCTCGATCGGCTGCCGCATCACCGTCAACGGAGAGGTGCGCGACGAACAGACGGTCGACACCCATAACGCTCAGGTCTTCTGTCTGGTGAAGTCGGCATGAGCGGCGACACCGTCACCCATTCCCGGGTCGCGCGGTTCATTCACCGCGTGCCGCTCCTCGTCGTAGTGGCGTGGCTGGCGCTCACCGTCGTCGTCAACGTCGTTGTGCCGCAGCTCGAAGAGGTCGGCAAGGCACACTCAGTGTCCTTGGCGGCCAAGGACGCCCAGTCCTACCAGGCGATCAAGAAGCAGGGCGCCAACTTCGAGCAGTTCGACTCCGACAGCATGGTGATGGTCCTGCTGGAGGGCGATGAGCCGCTCGGCGACCAGGCGCGCACCTACTACCACGGCTTGGTGGAGAAGCTGCGGGCCAACACCGAGCACGTCGAGTACGTGCAGGACTTCTGGGGCGACCGGATCACCGCCGGTGGCGCCCAGAGTATGGACGACAAGGCCGCCTATGTGCAGCTGAACCTGGTCGGGGACCAGGGCACCACCACCGGCAAGGAATCGGTGCAGTCGGTGCGCGACATCGTCGACGGCAGCTCGCCGCCGCCCGGACTGCATGTCTATGTGACCGGCCAGGCCGCCCTGACGATGGACATGAACGACGCCGGCGACGAGAGCATGCTCAAGATGACGGCGATCACCTTCGTGGTGATCACGGTCATGCTGCTGCTGATCTACCGCTCGATGGCAACGGTGCTGTTGATCTTGTTCACCGTCTTCGTCGAACTGGGTGCGGCGCGCGGGATCGTGGCGGTACTGGGCCACTTCGAGATCATGGGGCTGTCCACCTTCGCGGTGAGCCTGCTGACCTCGCTGGCGATCGCGGCCGGTACCGACTACGCGATCTTCTTCATCGGCCGCTACCAGGAGGCCAGGGCGGCAGGCCAAGATCGCATCACCGCGTACTTCACCACCTACCACAGTGTTTCGCATGTGGTGCTGGGCTCGGGTCTGACGATTGCCGGCGCCACGTTCTGCCTGAAATTCACCCGGCTGCCGTACTTCGCATCCATGGGTGTGCCGTGTGCGGTCGGCATGCTGGTCGTGGTCGCCGCGGCGATGACGATCACCCCCGCTGTTCTGCTGCTGGGCACTCGGTTCGGCCTGCTGGAGTCCAAGCGGAAACTCTCGGCGCGGGGCTGGCGCCGGATCGGGACCGCGATCGTGCGGTGGCCCGGGCCGATCTTCGTGGTGACCATGATCGTCGCCCTGATCGGGATCGGCGTGCTGCCGTCGTACTCGGTGAACTACAACGACCAGTACTACATCCCCAAAAGCCTGCCGTCGATTCAGGGCTATGAGGCGTCGTATCGACACTTCTCCAAGGCCCGGATGAACCCCGACATCGTGCTCGTCGAGACCGATCAGGATCTACGGACACCGGGCAACATGCTGGTGCTGGACCGGATCGCGAAGAACATCTTCCGCCTGGACGGAATCGACAAGGTACAGAGCATCACTCGGCCGTTGGGGGCACCGATCGACCACAGCTCGGTGCCGTTTCAGTTGAGCATGCAGTCGGTGCCCATCACCGAGAACCTCGACTATCTCAAGGGCCGGATGGCCGACATGCTGCACATGACCGATCAGCTCGGTTCGATGATCGAGATCATGGAGCGCATGCACGCCCTGATGTCGGAGCAGGCCGGCGTCACCCACGACATGGTGGGCCACACCACCGAGATGAAGCAGGTCACCGATGAAATGCGGGACCACATGGCTGATTTCGACGACTTCTGGCGTCCGATGCGCAACTACTTCTACTGGGAGCCGCACTGCTCGGGCGTCCCGATGTGCTGGTCGTTGCGGTCGATCTTCGACGGGCTCGACGGGGTCGACAATCTCAGCGACAAGATGACGGCGATGCTGGGCGATCTGGAGCACATGGACACCCTGATGCCGCAGATGGTGTCGCAGCTGCCGCCGATGATCGCCATTTCCAAGGACATCCGCGAAACGATGCTGACGATGTACAGCACGTTCAACGGGATGATCAACCAGATGGCGCGGATGACCGACACCGCGACCGTCATGGGGCAGGCCTTCGACGCCGCGAAGAACGACGACTTCTTCTATCTGCCGCCGGAAGCCTTCGACAACGCCGACTTCCAGAAGGGCCTCAAGTTGATGGTCTCGCCGGACGGGAAGTCCGCGCAGATCATCGTCACCCACGAGGGCGACCCGGCCGGTAACGCGGCGCTTTCCAAGACCGAGGAGGAGCTGACCGCGGCCAAGGCGGCGATCAAGGGCACTCCGCTACAAGGAGCCCGGGTCTACATCGGCGGCACGGCGCCGACCTATCACGACATCGGCGAGTTCTTGAGATACGACATGATGCTGGCGGTGATGGCGTCGCTGTGCCTGATCATGATCATCATGCTGGTGCTGACCCGCAGCCTCGTGGCGGCCGCGGTGATCGTCGGAACGATCGCGGTCTCCCTGGGCTCGTCGTTCGGGTTGTCGGTGCTGATCTGGCAACACATCCTCGGCCTGCAACTGCACTGGTTCGTGCTGCCCTTCACTGTGATCATCCTGTTGGCGGTGGGATCGGACTACAACCTGCTACTGGTATCTCGCTTCAAGGAAGAACTCGGCGCCGGGATGAATACCGCGATCATCCGCGGCGTCGGGGGATCGGGCAGCGTGGCCACCCAGGCGGGACTGGTGTTCGCGTTCACCATGGGCGCGATGATCAGCAGTGACCTGGTCTCGATCGGTCAGTCCGGGACCGCGATCTGCCTGGGGCTGCTGTTCGACACGTTCATCATCCGGGCGTTCATGACGCCGTCGATCGCGGCGCTGCTGGGCCGCTGGTTCTGGTGGCCGATCAAGGTGCTGCCCACCTCGTCGCTCACCCGCAACCGGCCGGCCGTGACCGAGCGCGCGGCCGACGACCCGGCGACTACCGAGATCCCGGTGGCGACCCCCTAAGCCCATCGCTGACCGGCCAGGTCACGGGCATGCCCCGGCCGGCCAGCCACCGGTGCAGGTCGTAGCCGTTGCGGGCCAGGCCGTCGACGGCGGCCACCGCGCGCAGCACCGCCTGCTCGGCGTCGTGCTGACTGAGCAGACCCTCGGCGACGGCGGCCATCAGCTCGTCGGTGTCGGCGAGCTCGACGCCGGATGCGGTGCGGACCACCAGATCCAGGTAGTGGTCCCGGGAGCGCCAGTGCTCCGGTCCCGCGGTGTACTCGCCGACGTCGAGGTAGAAGTCCTGCTCACGCTCGTAACCCGGGCTGAAATGGAAGACGGTCGCGCGCAGCCCCAGCGATGGCAGCAGCCAGGACTCCAGGTAGTGGAATTGGGCCCGGCCCGGGGTGGGGCGGGCCAGGTAGAGACCCCACGGGTGCACCGTGTAGACGTCGACGGCACGCACCACCCCTTTGGGGTCGGTGTTGGTGTAGCCGCGCAGGTCGAAGGTCTCTTCCTTGGGTGGATGCACCGCTGGCCGCCTCTCGCTGTCGGAGGCCCAGCCTATTGCCCGGCTCCTCCTCATCGCGCTGGCGCGCTCTGCATTGTCGCCGGGCGGGCCTACCCTGGCTTCCGTGGCCTTCGCAACCGAACACCCTATCGTCGCGCATTCGGAGTACCGGCCCGCCGCAGACGCCGTGGAAGGCATCGTCCGCGCCGGCGGCCGGTTCGATGTCGTCAGCGAGTTCCAGCCGGCCGGTGACCAGCCGGCCGCCATTGCCGACCTGGAACGTCGTATCACCTCGGGGGAGAAGGACGTGGTGCTGCTGGGCGCCACCGGCACCGGCAAATCGGCCACCGCGGCGTGGCTGATCGAGCGGCTGCAGCGCCCCACCCTGCTGATGGCGCCCAACAAGACGCTGGCCGCGCAGCTGGCGAATGAGCTGCGAGAGATGTTGCCGCACAACGCTGTCGAGTACTTCGTCTCGTACTACGACTACTACCAGCCGGAAGCCTATATCGCGCAGACCGACACCTACATCGAGAAGGACAGCTCGATCAACGACGATGTCGAGCGGCTGCGCCACTCGGCGACCTCCAGTCTGCTGTCCCGGCGCGACGTCGTGGTGGTCGCCTCGGTGTCCTGCATCTACGGCCTGGGCACCCCGCAGTCCTACCTGGACCGCTCCGTAGAGCTGCAGGTCGGCGCCGAGGTGCCGCGCGATGGACTGCTGCGACTGCTGGTCGACGTGCAGTACACCCGCAATGACATGGCATTCACCCGCGGCTCGTTCCGGGTGCGCGGCGACACCGTCGAGATCATTCCCTCCTACGAGGAGCTGGCGATTCGCATCGAGTACTTCGGCGACGAGATCGAGGCGCTGTACTACCTGCATCCGCTCACCGGGGATGTGGTGCGCAAGGTCGACTCGCTGCGCATCTTCCCGGCCACCCACTACGTCGCCGGCCCGGAACGGATGACGCAGGCCATCTCCACCATCGAGGAGGAGCTGGCCGCCCGGCTCGAAGAGCTGGAGAACCACGGCAAACTGCTGGAGGCCCAGCGGCTGCGGATGCGCACCAGCTACGACATCGAGATGATGCGCCAGGTCGGCTTCTGCTCGGGCATCGAGAACTATTCGCGGCACATCGACGGTCGCGGCGCCGGGACGGCGCCGGCCACCCTGATCGACTACTTCCCCGAGGACTTCCTGCTCATCATCGACGAGTCGCACGTCACCGTGCCGCAGATCGGCGCCATGTACGAGGGCGACATGTCACGCAAGCGCAACCTGGTGGAGTTCGGTTTCCGGTTGCCGTCGGCCTGTGACAACCGGCCGCTGACCTGGGAGGAGTTCGCCGACCGGATCGGCCAGACGGTCTACATGTCGGCCACCCCGGGACCCTATGAGCTCAGCCAGGCCGGCGGCGAGTTCGTCGAGCAGGTGATCCGCCCGACCGGCCTGGTGGACCCCAAGGTCGTGGTGAAGCCGACCAAGGGCCAGATCGACGACCTGATCGCCGAGATCCGGCAGCGCACCGCGGCCGACGAGCGGGTGCTGGTCACCACGCTGACCAAGAAGATGGCCGAAGACCTCACCGACTACCTGCTGGAGATGGGGATCCGGGTGCGCTACCTGCACTCCGAGGTCGACACGCTGCGCCGGGTGGAGCTGCTGCGGCAACTCCGGCTCGGCGACTACGACGTGCTGATCGGCATCAACCTGCTGCGCGAGGGTCTGGACCTGCCAGAGGTGTCGCTGGTGGCCATCCTCGACGCCGACAAGGAGGGTTTCCTGCGCTCCACCCGCAGCCTGATCCAGACCATCGGCCGCGCCGCCCGCAACGTCTCCGGCGAAGTGCACATGTACGCCGACAAGATCACCGACTCCATGCGTGAAGCCATCGACGAAACCGAACGCCGCCGGGCCAAGCAGGTCGCCTACAACGAGGCCAACGGCATCGACCCCCAGCCGCTGCGCAAGAAGATCGCCGACATCCTCGACCAGGTCTACCGGGAGGTGGAGGACACCGAATCCATCGAGGTCGCCGGGTCGGGCCGCAACGCCTCACGCGGGCGGCGCGCCCAGGGAGAACCCGGCCGGGCGGTGAGCGCCGGCGTCTTCGAAGGCCGCGACACCAGCAACATGCCACGGGCCGAACTGGCCGATCTGGTCAAGGACCTCACCGAGCAGATGATGAACGCGGCGCGTGATCTGCAGTTCGAGCTGGCGGCCCGGATCCGCGACGAGATCGCCGACCTCAAGAAGGAACTGCGGGGTATGGACGCGGCCGGCATCAAGTGACGCGCCAGGCAGGCGATCCATTTTCGCGTGTGATGGTGATCCGTGATTGACTGCAAGCGGTGGTGGAACTGACTGAAGCAGTGGTGCATGACTCCGCTGTAAGCGCTGGCAGCTGGCGTGAGCTGCTCGGTAGGCGCTATTTGGGCACCGCGGCCGTTCTGGCTGGCGGTGTGGCCCTGTACGCCACCAACGAGTTCCTGACGATCAGCCTGCTGCCCAACACCATCAAGGACATCGGCGGCGAGCGGTTCTACGCCTGGGTGACCACCCTGTACCTGGTCGGATCGGTGATCGCCGCAGCCGCGGCCAACGCGGTGCTGGTCCGAGTGGGTTCCCGATTGGCCTACCTGATCGGCCTGCTGTCCTTCGGCCTGGGCACGGTGCTCTGTGCGCTGGCGCCCGAGATGGAAGTCCTGTTGATCGGCCGCACCCTGCAGGGCATGGGCGGCGGCCTGTTGGCCGGGCTGGGATGGGCGCTGATCAACGCCGTCCTGCCCAGCTGGCTGTGGACCCGGGCCTCGGGGCTGGTGTCCGCCATGTGGGGTGTCGGCACCCTGGTCGGCCCGGCGGCCGGTGGCCTGTTCGCCCAGTTCGGCATCTGGCGGTGGGCGTTCGGACTCATGGCGATACTGACCGTGGCGATGGGCGTGGCGGTCAGCGTGGTGCTGCCCGCCGGGAGCACCGGGCACCGCGGCGAACCCGTGAAGTTCCCGGTGCGGTCGCTGCTGCTGCTGGGCGGTGCCGCACTGGCGGTCAGTGTCGCCCAATTGCCGCGCAGCCTGGTCGCTGCGATGGGGCTGCTACTGGTCGGCGGGGCCCTGCTGGCCGTGTTTCTGGTCGTGGACCGGCGCTCGTCTGCGGCGGTGCTGCCGTCCAGCGCCTTCCAGCCCGGCCGCGAGAAATGGATCTACCTGACCCTGGGCCTGCTGATGGCCACCACCAAGGCCAACCTGTACATCCCGCTGCTCGGGCAGCGGTTGGCCCACCTGCCGCCGGTGATGGCCGGCTTCCTGGGCGCGGCGCTGTCGACCGGTTGGACGTTCAGCGAGATCGCCAGCGCGTCGGTGAGCAAGGTGCGGGTGGTCATCGGCCTGGTGATCAGCGCGCCGCTGGTGATGTCGGCGGGTTTGGCGGTGGTCGCGTTCGCCCGGATGAGCCACTACAACCCGACCGCGGTCGGCGCGATCTGGGCGCTGGCTCTGCTGGTCGTCGGCATCGGTGTCGGCGCCGGCTGGCCGCACCTGTCGGCGTGGGCGATGAGCTGCGTCGACGATCCTGCCGAGGGCGGAACCGCTGCCGCCGCCGTCAACACCGTCACGTTGATCGGCGGGGCGTTCGGTGCAGGCATCGCCGGCCTGGTGGTCAACACCGCGATGAGCGCCGGTCAGCCCGCGGCCCGCTGGCTGTTCGCGATCTTCGCCGTGCTCGCCGCAATGGGATTCGTGGTCGCCTACCGGGCCAGCCGGGGTGCCGGCGAGCTCGTCGGCGGCGCCGCCTGACCCGGTGCGACATCCGGCAAGAGTTCGGCGATGAGCGCGTTGACGTGGCTGGTTATGTCGTCGCGGATGGCGCGGACGGTGTCGAGCGGCTGACCGGCAGGATCGTCGAGTTTCCAGTCGCGGTAGGACACGCCCGGGAAGTAGGGACAGGTGTCGCCGCAACCCATGGTGATGACGATGTCGCTGGACTCGACGGCGTCGGCGGTGAGCACCTTGGGTGTGCTGGTGCTGAGGTCGATGCCGATCTCGGCCATGGCAGCAACGGCGCGGGGGTTGATCTGGTCGGCGGGTTCGGTGCCGGCGGAACGGACCTCGATGCGGTCACCGGCGAGGTGGCGCAGCAGTGCCGCGGCCATTTGCGAGCGACCTGCGTTGTGCACGCAGACGAATAACACGCTGGGTCTGGTGGGTGCGGTGAAGCGGTTCCGCAGAGCCAGCGACGCGTAGACCAGACCGACCAGGACGGGCACCTCGATCAGGGGCCCGACCACCCCGGCCAGTGCTTGGCCACTGGCGGCGCCCCAAGTGGCGATCGCCACCGCGATGGCGAGCTCGAAATTGTTGCCGGCGGCGGTGAACGCCAAGGTGGTGGTGCGCGCATAGCCCAGGCCGAGAACCGCCCCGACGAGGTAGCCGCCGCCCCACATGATCGCGAAGTAGGCCAGCAGCGGGATTGCGATACGGACCACGTCCAGGGGCTGGTGGGTGATCTGATCGCCTTGTAGCGCGAAAAGGATGACGATCGTGAAGAGCAGTCCGTACAGCGCCCAGGGCCCGATCCGCGGCAGGAGCCGACTCTCATACCAGTCGCGGCCCTTGGCGCGTTCGGCCACACGGCGGGTCAGGTATCCGGCGGCCAGCGGTATACCGAGGAAGATCGCCACCGACCGGGCGATCTGCCAGGGCGAGACTTCGATGCTCGTCTGCGGCAGGCCCAGCCAGCCGGGTAGCAGGGAAAGGTAGAACCAGCCCAGCACGGCGAACATGACGACCTGGAAGACCGAGTTGAGCGCGACGAGGACGGCGGCGGCTTCGCGGTCCCCGCAGGCCAGGTCGTTCCAAATGATCACCATGGCGATGCAGCGGGCCAAGCCGACCACAATGAGCCCGGTGCGGTATTCGGGCAGGTCGGCCAGCAGCAGCCAGGCTAGGACGAACATCACCGCCGGGCCGACAACCCAGTTGAGCAGGAGCGAGCTGATCAGCAGTCGCCGATCCGAGGTGACGGTGTCGAGCCGGTCATAGCGGACCTTGGCCAGCACGGGATACATCATGATCAGCAGTCCGGCGGCGATCGGCAGCGAGATCCCGTCGATCTGCACCGCGCTGAGGCCGTCGCCCAGACCCGGGATCATCCGTCCCAGCGCGAGGCCGGCGGCCATGGCCAGTCCGATCCAGACCGGTAGCAATCGATCCAGGGTGGACAGCTGTGTCGTCGTTGCGTCGTCGATCATCAGCAGCACGAGGCCGGGGCTGCGGCGGACTCGGCATCGGCGATTTTGGTGTAGACCTCCCAGCGCTCTCGGTCTGGGCCGCTGACCCAGACCTTGTCCTGGGTGGCGTAACAGCAGGTGGTGCCCATCTCCTCCTCGGTCAACAGGCCCACCGCAGTCAGGCGGGTGATCTCCTCGTGGACGATCTCGCTGGAGGACACCTCGACGCCGAGGTGGTTCAGCGTCCCGCCGTGGCCTGGGTTCTCCAGCAGGACCAGCTTCAGCGGCGGGTCGGCGATCGCGAAATTGGCGTAGCCGGGCTTGACCTTGGCCGGCTCGGTACCGAACAACCGGGAGTAGAACGCGATTGCGGCATCGAGGTCGTCGACGTTGAGTGCGAGCTGTACGCGGGACATGGCAACCACCTCCGGTTGTGCGACATATGTCGAACTAGCGATCCTGGGGTCAGCATGCCCACTATTTCGATATATGTCAATGAAGTGTGTCAGTATGGAGGCATGCCCAAAGCGTTGCCGGTGATCGACACGACCGCGCCGGTGTGTTGCGCCCCGGTTGCCGCAGGGCCCATGACTGACCCCGATGCATTGCAGATCGCGTTGCGGCTCAAGGCGTTAGCGGATCCGGTGCGGGTCAAGATCGTGTCGTATCTGTTCAGCTCGGCTGCCGGAGAGGAGAAGTCCGGCGACCTGGCCACGGCTCTGGGCTTGAGCGAATCCACGGTCAGTCACCACCTGACACAGCTGCGCAAGGCCGGCTTTGTGGTCTCCGACCGGCGGGGGATGAACATGTTCCACCGGGTGCGTCCGGAGGCTTTGCAGGCATTGTGCGCGGCCCTGGACCCCAACTGCTGTACCTAACCGGTCAGCGGGTGGACTTGATCACCTGGGCGAAGGTGAACTGCCAGCGTTCAACGACGTGGAAGCGCAGCGCGTGCAGCATCTGGCCGTCGGGGGTGCGCGCAAACCGGGTGCCCATCGGCAACATCACCGCCCGCTGATGGGCCGGCAGGCTGCGGTCGTGATCGGTGATGGTCCAGATGGTGGGGCAGCGGTCGAACTGATCTTTCAGCGCCGTCACCGACAGGTGCCCGTCCCACAGCCGCCCCAGGGTTTGGCGGTGCGGCCCCAGGCCGGGGTCGGTCAGCTTCGCGAACGCCTCGGGACGCGCGGCGGTCAGCGCCCGGATCGGGCCGGGTAGCCACCGGGTGGTGTTGTCGATCAGCAGGCAGTCCCCGGGCTGGGCGTGCGCGACGATCACGTCGGCGACCGCGCTGTAGTCCCAGCCTTTTTCTTTGGTGTAGCGATCACGTTGATTGACAACGTAATTGGGCACCGCAGCGATCGTCAGTAGGGCGACGACGCCGATGACGGTGCGGCGCGAAGTGGCGATTGTGGTGACCGCGATCGCCAGCGCGATCGCCATCGCCGGAGCCGTGCTGATCAAATACCGCGGGTAATAAACTGGTTTCACCAGCACCGAATAGGCCAGCGCGGCCACGGTCGGGATCAGCATCCAGGCCAGGCACAGCGCCGCCAGCCGTCGCGTCTCGGCGTCGGGGGACCGGCGGGCGCCGTTCCGGACGGCGACGACGGCGCCGGCGAGCAGCAGCCACGCCAGGATCGCGAACGGCGCACTGTTGTCGAAGTACTGCTGCTGGACGATCTCGATGACGGTGTGCGGGTTCAGCGAATGAATCCAGGCGACCTGCCGGATCTGCCCCTGGCCGAACCAGAGGAACGGGGCCAGCGCGGCCAACCCGATACCGGCCGCCGCAGCCCATCTCCGCCTCGCGGAATCGTCGGCGCCCACCTGTCGCAGCGCCACCGCGTGTACCGCCACCATCAGCACGGTGAAGGTGTTCAGCAGCGTCGCCGCCACGACCGCCACGCCGTAGCCCACCCACAGCCGCATGGTGTTGCGCCGGGCCGCGGTCACCCACAGCACGGTGAGCCAGACCGCGGCCATCGCCGAGAACGCATACGGGCGCGCCTCGACGCCCGCCCACGTCATCCGCGGCAATATTGCGTA
Organism: Mycolicibacter sp. MU0102; assembly: GCF_963378105.1. Lineage (NCBI taxonomy): Bacteria > Bacillati > Actinomycetota > Actinomycetes > Mycobacteriales > Mycobacteriaceae > Mycobacterium > Mycobacterium holstebronense. The sequence continues at coordinate 2,003,934 of NZ_OY726398.1, forward strand.
AAGCGCACCGGCGCACACCGATACCTGCCGGCCGGTGAACCCGCGGGACAGCACCACCACGCCGGCGGCCCCTAGTCCGACCGCCAGACTGCTCGGCACCCGCGCCCAGAATTCGGTCGCGGGAAAGACCGCGAACCAGCCATGCATGACCAGGTAGTACAGCCCGTGTACCGCGTCGATGTGAGTGAGCAATCGCCACAGTTCCGGAAGTGAGCGGTGCGTCGCCGCCGAGATAGTCGCTGCTTCGTCGAACCACAGCGACGGCCGGCTCGCGCCGATGACGCTGATCACCGTTGCCGCGACGGCGATTACGGCCGCATCCGGCGAGCGTGGTTGGCGCAGTGGCGGACCCGCCTCAGTATGCACCGGGGCCGGGCTCAATACCTGGCTCAACGGCGTGCGCTGTCGGTAGCGGTGACGGTGATGACATTCCACGTTACCGTTGGACACGGCATGTCAGCTACGTCACGGGGCTTGCCAAATGGGGCTTTCTGGCCGGTCAGGCGGCTGGGCGCGCCGCGCCGCAAACGACATGTGACGCCAATCGCCCCCATCGGGGCCGTCGACGCGTTAATGTCGCCATGGCTTAATTTGCGAACACGCGACCAATGCACCGGGAGGGTTACCAATGAGCGGCTACAAGACCGTAGTGGTCGGTACGGACGGCTCGGACTCGTCGCTGCGCGCCGTCGACCGCGCGGCTCACCTGGCATCCGGTGAGGGCGCCAAGGTCATCATCGCGACCGCCTACCTGCCGCACGCCGACGACCCCCGCGCCGCCGACGCCCTCAAGGACGAGGGCTACAAGGCTTCGGGCAACGCCCCGATCTACGCCATCCTCAAGGAGGCCAAGGAGCGGGCGATCAACGCCGGGGCCTACGAGGTCGAGGAGAAGGCCATCGTCGGCGCTCCGGTCGACGCGCTGGTGGAGCTGGCGGAGTCGGTCAAGGCCGACCTGCTGGTGGTCGGCAACGTCGGCCTGAGCACTATCGCCGGGCGGCTGCTCGGGTCGGTGCCGGCCAACGTGTCGCGGCGCTCCAAGATCGACGTGCTGATCGTTCACACCACCGGCTAGCCGGCGGGGCGATTCACCAACCCCGTTCGCGCCACTCCGCCACGTGCGGGCGCTCGACCCCCAAAACGGTGTCATCGCCGTGCCCGGGGTAGACGACGGTGTCGTCGCCGAATCGGTCGAACACCTTGCGGCTCACGGCACCCAGCAGGCGCTCGAAATCCCCGGGCTGCCAAGTCTTTCCGACACCGCCGGGAAACAGGCAGTCGCCGGTGAACAGCTGCGTCACGCCGCCGGTGGCCGCGCCGTCGAGGGCCAGCGCCACCGATCCCTCGGTGTGGCCCTGCAGGTGGATCACATCGAAGCTCAGATCGCCGACCGTCACAATGTCGCCGTCGGCCAGGATGCGCTCCGGGGTGACCGGCAGCGGCTCGGCGTCCAGGGCGTGCGCGGCCGTCGGCGCTCCGGTGGCCTCGGCCAGCGCGGCCAGCGCCTGCCAGTGGTCGAAGTGCTGGTGGCTGGTGACGATCAGCGCCACGTCCGGGGCATGCTCGCGCACCAGCGCCACCAGGTTCTCGGCGTCGTTGGCCGCGTCGATCAGCAGCGTCTTGCCGGTGTTGGTGCAGGTCACCAGGTAGGCGTTGTTGTCCATCGGGCCCACCGACGCCTTGATGATGGTGGCCCCGGGCAGGGTGCGCCGCGCCGCGGTTCCGGGTTCGACGTGTCCGGTGTAGTTGTCGTCCACCGCGATCTGGGAGGTCATGACCGTCACGGTACTGGCCCTGAGCTGGTTGTCGGTAGCGCCACCTAGCATGGACCCGTGGCTGACCGGCTGATCGTCAAGGGTGCGCGGGAACACAACCTGCGCAGTGTGGATCTGGACCTGCCGCGTGACGCGTTGATCGTGTTCACGGGGCTGTCCGGTTCGGGTAAATCCTCGCTGGCCTTCGACACCATCTTCGCTGAGGGCCAGCGCCGCTATGTCGAATCCCTGTCGGCCTACGCCCGCCAGTTCCTGGGCCAGATGGACAAGCCCGACGTCGACTTCATCGAGGGCCTGTCGCCGGCGGTGTCCATCGACCAGAAGTCCACCAACCGCAACCCGCGCTCGACGGTCGGCACCATCACCGAGGTCTACGACTACCTGCGGCTGCTCTACGCCCGCGCCGGGACCCCGCACTGCCCGGTCTGTGGCGAGCGGATCGCCCGCCAGACCCCGCAGCAAATCGTCGACCAGGTGCTGGCCATGGACGAGGGTCTGCGGTTCCAGGTGCTGGCACCGGTGGTGCGCACCCGCAAGGGCGAGTTCGCCGACCTCTTCGAGAAGCTCAACACCCAGGGCTACAGCCGGGTGCGGGTGGACGGCGTGGTGCATTCACTGACCGATCCGCCCAAGCTCAAAAAGCAGGAGAAGCACGACATCGAGGTGGTCGTCGACCGCCTCACCGTCAAGGAGTCGGCCAAGCAGCGGCTCACCGATTCGGTGGAGACCGCGCTGGGCCTGGCTGACGGCATCGTCGTGCTGGAATTCGTCGACCGGGACGACGACCATCCACACCGCGAGCAGCGCTTCTCCGAGAAGCTGGCCTGCCCCAACGCGCACGCGCTCTCGGTCGACGACCTGGAACCGCGGTCGTTCTCGTTCAACTCGCCCTACGGGGCCTGCCCGGAGTGCGCGGGCCTGGGCATCCGCAAGGAGGTCGACGCCGACCTGGTGGTGCCCGACGCCGACCGCACCCTGGCCGAGGGCGCGGTGGTGCCCTGGTCGATGGGTCCCACCAGCGAGTACTTCACCCGGATGATGGCCAGCCTCGGTGAGGCGATGGGTTTCGACGTCGACACTCCGTGGCGCAAACTGCCGGCCAAGGCCCGCAAGGCGATCCTGGAGGGCTCCGACGAGCAGGTGCACGTGCGCTACCGCAACCGCTACGGCCGGACGCGCTCGTACTACACCGATTTCGAAGGTGTGATGGCGTTCCTGCAACGCAAGATGGAGCAGACCGAATCCGAGCAGATGAAGGAACGCTACGCCGGGTTCATGCGTGACGTGCCGTGTCCGGAGTGTGCCGGCACCCGGCTCAAACCGGAGATCCTGGCCGTGACGCTGGCCGCGGGCGACTACGGCAGCAAATCCATCGCGCAGGTCAGTGAGCTGTCGATCGCGGATTGCGCGGACTTCCTCAACGCCCTGACCCTGGGCCCGCGCGAGCAGGCCATCGCCGGGCAGGTGCTCAAAGAGATCCAGTCCCGGCTGAGCTTCCTGCTCGACGTCGGACTGGAGTACCTGACGCTGTCACGGGCCGCTGGAACGCTCTCCGGTGGTGAGGCGCAACGCATTCGGCTGGCCACCCAGATCGGGTCGGGCCTGGTCGGGGTGCTCTACGTGCTCGACGAGCCGTCGATCGGGCTGCATCAGCGCGACAACCGGCGGCTGATCGAAACCCTGGTGCGGCTGCGCGATCTGGGCAACACCCTGATCGTCGTCGAGCACGACCTGGACACCATCGCGCACGCCGACTGGATCGTCGACATCGGCCCCGCGGCCGGCGAGCACGGCGGCAAGATCGTGCACAGCGGTCCCTACAGTGACCTGTTGGCCAACACCGACTCGATCACCGGCGCCTACCTGTCCGGCGCGAAAAGCATTGCGGTTCCCGAGAACCGCCGGCCGGTGGACGCCAAGCGCCAACTCGGGGTGGTCGGCGCCCGCGAGCACAACCTGTCCGGCGTTGACGTGGCGTTTCCGCTCGGCGTGCTCACCGCGGTCACCGGGGTGTCCGGCTCGGGCAAGTCGACCTTGGTCAACGACATTCTGGCGACGGTGCTGGCCAACAAACTCAACGGCGCCCGGCTGGTGCCTGGCCGGCACACCCGGATCACCGGACTCGATCACCTGGACAAGCTGGTGCGGGTCGACCAGTCACCGATCGGGCGCACGCCGCGGTCCAACCCGGCCACCTACACCGGAGTGTTCGACAAGATCCGCACCCTGTTCGCCGCCACCACCGAGGCCAAGGTCCGCGGCTATCAGCCCGGCCGGTTCTCGTTCAACGTCAAGGGCGGCCGCTGCGAGGCGTGCACCGGCGACGGCACCATCAAGATCGAGATGAACTTCCTGCCGGATGTCTATGTGCCCTGTGAGGTCTGCCACGGTGCCCGCTACAACCGGGAGACCCTGGAGGTGCACTACAAGGGCAAGACCATCGCCGAGGTGCTGGACATGTCCATCGAGGAGGCGGCGGAGTTCTTCGAGCCGATCACCGGCATCCACCGCTACCTGCGCACCCTGGTCGATGTCGGGCTGGGATATGTGCGGCTGGGCCAGCCGGCGCCGACGCTGTCCGGGGGAGAGGCGCAGCGGGTGAAGCTGGCTTCCGAACTGCAGAAGCGGTCCACCGGCCGGACGGTCTACATCCTCGACGAGCCCACCACTGGACTGCATTTCGAGGACATCGCCAAACTGTTGGTCGTGATCAACGGTCTGGTCGACAAGGGCAACACGGTGATCGTCATCGAGCACAACCTCGACGTGATCAAGACCGCGGACTGGATCATCGACATGGGTCCCGAGGGCGGCGCCGGGGGTGGGACGGTGGTGGCCACCGGCACACCCGAGGACGTGCTTGCGGTGCCGGAGAGCTACACCGGCAAGTTCCTCGCCGAAATCCTGGGCGCACCGGCCAAACCCCCCAAGGCCACTAAGCGCCGTCGTAAGGTCAGCGCTTAGCGCGCATCTGCTTGGCTAAGCCGGCTCGGCGCCGAGGCTGAGTCGCAGGTGCCGCACGACAGCGTCGGCGACAGCCTCGACCGGCTCGGCCTTGCCTGCCGAGACCCAGTCGGTGAGCCAAATCTGCAAGGCCGAGATGACCAGTGCCGCAGCGATTCGCGGAGGCAGGTGGGTGATCTGACCGGCGTCCGCCGCGATCTCGGCTGCCCGGGTGATCATGTCCATACCCGTTCGCCACGCTGCCCGCTGACCGCCTCGGCCCAACTCGGCTGAGGCCGATGCCCAGCTCAGGCCCTCATTGATATGCAGCTGCAGAAAGTGCGGATGTGCCGCGAAAAACTCAACCTCGGCACGCGCTCCGGCCAGGATCGCCTCGAGCGGGGAGTCGATTTCGTCTGTGCGGACGCGCACGGCGGCAACGAACTCCTGCATGCGCGCGGCGTTGAGGGCGTCCCAGATCTCGTCCTTGCCGGCGAAGTACTTGTAGATCGTCGCCAGTGACACCCCGGCGGTCTTGGCGATGTCGCTCACCCGTGCGTCGGCGAAGCCGGTGCGACTGAACTCGTACTCGGCTGCGGCCACGATCTGCTGTTGGTACATGGCCCTGCGTGCGTCGGCCATGTCGGCGATCGTTGGCTCAGTGTCCACGAGGTGCTACGGTGCCACAGTAATCATGATTCTGCTTCACAGAATCGTGATTACTCCGGATGTCCGATCGGGACGAGAGAGGTGCGCCGATGGCGACCGCCGAGCTGAGCCGGGAAACCCCGCCGCCGATTTCGGCGACACTGCCGCGCTCGCGCGGACTGCGCATCGTATGGATCGTGGCGTTCGGCTCGCTGGTCCTGGCGTTTCCGACATACAGCTACTTGGCATTTCACAGCGGCGTCGACCGTTCCTTCATCGCCGACGCCATGGTCGTGCAGGCGACCGCCGCCTACTTCCTGGGCATCTTTGCGGCGTTCCTGCCGGTACCCTCGCTTCGGACGTGGACCCGATTCCAACGCCTCCAGGCGGTGGTTCTGCCGTTCGTGATCTGTTCCTACGTAACGCATTTGACCTGGGAGCTCGGCTGGCTGATTCTGCACAAGGCCATCGCCGGGGCCCGCGATGCGGCGTGGGCGTACCCCTGGTGGAACTACATCGACGGCGGCGACCTGCGCTACCTACACGCCGAACCCAATTTCTTGATGATCGAGGTGCTGTCGGTGATCAACGCCTGCGTGGGCGTCACCGGACTCGTCCTGCTGTTCCGGTCCAAGTTCGCCGACTACCGGGGAACGCTGCTGGTGATGTCGACAGCCGTCACGCACACCGTCCTGACCTGGTATTACTACGGCACCGAAATTATCGCCGGCTTCCCGTCGATCAACACCGACAGCTTCATGGATCTGGGCGTCAAGTTCGTTCTGCTGAACGGCCCGTGGTTGATCGCGCCCTGGCTGGTACTGGCCTGGGGGTATGCGATGCTCAAGAAGCAGTTCGCCGCGTAGGCAAGCACGCCCTCAACGCGCTGCCGCCTTCACCAGCGGCGACGGGAACCGCGGCGGCACCCGCACGCCGTCCAGCCATGCGGTGAGCTCCTGCGCCCGCTGGTTCAGCGCGGCACGGGCCTGGGCGCCCGGGTCTTCGAGCAGCTGCAGCTGCACTTCGGCGGCCGCGTCCTGATACCAGCCGCCGACGATCCGGCCGTTCCACCACACGGTGGGCCCGGCGTTGCCGTTGTTGTCGAAGAGCTGGCCGCGGTGCTCGCCGAGGTACCAGTCGCGCTGATACCAGCCCATCGTGGTGACGTCGAGGCCCGGCAGCAGCGCACCCCACGGCTCGGGCTCGGGTTCGGGCTCCAGGTCGTCGGCCAACGCATACCCGGCCGTGCCGTGCAGGTCCACGTCGACGGCGCCGATCTCACTCAACGCCTTACGGACCACCGTCTTGGTGGTACCGAACCACCACTTGATGTCCTCGGCGGTGGCCGGGCCGAACGCCCGCAGCCAGGTTCGGACCAACTGGGTCTGCGCCGGCTCGGCGGTCATCGGGGCGCCGAGTTCACCGAGCCAGCTCGTCGCGGTCGTCCATTGCGGGCGCGACGCAGTCCAGCCGCCATCGTTGGGGCCCCGCACGATGTGGCCCTGCGCGCCCAGCACGGTCAGTGCGCGCGGCGCCAGATGGGTCTGGCCGCCGTAGGTCTTGCCGGGCGCGGGATCGTAGGTGCCGGCCAGCTCTGGCAGGGCCGCGCGCAGCGCGATGCTGCTGGCCGGTCCGTTCTCATCGAGGTGCCGCAACACCGCGGCCGCAGCCTGGGTCAGCCACGTGTCGCCGTCATCGGCCACGCCCGCTTTGGCCACATCGGCGATCAGCTTGCGCCGTTCGGTGTCGGCCACCCGGTCGCTGGCCGCGGCCTGCACGGCGGGTAGGTCGGCGGGGTCGAACACCCACAGCGTGCGGCGCATCGCCAGATGCTTGACCAAAGAACGCTTTTCATACAGGGCGTCGTGTAGGTCGCCCACCGCGAACCCTGATCGCCGCGCCCATAGCGACAGGTACGGGGTGGCGGGATCGGTAGCGTGCAGCCCGACCAGCGTTGCCACGATCCGGTCGATCGGCTCGTCAGCGGTGTCGGGGGCAAGAAAATGTCTGCGCGCCAAACGTTTTCGCCGTTCGGCGATGGTGAAGGTGCGCACCGGTCAGTGCTCACCCTCGTGCATCGACTTGCGGATCTGCTCCAGCCGGTCGGCGGCAGCGCGCTGGCGGTCCTCGAACTGCTTCTCGACGGTGCGGCCCTCGGGTGTCTCCGAATCCAGCTCCTGGGCGCCGATCGAGGTCTCATAGCGGCGCTCGATCTTCTCGCGCACCGAGTCGAACGTCGGCACGCCCGTGGCGTCGTATCCGCCGTCGGCCTGCTGGTCGCTCGGATCGTCACCCATGGTGGCCACGTTACCGCCCCGGGGTTCGATGAGCCGGCGTGTCGGGCGGGTGCCGGCCGGCCGCGTCGGACGAGGTGTCCGGGAACGGAACCGGCGCCACCCCCGGGGTGCTCAGCCGGGCGGCCAACCACGGCAGTGCGTGGGTGAACACCCTTCCGGCGAACGGCCAGTCGTGTTGGCCCGGTTCGGAGATCACGGCGCAGTCGATGCCGTTGGCCTGGCCCAGCGTGCACAGCGACTTCGCGGCGGCGAGCTGGCCACCGGCATCGGCCTTGGTGGCGCTGCCGTCGACCGCGAACCACCCCGACACCCCGGAATACCGGCCATGCTTGGCGATCACCGTCGACGGGTCGAACGCCGCCCAGGCGTCGACGCTGCCGCCGAACAGCCGGCTGATGGTCTGCGAGCGGGTTCCCGCGTTGGGGCTCAGATCGCCCGCGATGTCGACAAAGGCGCTGAACTTGTCGGGGTGCATCGCGGTCAGGTCGACCGCGCAGGTGCCGCCCATGGACCAGCCGACCACACCCCACTGCGATGGTTTGGGGCTGACCCCGAAGTGTGAGATCACGTACGGCACCACGTCTTCGGTCAGATGGTCGGCGGCGTTGCCGCGCGGGCCGTTGACGCATTCGGTGTCGTTGTTGAAGGAACCACCCGAGTCGACGAACACCAGCACCGGTGCATTGCCGTGGTGGGCGGCCGCGAAGTCGTCGACGGCCTTGATGGCGCCCCCGGAGCGCAGCCAGTCGGCAGGCGTGTTGAACTCGCCGCCGATCATCATCACGGCCGGCAGCGGCAGCGGCGGATTCTGGGCGAACCACGCCGGAGGCAGGTACACCAGTTCGCCGCGATGTTTGAAATGCGAAGCGTCGGCGGGGATCGTCACCTGCAGCACGTGGCCGCGCTCGGGCACGGTGCCCGAGCCGGCTATCGCATCCACCGCGGCTATGTCGCTCTGGTCGGGCAGCGGCCCCGACGTCAGGTTGCCCCAGGCGCTCTGCACGGTCGGGAAGTAACCGACCCAGGCATTGAGGGTCAAACCCGCACTGATCAGACACAGTGGCACCGCCAGAATGGCGATGCCGCGTCGCCACCAGGCCGCACCGCGCCAGCCCAAGACCAGTAGCGCCGCGGCGGCGCCGGTCAGCGCGATCCACAGCCACAGGGTTATCGGCGGCGGCTGACCGGACAGGCCGTCGTCGGTGGCGAACCAGTACGCGCATCCCGCCGCGGCGAGCCCCAGGGCACCGATCAACGGCAGCCGCCACAGCCAGCGGCGCGACCGCCAGCCCACGGCCAGAACCAGCGCCAACACCGCCGCCGCCTGCACCGTGACCGGGATCCAGCCATGCATCAGCGAGGTGTGTTCGCCACTCGCCAGAATCACCCCTCCATGATGGACCGGAATGCGGCTCAACGTGGCTTGGCCAGCGGGAACGGCAACGTGTCCCGGATGCTGTGGCCGGTGATGAGCATGACGACGCGGTCCACGCCCATGCCCAGTCCGCCCGTGGGCGGCATCGCGTACTCCATGGCCTGCAGGAAGTCCTCGTCGAGTTCCATGGCCTCGGGGTCCCCGCCGGCGGCCAGCAGCGACTGCTGGTGCAAACGGCGGCGCTGCTCCACCGGATCGGTGAGTTCGCTGTAGGCGGTGCCCAGCTCCACACCCCACGCCACCAGGTCCCACCGTTCGGCCACTCCCGGCTTGCTGCGGTGCGGCCGGGTCAGCGGCGAGACCGAGGTGGGGAAGTCGGTGTAGAACGTGGGCTGCTCGGTGCGGGCCTCGACCAGGTGCTCGTAGAGTTCGAGCACCACCGCCCCGGCATCCCATTGCCGCAGGTAGTGGACGCCGGCACCGTCGCACAACCGGCGCAGCGTGGCCACATCGGTGCCGGCATCGACCTGCTCACCGAGCGCATCGGACACCGCGTCGTGCACGGTGCGCACCGGCCACTGCCCGGAGATGTCGACCGCTTCGAGCTTGTCGCCGGCGCCCGGTCGCATCACCACCGGGGCACCGTTGGCCGCCACCGCGGCGTTCTGAATCAGCTCGCGCGCCCCGTCGATCCAGGCCAGGTAGTCGCCGTGGGCCTGGTAGGCCTCCAGCAGGGTGAACTCCGGGTTGTGGCTGTAGTCGACGCCCTCGTTGCGAAACGCCCGGCCCAGCTCGAACACCCGCTCCACCCCGCCCACGCACAGCCGCTTGAGATAGAGCTCCGGGGCGATCCGCAGATACAGGTCCAAGTCGTAGGCGTTGATGTGGGTGACGAACGGGCGCGCGTTGGCCCCACCGTGCAGCTGCTGCAGGATCGGGGTCTCGACCTCCAGAAACCCCTTGGCGAACAAGGTGTCCCGGATGGAGCGCAGCACATTGCTGCGGGCTGCGATCAGCTCACGCGCTTCGGTGTTGATCGCCAGGTCCACGTAGCGGGTCCGCAGCCGGGCCTCGGGGTCGGTCAGGCCCTTCCATTTGTCGGGCAGCGGTCGCAGGCATTTGCCGACCAGCCGCCAGTGCGTCACCAGCAGCGACGGTGTCCCGTTGCGGCTCTGGCCCATCCGGCCGGTCGCCTCGACCAGGTCGCCGAGATCGACACCCGCGCTGAAGTCCGCGGCGCGCGCGTCACCGTCGGCGTGTGCGAGCACCGAATCGTCGAGCAGCAACTGCATCTCACCGGACCAGTCACGCAGCTGGGCGAAGAGCACCCCGCCGTAGTCGCGCATCCGCAACACCCGCCCGGCCACCGACACGGTCTCTTCGGTGTCGCTGGCCAGGGCTTGGGTCACACTGTGGCTGGGCGCGGCGCCCACCGGGTAGGCATCGACGCCACTGTCCTGCAACGATTTCAGCTTGGCCATCCGGACCCGGACCTGTTCGGGAAGCCGGGGGAGCGTCTCGCCGGGCTCGGTGAAGTCACCGACGGCACCGCCGTCGATGGTGTCGGGTGCGGTCCCGTCGCTGTGCAGGCGCCCGGCGGCGGCCACCGTCGCCGGCACGGCCGAGTGGTGTCCGGTGTGCTGCTCGTTGCGCCGCGAGAAGGGCAGCACCAGAAAGCCTTCGGCGATCACCGACGCCACCCCGACGCGGGGGATCAGCCGGGCGTCCTCGTAGCAGGCATAGCGCGGCACCCATTCCGGCCGATACTTCATGTTCGATCGGTACAGCGTCTCCAGCTGCCACCAGCGGGAGAAGAACATCAGCAGCCGCCGCCACAGTCGCAGCACCGGGCCGGCGCCCAGCTGCGCGCCCTGCTCGAAGGCGGCCCGGAACATCGCGAAGTTCAACGAGATCCGGCTGACGCCGATGGTGGTGGCCTGCAGTGCCAGTTCGCTGACCATCAGTTCGATGGTGCCGTTGGGGGATTGCGGGGAGCGGCGCATCAGATCCAGCGACACCCCGCTGTGCCCCCACGGCACCAGCGACAGCATCGCCACGACCTCCCCGGTGCGCGGATCTCCGCGTACCGCCTCGACCAGCAGGCAGTCGGCGTCGGCCGGATCGCCGAGCCGGCCCAGCGCCATGGAGAACCCGCGCTCGGATTCGGTATCGCGCCAGGCGTCGGCGTGTTTGATGACGCGGGCCATCTCGTCGGCGCCGATCTCGCTGTGCCGACGCATGCGCACCGTCAGGCCCGAGCGCCGGGCCCGGGTGACCGCCTGGCGTACCCCGCGCATGTCCGGGCCGGACAGTTTGAACTCCGAGGGTCGCAAGATTGCTTCGTCGCCCAGTTCCAGAGCGCTCAGTCCGGCGTCGCGGTAGGCCTGCGCGCCGGCGAAGCTGGCGCCCATCACGCCGGGCGCCCAGCCGTAGTCCTTGCAGACCCGCAACCAGGTGTTGATGGCCTGCGGCCACGACCGCGGGTCGCCCACCGGATCGCCACTGGCCAGGCAGACGCCCACCTCTACCCGGTAGGTGATGGCGGCGCGCCCGTTGGGGGCGAACACCACCGACTTGTCGCGGCGGGTGGCGAAGTAGCCCAGCGAGTCGTTCTGGCCGTACTGCTCGAGCAGCCCGCGGATCGCCGACTCGTCCTGGCCGGTGAGGGCATTGTCGGAGCGTTGCGAGAGAAACAGCACGATGGCCGCGATGATCAGGGCCAGCGCCCCGAGCAGCCCGCACAGGGCCTTGAGCCCAAAGTCCGGTTTGCCGGGGAAGAAGTCCGGTTCGAGCAGCCCGAAGCCGACCACCCGGTTCACCACGTAGGGCAGTCGCAACGGGCGTGTCACCGTGCCGGGGAACAGCTCGATGAGCCCCCAGCACAGCAGAATCGCCACTGCCCACCCGGCGATCAGCGTCGCGGCGGACTTGAGCAGCGCTCCGCGCCGTACCTTGGCCCAGAACTCGTCGCGGGCCAACACCAGGACCACGATCGCGACCACATGCAGGGCCAGGCCCGCGACACCGCTGATGACTTGGAAACGGTCGGAGGTGTCCGACACCAGCCGGCTGACGTTCCAGCCGCCGGCGACCACCAGGTTGGCGATCAGCAACCACCAGGCGATGCGCTTGTGCGCGCTGAGCGCGGCGGCCAGCAGGGCCAGTACGAACGCCCAGGCCAGGCTGGTGTCGGGGAAGTTGAACAGGTATTTGTCGATGAACTCCCGAGGCACCCGGATCGCCCACCGGATCACCGGTGACATGCTCGCCAGCAGTGACAATGTGGCGGCGATGCCGACGGCCCAGGCGGCCGCGGAGGGCACCCAGTGCAACCGGGTGTTCGAGCGGCTGCGCGAGCGCGGCACGGGCGGCACTGTCAGGGTCATAGCCCGCGAGAATAAGCAGGAAAACCGCGAAAAGGACGAAAAGGACGTGTGGAATCGCCGGTGGGGATGATCGCGGGGCGGAACAACTGCTGAACAGCTGCTAGACTCCCTAACGCGACCGTCCCGGCGTACGCCAGGACAGCAAGTGGAGTTCCCTCCCACCACTAGTCGAGGAGCAATCCTGGCGGCTCAGTGGTCCGGTCGCAGGCGGTGTGAACCGCCTGCTCTGCGCGATGCGCAGGCGGCTTGATGCTATTCAGGCCGTGATCGGTCGGTATGGGCCCTGCTTCGTGCAGGGCTTTTTTGCTGGTGGGTGGGGTCAGCGCCGCTGCGTCCGGACGAGCACTGCGGCGGCCGCGACCGAAGACTACCCAAGGAGGTCCCATCAGCACTGAGATCCGCGTCAACGAGCGCATTCGTGTACCTGAGGTTCGTTTGATCGGCCCGGGCGGGGAGCAGGTAGGCATAGTGCGCATCGAAGATGCGCTTCGCGTCGCCGCGGATGCCGATCTCGACCTTGTCGAAGTCGCACCGACCGCCAAACCGCCGGTCTGCAAGATCATGGACTACGGCAAGTACAAGTACGAGGCGGCTCAGAAGGAGCGCGAGTCTCGCAAGAACCAGCAGCAGACCGTCGTCAAGGAACAGAAGCTGCGTCCCAAGATCGACGACCACGACTATGCGACGAAGAAGGGCCACGTGGTCCGCTTCCTCGAAGCCGGGGCCAAGGTCAAGGTGACGATCATGTTCCGCGGCCGTGAGCAGTCCCGGCCCGAGCTCGGCTACCGCCTGCTGCAGCGGCTAGGCGCCGACGTTGCCGAGTACGGCTTCGTTGAGACCTCCGCCAAGCAAGACGGACGCAACATGACGATGGTGCTGGCACCGCACCGCGGCGCGAAAACCCGTGCCAAGGCTGCCGAGGACGCTGGTGGAGGCGCTCACCCCGCACCCGCCACCGCTCCCGCCCCCGCGGCGGACGCGGCCGAGCCGCAGCCCGAGAACTGAAAACCCGACACCAGAACTGAGGAAACATGCCTAAGGCGAAAACCCACAGCGGCGCTTCGAAGCGGTTCCGTCGCACCGGAACCGGCAAGATCGTGCGGCAGAAGGCCAATGCCCGCCACCTGCTCGAGCACAAGCCGAGCACTCGCATGCGCCGGTTGGCCGGCCGCGCCGACGTGGCTGCCAGCGACACCAAGCGCGTCAACGCGATGCTGAACGGCTAATTGCCGCTTTCTCCGCATCGCAATTCCCCTTACGCCCAACGAGAGTAGGAACACCCCATGGCACGCGTGAAGCGCGCAGTCAACGCCCAGAAGAAGCGCCGTACAGTCCTGAAGGCTTCGAAGGGTTACCGTGGCCAGCGGTCGCGGCTGTACCGCAAGGCCAAAGAGCAGCAGCTGCACTCAATGACCTACGCCTACCGGGACCGTCGTGCCCGCAAGGGTGAGTTCCGGAAGCTGTGGATCTCCCGCATCAACGCGGCGGCCCGCGCCAACGACATCACCTACAACCGGCTGATCCAGGGCCTCAAGGCCGCCGGTGTCGAGGTGGACCGCAAGAACCTCGCCGAGATCGCCGTCAGCGACGCGGCTGCGTTCACCGCGCTGGTCGAGGTCGCTCGGGCCGCGCTGCCCGCGGACGTCAACGCGCCGTCGGGCGAGGCTGCCTGACCCGAACCGAGCCGATGCTGACCGAACGTTCGGCCCGGGTGGTCGCGGCGGTCAAGCTGCATCGGCACGTGGCCAGGAAGCGCGAACAGCGCTTCCTGGCCGAGGGGCCCAATCTGATCGAGGCCGCGATCTCTCGCGGTCTGGTCCTCGAGGTCTTCGCCACCGAGTCGGCGGCGCAACGTCACCACGAGCTGCTGGCCTGCGCGCAGGTACCGGTCCAACTGGTGACAGATCGTGCAGCAAAAGCCTTGTCGGACACCGTCACTCCGTCCGGATTGGTCGCCGTGTGCGCGCACGCCGAAGCGGAGCTGCACACGTTGCTGGCCGAGGCGCCGCGGCTGGTGGCGGTGGCCGTGGGCATCGGCGAGCCCGGTAACGCCGGCACCCTGATTCGCATCGCCGACGCCACCGGCGCCGACCTGGTGGTGCTGACCGGCAACAGCGTCGATCCCTATAACGGCAAGTGCCTGCGTTCGTCCGCGGGCAGCATCTTCAACATTCCAGTCGTAGTGGCCTCCGACACCGATGCCGTGCTCACCGCATTGGGACAGGCGGGAGTGCAGGTACTGGCGACGGCCCTGGACGGCGAATTGAGCCTGGACGACGCCGATCCGGTGCTGGCCGCGCCCACCGCTTGGCTGTTCGGTCCGGAAGCCCAGGGATTGCCGGCCGAGGCCGCAGCCGCCGCCGACCACCGGGTGCACATCCCGATGGCAGGCGGCGCTGAAAGCCTCAATGTTGCTGCCGCAGCAGCGATCTGCCTCTACCAGAGCGCGCGAGCCCAGCGCCGCGCTTAGGCGGCCTTGGGCTTACGGCGCGGCGGTCGCGGGGTCAGACCGCTGCCGGCGGCCAGCGAGAAGGTGCTGTGCATCAGCGCCCCGGCGCGCTCGACCAGCTTCATGCCCGCACTGACCGGCGGGACATAGTGCATTCCGCTGTGGCGCCGGTCTTTTGGCGGTCCGCTGAACCACGGGGCTTCGATCGGCGGTGTGTCGCTGGGGATCTTGCCCTGCTCGCGTCGGTATCCGGCCAGCGCGCGCGGGTGCAGCCGAATCTCGTCGGGCACGAAGCTGAATGCCACGTGGCTGACCTTGCCCAGCAGTCGTAGCAGCACCTCGTCGCCCTCTGACCAGCGCAGACCGGCCTTCTCCCGCACCGCCGGCTCGAACAGTCCGGCCGCCACCCAGCGTTGGGCGGCCAGCGCCGGCTTGAACATCTGGTGCCACACCGCGTCGGGCATGGGGACGAACCACGGCTTGGGGATGCGGATGTTCAAGATGTCGATGGCGGCCGGGGTCAGCTCCAGCTCGTCCTCGCACACCCGGTTCCAGTACTCGCAGAACTCTTCCCAGGACTTCGGTACGGGGCGCATGCTCATGCCGTACATCTGGTACCACTGCACGTGCTCGTCGAAGAGCTGGCGCTTCTCGGCCAAAGTGAGCCCACCGTCGAAGTATTCGGCGAGCTTGATGATCAACATGAAGAACGTGGCGTGCGCCCAGTAGAAGGTGTCGGGGTCCAGCGCGTGATAGCGCCGGCCCTTCTCGTCGACCCCCTTGATGTCGCGGTGGTAGTCGCGGATCGAGGCGCCGGTGTGCTGGGCCCGCATGCCGTCGTAGACCACGCCCATGATCGGGTACACCGACCGTGTCACGCGCTGCATCGGCTCGCTCAAGATGCTGGAGTGCTCGGTCACGCCGGCGCCCAGGCCGGGGTACATGTTCTCGATGGCGCCGATCCAAACGCCCATGATGCCGGTGCGCAGGTCACCGAAGTACTTCCAGGTCAACGAATCGGAGTTCAACGGCTCCACCGCCGGAGCGGGTTTCGGAGCACTTTTGGCAATGCTCGGGGCACTTTCGTCGGCGGGCGCCGGCGCCCGCTCAACGGACGCGGTCGGCGTAACGGTCATCACGTCTCCTGTCTGGGAACCTGAAACTACGATAATTGTGACAACGATCGTTGTCTACATTCGTTGTGGCGCGTCGCCCCGAAATTGCCAATCGTGTCGTGTGCCACTGTCGGGGTCGTTGCCGGTCTCGGCGAGCGCCACCTACCCTGAATCTCATGGACCTCGAGCCGGCCCCTCGGCAGGCTGATGGGCTCGGGGAGGCGGTGGAGATGTCCGACCAGCCCAGCCCCAATCGCCGCCCGTCGTTCTCCCTGGATGAGGCCGCGGCCTGGCTGAATCGGACCACCAACGACGTGCGGATCGTGGACCTGGTTCGGCGGGTGCGGCGCGTGTTGCCCGGGGATCCGGAATTCGGTGATCCGCTGTCCACCGCCGGAGATGGGGGACCGCAGGCCGCCGCGCGGGCGGCCGACCGCCTGATGGGGGATCGCTCGGCGGCCTCCCGCGAAGTCAGCCTGGGCGCGCTGCAGGTCTGGCAGGCCCTGACCCAACGGATGTCGCGGGCGCCGGGCGATGCTGAGGCAACGCTGGTCTTCACTGATTTGGTCGGCTTCTCAACGTGGTCGCTGCAGTCCGGCGACGACGCCACCCTGACCCTGCTGCGGCGGGTGTCGCGGGCGATCGAGCCGCCGCTGCTGGACGCCGGTGGTCGCATCGTCAAACGAATGGGCGACGGGCTGATGGCCGTGTTCCGGGACCCGCTGGTCGCCGTCGCCGCAGTCCTGCAGGCACAAGAGGGCATCCGGGAGGTCGAGGTCAACGGGCACACGCCGCGGATGCGGGTCGGCATCCACACCGGCCGCCCCCAGCGGCTGGCCGACGACTGGCTCGGCGTGGACGTCAACATTGCCGCCCGGGTGATGGAACGCGCCGCCAAGGGCGGGATCGTGGTTTCCGGGCCGACTTTGGAACGGATCGACCCGGCCGCCCTCGATGAACTGGGCGTGGTTGCCAAGCGAGCACGCCGTCAGGTGCTCGCCGCCAAGACCAGCGGCGTACCGGCGGATCTGACGATGTACCGCCTGAAGGTAGTTCGCCAGAGCCCTTCAGACGCCGACTGATTGGGCGTCATTAACTTCCTTGTGGGCCGGTCAGGTTGGCTCACACGAGTGGATGAACCCCGTTCCTTGGAATACCCTGCGGTGAGCAAGGTAACTATTTGACCGGTTTACACAGGTCGCCTTAACGCAGAAGCGGGGAAACATGTCAGGTCGGCAGCAGCGTCGGAACAACCGCCGTAAGACGAATCGGCTGGTTGGTGCCGGTGGCACGGCGGCGGCGTTCCTGACGTTCGGCATGGCGCCCCTGGCGGCGGCCCCCACAGCGAATGCCGACTGGGACTTCGACTGGCTGACTGACCTGTTCACCCCGGTCTCAGGCTCGGACACCGGCTGGGACAGCAACGCCTGGGACATCGGATCCTGGTTCGACGCGGCGGCCGACCCGGGCCTCGCTGCCGACACCCCCGTGTTCGACCTGACCACGATCTTCAACGCCTTGGTCTACCAGCCGATCTACACGATGGTGGACTCGTTCATCGACAATCCGGCCAACTCCTGGCTGGTCGACATGGTCAACAGCTGGGCGCCCGAGGGCCAGATGTATCTGGGCGACGGCGCCGCCGGTACCGCCGAGCACCCTGACGGCGGTGCGGCCGGTATCTGGTTCGGCAGTGGCGGGGCCGGTTACGCCGGTCAGGCCGCTGTCCCCGGTGAAGACGGCGAAGACGGTCAAGACGCCATTGCACCCGGAGACGGCGGCGCTGCCGGGTTGTTCGGCAACGGCGGCGCCGGCGGAGCCGGCACGGCCGGCCAGGCCGGTGGCGACGGTGGTGCCGGCGGCTCGTTCATGGGTATCGGTGGTGCCGGTGGTGCGGGCGGCCTGGGCGCCAACGGCGGCAACGGCGGCGACGCGCAGGGCTGGCTGTTCGGCCTCGGCGGTGCGGGCGGCGCCGGCGGCACCGGCACGGCCGGCGGCCAGGGTGACGACGGTGTGTGGGGTACCAACAGCGGCGCCGGTGCAGTCGGTGACGCCGGCAACGCCGGTGGTACCGGCGGTAACGGCGGCAGCGCCTCGAAGGGGCTGTTCGGTACCGGTGGTGCCGGTGGCAAGGGCGGTGCCGGTGGTGCCGGAGGCCAGGGCGGTACCGGTGCTGCTGGAGACGAGGACCACGCCGATGGTGGCGTCGGCGGCAACGGTGGTGCTGGCGGCGCGGCCGGTGCCGGTGGCAAGGGCGGCGCGGGTGGCTCGCTCGGCAACAAGGGTGTGGACGGTGACGCCAGCACCATCAACGGTGACGGCGGCAAGGGCGGCGTCGGTGGTGCCGGTGTCGACGCCGAGGGCGGCCAGGCGGCAGGCAACGGCGGCGCCGGTGGCAACGGCGGCAGTGGCGGCGAGAGCGGCAACGGCGGTGCCGGCGGTATGGGCGGCGCAGGCGGTGCTGGTGACGCCACCAACGAGGCGGGCACCGGCGGTAACGGTGGTGTCGGTGGTGACGGCGGCAAGATCGGCAACGGTGGCACCGGCGGTACCGGTGGTGCCGGTGGTGTGGGCGGGACCAACGAGAACAACATGGCGGGCGACGGCGCCGTCGGTGGCACCGGCGGTGTCGGCGGCAAGGGCGGTGCGAGCGGCACCGAGTCGGGCAATGCCGGCAACGGCGGTGTCGGCGGTACCGGCGGTGCCGGGCACGACGGTATTAAGGGCACTAACGGCAACGGAGGTACGGCCGGCACCAACAACGGGGCCGGTGAAGACGGCGAAAAGGGCGGCAACGGCTTCGACGGTGGTGCCGGCGGTAAGGGCGGCGCGGCCGGCGAGCTGAAGAACGAGACCGGCAAGGCGGGCACGTCCGGCAACGGCGGTTCCGGCGGCGCCGGTGGTGCCGTCGGCGCGGGCGGTGACGGCGGTAAAGGCGCGAACGGCAGCTGGGCCAACGAAGGCAATGGCAACGGCGGCGACGGCGGCAAGGCCGGAGCCAACGGTGACAGCGGCGGCAAGGGTGGCGCCGGCGGCGAGGCAGGCGACACAGACGCGCAAGGCGGTGGAAAGGGCGCGGATGGCAGCAACACCCAGCCCTTCGAGGCCAGCAATGGTGGCGCCGGCGGTAACGGCGCCGACGCCGACGGCAGCCACACCAGCGGCGGCAATGGCGGTAAGGGCGCCGACGGGGTCTTCGGCGGCCACGGTGGTGCAGGCGGCAACGGCGGGGCGGGAACCACCGGCAACGGCGGCAATGGCGGTAGCGGCGGTAACGGCGGTAGCGGTTCCCGCAGCGACGGCGGCAACGGCGGTGCGGGCGGTGCCGGCGGGGCATCCGAATCCGGCAACGGTGGTGCCGGTGGTGACGGAGGTAACGCCGGCCACGGTGACCACGGCATTGAGGGCTCGACGGGCGACTTCGAAACCGGAACCGGCAACGGCGGCAACGGCGGCGACGGCTTCAACGGCGGCAAGGGCGGCGCCGGTGGCGCCGGCGGTGACTCCGAGTCCGGCACCAACGGCAGCGGCGGTGACGGCGGTGCGGGCGGCAACGCGGGCGCGGGCGGCAATGGTGGCACCGGTGACAAGGGCGACTGGACGGTGAAGGGCCAGTACGGCTACGGCTCCGGCGGAAAGGGCGGCAACGCGGGCGACGTGGGCTCCGTGGGCGAAGGCGGCGCCGCCGGTGCGGCGGGCAACGGGGCCGGTAACGATGGCGCAGCAGGCCAGGCCGGCGACGATGGAGCGGGTGCCAATATCGGCGGCGTGCACGGCGGTACCGGTGGTGCCGGTGCCGATGGCGACGAAACCCACTGGAGCGGCGGCACGGGCGGTGACGGCGGTACCGGCGGCGTCCACGGCAACGGCGGCACCGGTGGAAGCGGTGGAAACGCCTACGTGGACCCGGACACCGACCCGAGTCGCGCAACGACCGGCGGCAACGGCGGCGCTGGCGGTAATGGCGGCGCCGGCGGGACCGAGTCCGGTAATGGCGGCAAGGGTGGCGACGGCGCCAACGGTGCCGTGGGTAGCCAGTACGGCGGTAAGGGCGGCGCCGGCGGCAAGGGTGGCGCAGCGACCGCCGAGGGAGCCGACGGCGGCACGGGTGGCAAGGGCGGTACGGGCGGCATTGCCACCGGCTGGCGGTCCGACGGAACCTGGGGAATCGACACCTTCCCCAACAAGGTCTTCGGGTCCGGCACGATCCTCGGCGTATCTGGTGCCGGCGGCGCAGGTGGAGCTGGCGGCACCGCAATTACCGGTGACGGTGGTGCCGGTGGCGCCGGTGGTGCCGGTGGCGGCGTCGCCGAGAATGTCGGAGCACGGGTCATCTGGGGAGGTGCCGGTGGTGCCGGTGGTGCCGGTGGCGCTGCCTCCGTCCCGGCTCCGCCTGCCAACGGCGGAAGCGCCAGCGACGATGATGAAACGCCCGCTCCGACCGTCGAGTCCGGCAATGGTGGAATTGGCGGCGCCGGTGGTGCCGGCGGTCAAGGCACCATTACCGGCGGTGCTGGTGGTAACGGCGGTGCCGGTGGAGCCAGTGCTGACAAGACCGGCGGCGCGGGCGGCGAGGGCGGTGCCGGCGCGAAAGCAAGTGGCTGGAACGACGCCAACGGTGACCTGGCCGGTAAGGGCCAGATCCTCGCCTTCAACGGCAGCGGCGGCAATGGTGGCGCTGGTGGCAACGGCGTAGACGGTGGTGCCGGCGGTAAGGGTGGTGCGGGATTCGATGGCAAAGCCGGGGGCAACCTGTTCAGTTCCGGCGGCGCCGGCGGCAATGGCGGTGCCGGCGGCACCGGAACCACGGGCGACGGCGGCAAGGGCGGTGACGGCGGCGAGGGCGGCGACGGCAGCTGGCGGGCTCAGAACGGCGGAGCAGGTGGTGCCGGCGGCAACAGCTCCAAGGGCGATGGCGGTGCCGGTGGTGTCGGCGGCAACGGCGGCAGCCTGACGTCCGGCGGCGGCACCGCACCCACCAACGGCAAGGCCGTCCAGGTCGGCGCCGGCGGGGCAGGCGGGGCCGGCGGCAGTAGCACCGCGACCGACACCACCGGCGACGGTGGCACGGGCGGCAAGGGTGGCGACGGCGGCAATGGCGTCGGCAGCACCAAGGGCGGTGCCGGCGGCACCGGTGGCACCGGCGGCAAGTCGGGCAGCGTGGCCGGCACGGCCGGCACCAAGCCCGCCGCACCCACCAGCACTACCGGTGTCGACGGCGGTGCCGGCGGCGCGGGCGCCGTGCACAAGGCGCCCTAACCCACACGACGAAAGCCCCGCACACCGCGTGCGGGGCTTTCGTCGTCATGTCGATAAGATCGACGCTTGCGTCTCAGCCAAAATCACAGCCAGTAGGGGGAGTTTCCTCGCGTGGGCGAACAACCAGTCGACCTGTCCGTCGTCTCCGACGCGACCCTGACCTCGGCGCTGCAGGCGGCGCAGGCCGCCTTTGCCGCGGCCGCCGACCTGGATGCGCTGGCTCACGCCAAAACCGAGCACCTCGGTGACAGGGCGCCGCTGGCGCTGGCCCGCCAGGCGCTGGCCAAGCTCGACAAGGCCGAGCGCGCCGACGCGGGCAAGCGCGTCAACGCCGTACGCACCGACGCCCAGCGCGCCTACGACGAACGCCTGGCGGCCCTGCGCGCCGAGCGTGACGCCGCGGTGCTGGCCGCCGAAAGCATCGATGTCACCCTGCCCTCGGCGCGCAAGCCCGTCGGCGCGCGACACCCCATCACCATGCTGGCCGAGCACGTCGCCGACACCTTCGTCGCGATGGGCTGGGAACTGGTCGAAGGCCCCGAGGTCGAAGCCGAACACTTCAACTTCGACGCGCTGAACTTCCCGGTCGACCACCCCGCGCGCAGTGACCAGGACACTTTCCACATCGCCCCGGCCGGATCGCGGCAACTGCTGCGCACGCACACCTCCCCGGTGCAGATCCGCGCCCTGCTGGCCCGCGAACTGCCGGTCTACGTCGTCTCGATCGGGCGCACCTTCCGCACCGACGAACTCGACGCCACCCACACCCCGGTGTTCCACCAGGTCGAGGGGCTGGCGGTCGATCGCGGCCTGACCATGGCGCACCTGCGCGGCACCCTGGACGCCTTCGCCCAGTCCGAGTTCGGGCCGGCCGCCAAGACCCGCATCCGGCCGCACTTCTTCCCGTTCACCGAGCCGTCGGCCGAGGTCGACATCTGGTTCGAGGGCAAGAAGGGCGGACCCGGCTGGGTGGAATGGGGCGGTTGCGGAATGGTGCACCCCAACGTGCTGCGTGCGGTGGGCATCGACCCGGCCGAATACTCCGGCTTCGCCTTCGGCATGGGATTGGAGCGAACCCTGCAGTTCCGCAACGGAATACCCGACATGCGCGACATGGTCGAGGGCGACGTCCGGTTCTCCCTGCCGTTCGGGGTGGGTGCCTGATGCGTATTCCCTACAGCTGGTTGCGTGAGACCCTGATCGCCGGCGCGCCGGGATTCGAGATCACCGCCGACGAACTCGAGCAGGCGCTGCTGCGGATCGGCCACGAGGTCGAGGGCGTGCACACCCTGGGCCCGGTCACCGGGCCGTTCAAGGTCGGCCGAGTTGTCGAGATCGAGGAACTCACCGAGTTCAAGAAGCCGATCCGGGCCTGCCGTGTCGACGTCGGCGAAGCCGAGCCGCGCGACATCGTCTGCGGTGCCAGTAATTTCGCCGTCGGCGACCTGGTCGCGGTGGCGCTGCCGGGCGCGGTGCTGCCCGGTGATTTCGCGATTGCCACCCGCAAGACCTACGGCCGCACCTCCGACGGCATGATCTGCTCGGCATCCGAAATACGACTGAGCACCGATCATTCCGGCATCTTGGTGCTGCCGGAAGGCACGGCCGAGCCGGGTGCGGACGCCGCGGACGTGCTGGGCCTCGACGACGTGGTCTACGAGCTGGCCATCACCCCCGACCGCGGCTACTGCATGTCAGTACGGGGGCTGGCACGCGACATAGCCAACGTGCTGGACCTGGATTTTGCTGACCCGGCTTTGGTCCCGGCACTGCCCGCCGAGGGCGAGGCGTGGCCGCTGAGTGTGCAACCCGGCACCGGGGTGCGACGCTTCGCGCTGCGCAGCGTCACCGGTATCGACCCGGCGGCGGTCTCGCCGTGGTGGCTGCAACGGCGGCTGGCGCTGTGCGGCATCCGGGCGATCTCCCCGGCCGTCGACGCCACCAACTACGTCATGGTCGAACTCGGTCACCCGATGCACGCCCACGACCGGGCCCGCATCACCGGCGGCTTCGACGTCCGCTTCGCCGCGGCCGGCGAGACCGTCACCACGCTGGATGACATCGAACGCAAGCTCGAGCCGATCGACGTGCTGATCGTCGATGACGTCGCCACCGCCGCGATCGGCGGCGTGATGGGTTCGGGCAGCACCGAAATGCGCGACGACTCAACCGATGTGCTGCTGGAAGCCGCGATCTGGGACCCCGCGGCGGTGTCACGGACCGCGCGGCGGCTGCACCTGCCCAGCGAGGCCGCCCGGCGCTACGAGCGCTCCGTCGACCCGGCCATCTCGGTGGCCGTGCTGGACCGCTGCGCGAGCCTGCTGGCCGAGATCGCCGGGGGAGTCATCGGATCGGGCCTGACCGACTGGCGCGGCGACCCGCCCGTCGAGAACTGGAGCCAGGCTCCCATCGAGATTCCCGCCGACCTGCCGGACCGCACCGCGGGGGTGAGCTACCCCGAGGGCACCACCGTTCGCCGACTGATTCAGATCGGCTGCGAGGTGGCGGCCGGCGGTGACCTCCTGACCGTCACCCCGCCGAGTTGGCGGCCGGACCTGCGCCAACCCGCCGACCTGGTTGAGGAGGTGCTGCGGCTGGAGGGACTGGAGTCCATCCAGCCGGTGCTGCCCGCCGCACCGGCCGGACGTGGCCTGACTCCCACCCAGCGCCGGCGCCGCGCGATCGGCAAGTCGCTGGCCCTGGCCGGCTACGTTGAGGTGCTGACCTCGCCGTTCCTGCCCGCCGGAGTGTTCGACACCTGGGGGCTGGCCGATGACGACCCGCGCCGCGCCACGGTGTCGGTGCTCAACCCGCTGGAGGCCGACCGGCCCCAGCTGGCCAGCACCCTGCTGCCCAGCCTGTTGGAAGCCTTGGGCCGCAACGTGTCCCGCGGCATGAATGACGTCGCACTGTTCGCGATCGCCCAGGTGGTGCAGTCGGTAGGCCCGGCCGAGTTCCCGGCCGTCACGCCCGCCCGGCGGCCGACCGAGGCCGAGATCGCCGGGATCGACGCCGCCCTGCCGCGCCAGCCGCAGCACATCGCGGTCGCACTGACCGGCCTGGCCGAGCCCCGCGGACCGTGGGGCCCGGGCCGTCCGGTGGAAGCCGCCGACGCCATCGAGGCGGCACGGGTGATCGCCGGCGCCAGCGGCGTCGAGGTCACACTGCGCTCCGCGGCCTACTTGCCGTGGCATCCGGGCCGCTGTGCCGAGGTGCTGGTCGGCGAGACCGTGATCGGTCACGCCGGCCAGCTGCACCCGGCCGTCATCGAACGCGCCGGCCTGCCCAAGGGCACCTGTGCGGTCGAGCTGGACCTGGACGCCATTCCGGTGACCGCGGCGCTGCCGGCTCCCCGGGTGTCGCCGTTCCCGGCGGTGTTCCAGGACCTGGCCCTGGTGGTCGATGAGAAGGTGACCGCCCAATCGGTGGCCGACGCGGTGCGCGAGGGCGCCGGTGAGCTGCTGGAGGACATCGCGCTGTTCGACGTCTACACCGGCCCGCAGGTCGGCGAGGGCCGCAAGTCGCTGGCGTTCGCGCTGCGCTTCCGGGCTGCCGATCGCACGCTGACCGAGGACGAGGCCAGCGCCGCCCGCGACGCCGCCGTCGTCCGCGCCGGCGAAGCCGTCGGCGCCGCGCTGCGCTAACGCAGGAGCGGGTTTTCGGTCTCCCAGAGCGCTCGCCACTGCTGTTCCTCGTCGTTCTTCTGACGGTTGAGTTCCGCCGATGGGGTGCTGAGGTGAATCTCCGGCGGCTCAGCGAAGAAATCACCCGCTCCCAGCGATGACGCGCCCGCCCCGGTGTCGAGGTAGCAGTAGCCCTGCCCGGACAGTTCCTCGGTGCGGCCGATGATGCCGAGATAATGCAGGGCACTGCGGGCCGCCGACACCGCGCCGTTGCGGGCGAAGGCCGCCGCTTTGGGCAACGATCGACCCCAGGGGGTGGTGACGGCCGTGGTGTCGCCGATTGCGTAGATGCCCGGGTGTCGGGTCGCCATGGTTGCCGTATCGACGCTGATCCAGTCTTCGTCACCGATCGTGACTGCCGGGCGGTGCGGCGGGATGAACATCAACAAGTCGAAGCCGGCCTCGGCGCCGTTGTCGAATGTGGCGACCCGGCGCTCGGCGTCAATGGCGACGACCTGATGTTCGGCGTGGAATGCGATGTCCCGCTGCCGCAGGAACTCGATGAGTTCCAGCCCGGCGTAGGGGCCGGCGGACGGCATGGGTTGCGCTTCGGGTGTGTAGGCGGTGATCTCGGTGGAAGCTCGTGTGCCCGTTGTCTCCAGCAGGTCGGCCGCGAGCATCGCGCCCTCGTAAGGAGCCACTGGGCAGCGATAGACCGGTGAGGTCACCAGGAACATCAGTCGCCCGCCGGTGAAACCGCTCAGGGCACGATGCGCCACGGCCGCGGCGTCGTGGTCGTAGTAGTGAATCGCCACCCCTTTGATCACCGCATCGGCGAGCCCCGGCACCCGATCGACGGCATTGCGCGCACCGGTGGCCAGGATCAGGGCGTCGAAATCCAGCGTGGTGTCATCAGCCAAAGTGGCCTGCCGCCGCTGAGGATCGATCGTGCTGACTCGGCCGGTAACCCGGTTGATCCGGTTCAGCGCAGCTTCGGTGGGCCGGATCGGCACGCTGTCGGCTGCGCGCCAGCCTCGCATGACCCACGGCAGGGTGAACCCGAGGAAGTGGGAGAAGTCCTCGTCGACGATTGTGATGTCGATCTCGTCGAGTATTGCTGCTGCCGAGTCGTATGCGGCGATCTCCTTGATGACGCTCAAGCCGCCGACGCCGGCGCCGAGGATGAGCAGCTTCTTTGCGGCGGGGGCCTGTGGCATGGGTGGTTCCTTCCATGGGTGGTTCGGTGCGGGTGTGGCTCAACCGCGTCCCTCGACCAGGTCTGACAATACCCACTGGGGTATAATAGATACCCTAGCGGGTATGCGTGGTGCGGTCCAGCGCCGCCGCGCAGGAGAGCCCCACAGGTCACACGCGAAGGAGAACGCCGATGCAACGCGACCACACTGCTGCCGGAACCCAGCGGGCGACTTTCAAGCCGCCATGCCCACCGGGGTGGCCCTTGGAGCGTGTTCTGCATCTGATGGCCGGGACGGCGGTGCTGACCAGCGCAACGCTGGCGTATCTCTTTGGCCCCCTGTGGCTCATCCTCACCGGCTTTGTGGGCCTGAGCCTGCTGCTTGATGCGTTCGCGGGCTGGTGCCCGGCGAGCCTGGTGCTGTACCGCCTTGGTGTGCGCACCTCCGCGGAGTGCGGGCTGCACCGCGACAGCCTCCCTTCCTAGCGTCCAAGCGCTGGGTGGCTCGGCTCCGGCGCTGCTTGCCTGAAAATCATCCTTTTGGATGATGTGCGTCGCGTTTGCACTTCGTTGACTGTTTCCTGAGACGTTCGGAGTCACCGGACGGGGCGGGGATGGGGTGCGTCATGGATGCTCAGGGACACAGCCGGGTCAATCGGCAGCGGATGGTGGGGGCCACGAGCACGGTCGCCGGATTCCTGGCGTTCGGGGTAATGCCGTTGAGCGCGGCGCCCGAGGCACAGGCCGACTTCGGATTCGAGGATCTGTTCGATCCCGCCGCGTGGATTCAAACTGCGCCAGCGGATTTCAGCGAGTGGACCGACCCCTCATCCTGGGCTGCATTGCTGTCCGGGTTCGGCGAGCTATCAGCGGAGCCGGCCGCAGCCGGAGCCTGGAATGCAACGGCGTTCCTCGACCAGTGGATCTATGAGCCGTTGCACGACGGTCTGCAGCAGTGGATCGACAGCCCGTTCGGAACCCAGGTCGACGATTTCGTCAACCAGGTGTCCGGGCAGTTCCTGATCGGAAACGGTGCTGACGGAACGCTGCAGAACCCGGACGGCGGGAACGGCGGATTGTGGTTCGGCGACGGTGGGGCGGGCTTTGACGGCACGGGTCAGGGTGTGGCCGGTGGCGACGGCGGCGACGCCTTGGGCTGGATCGGCAACGGCGGTGCCGGCGGGGCGGGAGCGGCCGGTTTCGATGGTGGTGACGGCGGCTCCGGCGGCGTGATGGCCGGTTCCGGCGGTGCGGGCGGTGAAGGCGGGGCCGGGATCGCCGGCGGGGTCGGTGGTGCCGGCGGTGACGGTGGGGCCGCGCCCGGTTGGCTGTTCGGCTTAGGCGGCCTCGGCGGGGCCGGCGGTGATGGTGGTGTCGGTGTGACCGGTGCGGCGGGGCAGTGGGCGCTGGGCGGCGGTGTCGGCGGTGTCGGCGGAGTTGGCGGGGCCGGCGGCGCGGGCGGTCAGGGCGGCAATGCCGTGGGCATGTTCGCCAACGGCGGCGGGGGCGGTGCCGGTGGCAACAGCGGCGACGGTGGCCGTGGCGGCGGCGGGGCGATCGGTGACGCCGCCACCCGCGGCAGCGGCGGAAACGGCGGAAACGGCGGCAACGCCGGTAGCAGCGTCGGCGTCGGTGGCGCCGGCGGTACCGCCGGCCTGGTGGGCCAGCAGGGCGGTCGTGGCAGTGACGGAACGCTGGGCAACGGCGGCGACGGTGGTGATGGGGGCGCCGGGGTCAGCGGTGCCTACATCCTGGCCGGTGACGGCGGCGACGGCGGTGCCGGCGGTAGTGGACTGGTCGGCGGGAACGGCGGCGTCGGGGGTGACGGCGGCGTGAGCTCCGGGTTGCGCGAAGAGCCGTTGGGGCTGGCCCAGTTCCTGGCCGCACAGACCGGTGGCAATGGTGGTACCGGTGGCACCGGCGGTCTGAGCATGGTGGCCGGCGGTGTCGCCGGCGGCGGCGGTCACGGTGGAGCCGGTGGTGACGGCGCCAGGTACATCGACGGGGTGCCGGGTGTCGGCGGCCCCGGGCAGGGCGGAGTCGGGGGCGCGGGTGGTGCGGGTGAGGCCGGCGGCACCGGCGGGCCCGGCTACGGCGGTGGCGGCGGCGGCGGTGGCGGCGGCGCCGCCATCTACAGCACCGGCGGCGGGAATGCCGGTGGTACCGCGATCGGTGGGAACGGCGCCGCGGGCGGCGCGGGGTCGGCTACCGCGGCCGGTGGTACCGGTGGACACGGCGGTTGGGCCCTGATCGCCGCCGACGAAACCGGCAGTGTTGCCGGCGGCGCCTTGAGTGTTGCTACCGGAGGGGCAGGCGGTGCGGCCATTGGAAGCGGGTCCGGCGGCGCCGGCGGCGTGGCCGCCATTCTGGCCGACAGCGCGGGCAAAGCCAGCGGTACGGTGACCGGCGGTCAGGGCGGTGCGGGCAGTGACGGCGGCACCGGCGGCGACGGGGGCGTGGCCGCGAACGGTGCGTTGCTGACTACCGGTGGCACAGCCACCGGTGACTCCGTCGGCGGCAACGGTGGCGACGCCACCGGCGCCGGCAGCATCGGCGGCAACGGAGGCGGCGGGACGGTCCAGGTCAACCAGGCCCCCGGTTCCGCCACCGGCACAGGCACCGGCGGGCAGGGCGGGGCGGCCAGCAACGGCGGCCACGGTGGTAACGGCGGCATTGGCGGGGTGGCGAGTTACTGCGACTGCTCGACCAGCGGCAACGGGCACGGCGGCGACGGGGGCGCCGCAGACGGGGTCGGCAGCGTGGGCGGCGACGGCGGCGGCGCAGCGGTACAGGCACTCGGCACCGGCTCCGGCTTCATCACCAGTGGCACTGCGACCGGCGGTAACGGCGGGGCTGGTAGCGGTGGGGCCCACGGTGGCGCCGGCGGAATCGGCAAGGTCGAGGGTGACGGGGCTAGCTTCTACTCCATTTCCGGCGGCAGTGCGACCGGCGGAAACGGTGGCGACTCAGGCGCTGCAGGTGTGGGCACCGCGATCGGTGGCGCCGGCGGCGCCGGAGGTCTGGGCCAAGTCGAGGTCGACACCGGGTCCAGCACGGACGCCGTCTCCCGCGGCGGTGATGGTGGTGTCGGCGGTGACGGCGGCGCTCCCGGTGCCAACGGAACCGGCGTCGGCGGTGTAGGAGGTGCCGGTGGCATCGGTGGTGCGGATGGCACCGGTGTGGGCGGCGTCGGCGGCAACGGGGGGCGCGGCGGCAACGGTGGGTTCGACGGCACCGTTGGGGCCGCCGGGTCACCCGGCGCCAACAACCCCTGATCGCGCAACGCATTCACACAAACAGCAGCCGCTGTTCGGGCATGCTGAGAGTCGCCACCGTTCGCGGAGCGGGACCTGGAGGGGGTCGACTCGATGCACCAACCCGAATCCTTTGACGTGGTCGTCCTGGGCGCCGGACCGGTCGGGGAGAACGTCGCCGACCGCGCCCGTGTCGCCGGGCTGACCGTGGCGATCGTGGAACGAGAACTCATCGGCGGCGAATGTTCCTACTGGGCCTGCGTGCCCAGCAAGGCCCTGCTGCGGCCGGTGCTCGCGCTCGATGATGCGCGCCGCGTCGACGGCGCACGACAGGCCGTCAGCTCTTCGATCGATGCCGCAGGGGTGTTTCAGCGCCGCAATCGCTATGTGGGGGACTGGGACGACTCCGGGCAGGCGGATTGGGTCAAGGCGATCGGCGCGACCCTGGTGCGCGGCCACGGTCGCCTGGACGGGCCACGACGGGTGGTCGTCGCCACCGAGGATGGCGACGTGAAACTGACCGCCCGGCACGCCGTCGTCGTCTGCACCGGCACCCGCGCGGCCCTGCCGGATCTGCCCGGTCTGGCCGACGCCCGTGCGTGGACCAATCGCGAAGCCACCGAGGCCACGTCGGTGCCCCGGCGCCTCGCCGTGGTCGGGGCCGGCGGTGTGGGCGTTGAGATGGCCACCGCCTGGCAGGGATTGGGCTCGGCGGTGACGTTGCTGGTGCGCGGCTCGGGCTTGTTGCCGCGGATGGAACCGTTCGTCGGCGAATACGTCGCCCGCGGGCTCACAGACGCCGGAGTCGATGTGCGCACCGGTGTGTCGGTTGCCCGCCTGCGGCGTGCGGGCGACGGCCCGGTGCGGTTGCAGCTGACCGACGGCACCGAGCTCGACGTCGACGAGATCCTGTTCGCGACCGGCCGTACCCCGCTCACCGGAGACATCGGCCTGGAAACCGTCGGACTCACCCCCGGCGACTGGCTGGAGGTCGACGACACCTGCCGGGTGCGCGCCGTCGACGAAGGGTGGCTCTATGCGTGCGGCGACGCCAATCACCGCGCGCTGCTCACCCACGAGGGCAAATATCAGGCGCGTATCGCCGGCGACGCCATCGGCGCCAGGGCCGCCGGGGAGCCACTGGACACCGCGCCGTGGGGCGTGCACGCCGCCACCGCCGACCATCACGCCGTACCGCAGGTCTTCTTCACCGATCCCGAAGCGGCCGCGGTCGGGCTCACCGCCGAGCAGGCCGAGCGGGCCGGCCACCGGGTGCAGGTGGTGGACGTGGAGATCGGCGACGCGGTGATGGGGGCCAAGCTGCACGCCGACGGCTACCGCGGGCGGGCCCGCATGGTGGTCGACGCCGACGAGTTGTTCCTGCTCGGCGTGGCTTTCGTCGGCCCCGGCGTGGCCGAATTGCTGCATTCGGCCACCATCGCCGTCGCCGGGCGGGTGCCGATCAGCCGGCTGTGGCACGCCGTGCCGTGTTTCCCCACGATCAGCGAAGTGTGGCTGCGCCTTCTGGAGGCCTACCGCGACGCGGGGGCGGCCTGAGAGTCGGCTACCGTGCAGCTTGCACGTTCGTGCCCCAACACTGCCGTAATTAGTTTGCGTATAAACGCATAATCATGCAGAATCGCCGAGTGACCAAAGCGATCAAAGTGGCGGTGGCTGGTGCCAGCGGCTACGCCGGCGGGGAGATCCTGCGGCTGCTGCTCGGGCACCCCGCCTACGCCGACGGCCGGCTGAGTATCGGCGCGCTGACCGCCGCCGGCAACGCCGGCAGCACCCTGGGCGAACAGCACCCGCATCTGGTGCCGCTGGCTGACCGCGTCCTCGAGCCGACCGAGGTCGACATTCTTGCTGGACACGACGTGGTCTTCCTCGGTCTGCCGCACGGGCATTCGGCAATTCTGGCCGAACAGCTTGACGACGACACCGTGGTGATCGACTGCGGCGCGGACTTCCGGCTGGGTGATCCGACCGACTGGGAGCGCTTCTACGGCTCGGCGCACGCCGGCACCTGGCCCTACGGTCTGCCGGAGTTGCCCGGCGGTCGCGACAAACTCATCAACGCCCGGCGGATCGCGGTGCCGGGCTGTTACCCGACCGCGGCGCTGCTGGCGTTGTTCCCGGCCGTCGCCGCCGGACTGGTGGAACCCGACGTCACCGTGGTCGCCGTCAGCGGCACCTCCGGTGCCGGCAAGGCCGCCAAGGTCGACCTGCTGGGCTCGGAGGTCATCGGATCGGCGCGGGCCTACAACATCGGCGGCGCGCACCGGCACACCCCGGAGATCAGCCAAGGGCTGCGCGCGGTCACCCACCGCGACGTCAGCGTCGCGTTTGTCCCGGTGCTGATCCCGACCTCGCGGGGCATCCTGGCTACCTGCACCGCCAAGACCACGGCGTCGCTGTCGGAACTGCGCGCGGTCTACGAAAAGGCTTATCACGACGAGCCGTTCGTGCACCTGCTGCCCGAAGGCCAGCTGCCCAAGACCGGATCGGTGATCGGCAGCAACGCCGCCCACCTCGCGGTCGCCGTCGACGAGGACGCCTCGACGTTCATCGCGATCGCGGCGATCGACAACCTGGTCAAGGGCACCGGCGGTGCCGCCGTGCAGGCGATGAACCTGGCGCTGGGCTGGCCGGAGACCGAAGGACTTTCCGTTGTAGGAGTGGCGCCATGAGTGACGTTCGGCTGGTACGGGAGCAGGGTGTCACCGCACCCGGAGGATTCCGGGCCGCCGGAATCGCCGCGGGCATCAAGGTTTCCGGGAATCCGGACCTGGCGCTGGTGTTCAACGAGGGGCCGGACTACGCGGCGGCCGGGGTGTTCACCAGCAACCAGGTCAAGGCCGCACCGGTGCAGTGGAGCCGGCAGGTGCTCAAGGCCGGCCGGCTGCGGGCGGTGATCCTGAACTCCGGCGGTGCCAACGCCTGCACCGGCCCGGGCGGTTTCCAGGACACCCACACCACCGCCGAAGCCGTCGCGGCGGCACTGTCGGAGTGGGGCACCGAGACCGGTGCGGCCGAGGTCGCGGTCTGCTCCACCGGTCTGATCGGTGACCGGCTGCCGATGGACAAGCTGCTGGCCGGCGTCACCGACGTGGTGCAGGCCATGGCCGGCGGCTTGGTCGGCGGAGACGAAGCCGCCCGCGCCATCATGACCACCGACACCGTCCCCAAACAGGTTGCGCTGCACCACAAGGGCGACTGGACCGTGGGCGGCATGGCCAAGGGTGCCGGCATGCTGGCGCCATCGCTGGCCACCATGCTGGTGGTGCTGACCACCGACGCCAAGGTCGACGCGGCGGCGCTGGACGTCGCCCTGCGCCGGGCCACCGCGGTGACGTTCGACCGGCTCGACATCGACGGCAGCTGCTCCACCAACGACACGGTGCTGCTGCTGTCGTCGGGCGCCAGCGAGATCACGCCCAGCCAAGACGAGCTCGACGCCGCGGTGTTGACCGTCTGCGACGACCTGTGCGCCCAGCTTCAGGCCGACGCCGAGGGTGTCACCAAGCGGGTGTCGATCACTGTCAGCGGCGCGGGCACCGACGCTGACGCCCTGATCGCCGCGCGGATCGTGGCCCGCGACAGCCTGGTCAAGACCGCGCTGTTCGGCTCGGACCCCAACTGGGGACGGGTGCTGGCCGCCGTGGGGATGGTGCCGTTCACCATCGACCCGGACCGGATCACGGTGTCGTTCAACGGCTCCCCGGTCTTCTCCGGCGGCACGCCGATGCCCGGTGCCCGGGAAGTCGACCTGTCCGGCGCGGACATCCACGTGACGGTGGAACTCAACCTCGGCAGCGGGCAGGCCATGGTGCGCACCACCGACTTGTCGCACGCCTACGTCGAAGAGAACTCGGCGTACAGCTCATGACCGAACAACTCAGCACGCAGATCAAAGCCCAGGTGTTGGCCGAAGCCCTGCCGTGGCTCAAGCAGCTGCACGGCAAGATCGTCGTCGTCAAATACGGCGGCAACGCCATGACCGACGACACCCTCAAGCACGCGTTCGCCGCCGACATGGCCTTCCTGCGAAACTGTGGCATCCACCCGGTGGTGGTGCACGGCGGTGGGCCGCAGATCAGCGCCATGCTCTCCAAGCTCGGCATCGAAGGTGACTTCAAGGGCGGATTCCGGGTCACCACACCCGAAGTGCTCGACGTGGCGCGCATGGTGTTGTTCGGTCAGGTCGGTCGCGAACTCGTCGGCCTGATCAACGCCCACGGCCCGTATGCGGTCGGCATCACCGGCGAGGACGCCGCGCTGTTCACCGCGGTCCGTCGCAGCGTGAACGTCGACGGGGTCGCCACCGACATCGGGCTGGTGGGCGACGTCGACCAGGTCAACACCGCCGCGGTGCTGGATCTGATTGCCGCAGGCAGGATTCCGGTGGTCTCCACCCTGGCGCCCGACCCCGACGGGGTGGTGCACAACATCAACGCCGACACCGCCGCGGCCGCGCTGGCCGAAGCGCTGCAGGCGGAGAAGCTGCTGATGCTCACCGACGTCGACGGCCTCTACACCGACTGGCCCAACCGCGATTCGCTGGTCAGTGAGATCGACACCGCGACGCTGGAGCAGCTGCTGCCGAGCCTGGAGTCCGGCATGATCCCCAAAGTCGAAGCCTGCTTGCGCGCCGTCCGTGGTGGGGTGCCCAGCGCCCACATCATCGACGGCCGCGTCGAACATTGCGTGCTGGTCGAGCTTTTCACTCACGCCGGCACCGGAACCAAGGTGGTAAACCCATGACAACCCTGCAGGACCGGTGGTCCGCGGTGATGATGAACAACTACGGCACCCCGCCGCTGGCACTGGTCAGCGGCGAGGGCGCAGTGGTGACCGACGAGGCCGGAAAGAGCTACGTCGATCTGCTCGGCGGCATCGCGGTCAACGTGCTCGGCCATCGCCACCCGGCGGTGATCGAGGCCGTCACCACCCAGCTGAACACGTTGGGCCACACCTCCAACCTGTACGCGACCGAGCCGGGCATCGCGCTGGCCGAGGGCCTGGTCGACCATCTCGGCGCGCCGGCGCGGGTGTTCTTCTGCAACTCCGGGACCGAGGCCAACGAAGTGGCCTTCAAGATGACCCGGCTCACCGGCAAGACGAAGATCGTTGCCGCCCAAGGCGCCTTCCACGGCCGGACCATGGGATCGCTGGCGCTGACCGGACAGCCCGACAAGCAGGCGCCGTTCGAGCCGCTGCCCGGCGACATCACCCACGTGCCCTACGGCGACACCAAGGCGCTGGCTGCGGCGGTCGATTCGACCACCGCCGCGGTGTTCTTGGAGCCGATCATGGGGGAGGGCGGCGTCGTCACCCCGCCCGCCGGATACCTGGCCGAGGCCCGCGGCATCACCGCCGCCCACGGCGCCCTGCTGGTGCTCGATGAAGTCCAGACCGGGATCGGGCGCACCGGCGCCTTCTACGCCCACCAGCACGACGGCATCACCCCCGACATCATCACGTTGGCCAAGGGCCTGGGCGGCGGGCTGCCGATCGGCGCCTGCCTGGCGGTCGGCGCGGCCGGTGACCTGTTGACCCCGGGCTTGCACGGCAGTACCTTCGGCGGCAACCCGGTGTGCACCGCGGCCGCGCTGGCGGTGCTGAAGGCGCTGGCCGACGGCGACCTGATCGCCCGGGCCGCCACGCTCGGCAAGACGCTGAGCCACGGCATCGAGGAACTGGGCCATCCGCTGGTCGACCACGTCCGGGGCAAGGGCCTGCTGCAGGGGGTGGTGCTCACCGAGCCGAAGGCCAAGGCCGTCGAACTGGCCGCCCGCGAGGCCGGCTTCCTGGTCAACGCCGCCGCGGCGGGCGTAGTCCGGTTGGCGCCGCCGCTGATCGTCTCCGAGGAACAGATCGGCAGCTTCATCACCGCCCTGCCGGGCATCCTCGACACCGCCCAGGAGGCTGCGTCATGATCCGCCACTTCCTGCGCGACGACGACGTCACCCCGGCCGAGCAGGCCGAAATCCTTTCGCTGGCAGCCGAACTCAAGGCCGAGCCGTTCAGTCGCCGGCCGCTGGAAGGCCCGCGCGGGGTCGCGGTGATCTTCGACAAGAACTCCACCCGCACCCGGTTCTCCTTCGAGATCGGCATCGCCCAGCTCGGCGGGCACGCCGTCGTCGTCGACGGCCGATCCACCCAGCTGGGCCGCGACGAAACCCTCGAAGACACCGGGCAGGTGCTGTCACGCTACGTCGACGCCATTGTGTGGCGCACGTTCGCCCAGGACCGGCTGACCGCGATGGCCTCGACGGCAGGCGTGCCGATCGTCAACGCGCTCTCCGATGAGTTCCACCCCTGTCAGGTGCTGGCCGACCTGCAGACCATCGCCGAACGCAAGGGCACGCTCAAGGGGCTCAAGCTCACCTATCTCGGTGACGGCGCCAACAACATGGCGCACTCGCTGATGCTCGGCGGGGTGACCGCCGGGGTGCACGTCACCGTCGCCGCCCCCGAAGGCTTCACGCCCGACCCCGCCGTGGTCGCCGCCGCGCAGGCGCGCGCCGCCGACACCGGTGCCTCGGTCACGCTGACCGCCGATGCGGCCAAAGCCGCCGCCGGCGCCGACGTGCTGGTCACCGACACCTGGACCTCGATGGGCCAGGAGGACGACGGCCTGGACCGGGTGGCGCCGTTTCGGCCGTTTCAGATCAACGACGAACTGGTTGGCCTGGCCGACCCGGAAGTCACGGTGCTGCACTGTCTTCCGGCGCACCGCGGTGACGAGATCACCGACTCGGTGATCGACGGGCCGCGCAGCGCGGTGTGGGACGAAGCCGAGAACCGCTTGCACGCGCAGAAGGCGCTGTTGGTGTGGTTGCTGGAACGGTCGCGATGAGCCGCGCCGACAGCACCATCACACGAGTGGGCCGCCAGGCCCGCATCGTCGAGGTGCTGTCCTCTGCTGCGGTACGCAGCCAGACCGAGCTGGCCACCATCCTGGCCGCCGACGGCATCGAGGTCACCCAGGCCACCTTGTCGCGCGACCTCGAAGAGCTGGGCGCGGTGAAGCTGCGCGGTGTCGACGGGGGAGCCGGGGTGTACGTGGTGCCCGAGGACGGCAGCCCGGTGCGCGCCGTCTCCGGCGGCACCGACCGGCTGTGCCGGCTGCTGAGCGAGCTGCTGGTGTCCACCGACGCCACCGGAAATCTCGCCGTGCTGCGCACCCCGCCCGGAGCGGCGGACTACCTGGCCAGCGCCATAGATCGGGCCGCGCTACCGTACGTCGTCGGCACCATCGCCGGGGATGACACCATCTTCGTGGCGGCCCGCGAGCCGATGACCGGCGCCGAACTCGCCGCCACCCTCAACGACCTGCAATAAAACCCACAAGCACACAGCAACACAAAGCAAGGAGAACTCGATGTCCGAACGCGTCATCCTGGCGTATTCCGGCGGCCTGGACACGTCGGTGGCGATCAGCTGGATCGGCAAGGAGACCGGCCGCGAAGTGGTCGCCGTCGCCATCGACCTCGGCCAGGGCGGCGAGGACATGGAAGTGGTGCGCCAGCGGGCCCTGGACTGCGGTGCGGTGGAAGCCGTTGTGGTCGACGCCCGCAACGAGTTCGCCGACGACTACTGCCTGCCGACCATCAAGGCCAACGCGCTCTACATGGACCGCTACCCGCTGGTCTCGGCCATCAGCCGGCCGCTGATCGTCAAGCACCTGGTGGACGCCGCGCGTAGCCACGGCGGCACCATCGTCGCGCACGGCTGCACCGGCAAGGGCAACGACCAGGTCCGCTTCGAGGTCGGCTTCGCCTCGCTGGCGCCCGAACTGAACGTCATCGCCCCGGTCCGCGACTACGCCTGGACCCGGGAGAAGGCCATCGCGTTCGCCGAGGAGAACGCCATCCCGATCAACGTCACCAAGCGTTCGCCGTTCTCGGTCGACCAGAACGTGTGGGGCCGTGCGGTGGAGACCGGGTTCCTCGAAGACCTGTGGAACGCCCCGACCAAGGACGTCTACGACTACACCGAGGACCCGACGGTCCACTTCAACGCCCCCGACGAGCTGATCATCAGCTTCGACAAGGGCCGCCCGGTGGCCATCGACGGTCGACCGCTCAGCGTGCTGGAGATCATCCAGGAGCTCAACGCCCGGGCCGGCGCGCAGGGCGTGGGACGGCTCGACGTGGTCGAGGACCGGCTGGTGGGCATCAAGAGCCGCGAGATCTACGAGGCGCCCGGCGCGATGGTGCTCATCACCGCGCACACCGAGCTCGAGCACGTCACCCTGGAGCGTGAACTGGGTCGCTACAAGCGTGGTGTGGACCGCAAGTGGGGCGAGCTCACCTACGACGGCCTGTGGTTCAGCCCGCTCAAGCGGTCGCTGGAGGTGTTCGTCGAGGACACCCAGCAGCACGTCTCCGGCGACATCCGCCTGGTGCTGCACGGCGGCAGCATCATCGTCAACGGCCGGCGCAGCGCGGAGTCGCTCTACGACTTCAACCTGGCCACCTACGACGAGGGCGACACCTTCGACCAGACCGCGGCGCGTGGCTTCGTCCAGATCCACGGGCTGAGCTCGAAGATCTCCGCCCGCCGGGATCTGGGGTGAGCACCAACGAGGGATCACTGTGGGGCGGACGGTTCGCCGAAGGACCGTCCGACGCGCTGGCGGCGCTGAGCAAATCCACCCACTTCGACTGGGTGCTGGCGCCCTACGACGTGGCCGCGTCCAAGGCACACGCGAAGGTGCTCTACGGCGCCGGGCTGCTCACCACTGAGCAGCGTGACGGCCTGCTGGCCGGCCTGGACAGCCTCGGCGAAGACGTCGCCGACGGCAGCTTCGGGCCGCTGGTCACCGACGAGGACGTGCACGGCGCGCTGGAACGCGGCCTGATCGACCGGGTGGGTGCGGACCTGGGCGGCCGGCTACGGGCCGGGCGATCACGAAATGACCAGGTGGCCACGCTGTTTCGGATGTGGCTGCGCGATGCGGTGCGCCGGGTGGCTGCCGGGGTGCTCGACGTGGTCGAGGCGCTGGCCCACCAGGCCGGCGCGCACCCGAGTGCCATCATGCCGGGCAAGACGCACCTGCAGTCCGCGCAGCCGGTGCTGCTGGCTCACCACCTGTTGGCCCATGCTCACCCGCTGCTGCGCGACGTGGACCGGATCGTCGACTTCGACGCCCGCGCCGCGATCTCGCCCTACGGGTCGGGTGCGCTGGCCGGCTCGTCGCTGGGCCTGAACCCGGACGCCATCGCCGCCGAACTCGGCTTCACCGCGGCCGCCGACAACTCGATCGACGCGACCGCCGCTCGCGACTTCGCCGCTGAGGCGGCATTCGTGTTCGCGATGATCGCCGTCGACCTGTCCCGGCTGGCCGAAGACATCATCTTGTGGAGTTCAACGGAATTCGGCTACGCCGTGCTGCACGACTCCTGGTCGACCGGCAGCTCGATCATGCCGCAGAAGAAGAACCCCGACATCGCCGAGCTGGCCCGCGGTAAGTCCGGCCGGTTGATCGGCAACCTGACCGGCCTGCTGGCGACACTCAAAGCCCAGCCGCTGGCGTATAACCGGGACCTGCAGGAGGACAAGGAGCCGGTGTTCGACTCGGCGGCGCAGCTCGAGCTGCTGTTGCCGGCGATGGCCGGGCTGGTCGGCACCTTGCGTTTCGACACCGAGCGGATGGCCGCACTGGCACCGGCCGGCTACACCCTGGCCACCGACATCGCCGAATGGCTGGTGCGCCAAGGTGTCCCGTTCCGCATCGCGCACGAAGCAGCGGGTGCGGCGGTCAAGGTTGCCGAGCAGCGTGGCGTTGGCCTCGACGAGCTGACCGACGCCGAACTGGCCGCCATCAGCGGCGACCTCACCCCGCAGGTGCGCGAGGTGCTGACCGTCGAGGGTTCGGTGGGCTCTCGTGACGCCCGGGGCGGTACCGCGCCGGCGCGGGTGGCCGAGCAGCTGGCAGCGATCCGCGAAGCCGTCAGCCAGGCGCGTCGTCGAACCGCCGCGAATCCGCTGAACTAATCCGCGGATTCGCGGTAGTAGGACGCCAGGTTCTCGGCCAGTTCGTCGAACAGGTCCTGGTTGAGTCCGAATGCGTGCCTGACCTCATCGACCACGCCAGCGATTTCGTCGGGCTCCAGACCGAGCTCGTCGAGGCGGGCACGGTAGGCGTCCTTGTACGGCTTCGCCCGCACCGGGAACTCATAGAACGACAGGCCGGCTCCGCCGAGCTCGAACGTGCGGTCCAGCACCCGTCCGATCGCCTGCCCGCCGGAGAGGTCCCCGAGGTAGCGCGTGTAGTGGTGGGCCAGCAACTCGCTGGTCGAGGCGCCGGCGATCCGGTCGCAGTACGCCTGGGCGGCGGGCGAATCGACCTCCACAACGGCTCCGCCGGACCAGAACTCCAGGTCGGCCTCGATCGCGGCGAGCCGTTCCAGTGCGGGGTCGTACACCGATGCGACGAGGGCGTCGTCGCGGTTCGCCCGCACCGCGGCCTCCAGTGCGGCGTAGACCATCCGCAACCGCAACAGGTAGTCGACGTAGCCCTGCTCGTTGACCTTGCCGCCCATCAGCTCTGACACAAACGGCGAGGCCTCGGCGGCGTCGTGCGCCGCTTGCGATCCCTCCCGCATGGCGGTGGACAACGATCGGACGGCATCGGGGTCAACCGGGGCCTGCAGCGGCATGCTGTGATCCGTTCCCTTCTTCGCGGGTGCTTTCGGTGGTCCAGCTTCCCGGCATCATCGGGCTGGTGGCCCCGTTGCCGAATACATCGTCCGCCAGCGTAGTGAGTCCGGCCGGGTCCGCCAGCCCAGACTTCGCCGCAGTGCCGGTCGATCCGATCCCGGCGCTGCCCGAGGCACTGGCCATGGTGAGGAATTCGTAGCGATAGCCACGGGCTTTGGCCGCAGCGGTGCGGCGCCTGCGCACCGCGGCCTTCTTACCGGTCACCGCCACGGCGGCGGCGTCGGCTTCGGCGCCTGCATTGTGGGAGGCCCGTGAGGCGGCCGCGGCCGGCTGCCCCATGGTGGGACCGAAGCCGACGCCGGGGCCGCCGCCGGAAACCGCGTAGTAGAGCGCCATCGGGGTGCTGGCGGCCGCCGGAGTCGGGGCCGATGGCGCCGGCGCGGTGGTGACACTCGGCGACGGTGCCGCCGGCGCGGGCACTGCGGCCGGCGGGGGAGTCGGCACCACGACCGCCGTCGGGAGATCCTGGGCAGGCGCGCTGATGACGGCCGGGGCGCCGGTGGCGGGCACCTCGGCCATCGCGGCGAGCCCGGACAATCCCAACGCGATCGGGATGGCCGCCGATGCCGCCGGGCCCATGATCGCCGCGTAGATCGGCGTTCCCAGCACGCCGAAGGTTGCTGCGTAAGCGAAGAGGTAGAACAGCGGCAGCCAGGTGGTTGCCGCGGCCGCTGGGTCGGTCGCAAAGTCGACGACGACCTGGTACAGGGTGCCGAGTGGATCCGACAGCACCCGCTTGAGCATGCGATACATGCTGCTGAAATGTTCGGAGCCGGAAAGCCATTCCTCGATGGGGTCGGTGAAGGCGGCGGACCCCGCCTCACCGACGCCCGGTTCGAGGACAGACGGCGCCGGCGCCGTCTGCGGTGTTGATGCCACTGCCGCGGCCGAGACAGTCTGGTACACGCTCATGGTGGTGGCGGCCTGCAGCCACATGCGGATGTAGTCCGCCTCGGTGGCCGCGATCGGGATGGCGTTGATACCGAAGAAATTCGTCGCCACCAACACACCCAGCGTCGCTCGGTTGGCGGCCAGTTCGGCGACGGTCGGCATGGCCGCCAGCGCCGCGGTGTAGGAGCCGGCCGCTGTGTGGAGCTGGGCGGCCGCGCTGGCGCTGTTCGCGCCGGCCTGCATCAGCCAGGTCAGGTAGGGCGAATGCGCGGCAAAGTAGCGCGCCGCGGTTTGGCCCTCCCACGATCCGGCCTGCACGGCACCCAGGATTGTGGTGAGTTCGGCTGCAGCCGTGGTGTATTGGCTGCTCAGTTCGGTCCAGGCGTCGGCAGCTGCCAGTAGGGTTCCGGCCCCCGCCCCGCTGCTGAGCAGGGTGGAGTGGACCTCAGGGGGTAACGCCATCCAGATGGGTGCGGTCATGGTCGTGGGCTCATTCCATGCCGGTGCGGCCGGGAGTCCAGAACGGTTTGGTGCGAATGCGACGTCGATCCCAGCCGCGTTCGGCGATCAGGATTTTCCGCAGCGTTTGAATGGTGCGCGCCTCACCGGCGAGGTAAGCGATACCGGGCTGGTCGGGAAGGTCGAGGTTGCGCAGGGCGTCGGCGAGGACGGGGGAGTTCGCGGCGGAGGCGTCACCGCGCTCGACGTGGGTCACGGGCCGTCTGAGCGGAAGGTGATCTGCTTCGGTCGCCGCCTCGACGACGCCGTAGACCTCCGCGTCGGGCCGCAGCGACCGCAGCATTGCGGCGAACGCGACCGACGCCGTCTCATCCCCGGCGAACACGTGGTAGGCAGCGTCGTGGCGGACGACGAAGTTGCCCTGCGGCCGGGTGAAATCGACCTGCTCGCCGAGCGACACGTCCGCCGCCCACCGCCGGGCAGGGGTTGCGGCGTCTGGAGCGAAGCCGTGTTGGCACATCACGATGTCGAGCGTTCCGGCGTCGGGATCCGCGTCGTAGATGGAATAGGTGCGCAAGGCGTCGTGCGGGTGCAGCCGCAGGACGGAATCGAGTAGGCCGGCGACCTGCAGACGGACGTGCTGGCCCGGCGTCCAGGTCAGGCCCCGCAGGCGTGGACCGGTGAAACGGATGCGGCGCATCGTCGGCGTCAGCTGTTCGATCTCCCCGACGGCCGCGGACAGAAACAGCGCGTCGCGCAGGGTGCTGACGAGGGGAAACGAATCGAGGAGCGGTGCCACCGGGGCCTCCAGGGAGTCGAATTAAATTAGGTATGCCTTACCTAAGCGGCGACAGTAGCAGATCCGGCGCTGCGCTAGCGTGAATGGATCAACGGCAGCCGAAAGATCTCGACCGCGTGGCGCCTGATGGCGGCGATCGCGCTCTGCGGGCTGCTGCCACAGTGCACCGGAGGCGCACCTCCGCCACCCACATCGACGCCGGCAGCATCATCGCCCCGAAACGCACCCGAGCCCGCCGCCGTCTCGCCCGTCACGGCCGCCGAACTCGGCCCGACTTGGCACCGCGACTGCCCGGTCACCCCGGCGCAGCTGCGACGGGTCTCGCTGACCTACCTCGGATTCGACGATCGGCCGCACCGCGGCGAGTTGATCGTGAACCAGGAGCTGGTTGCGCAGGTCATCGCCGTATTCGACCACCTCTACCGCCTGGAGTTCCCGATCGAGCGGATGCAATCGGTGGCGCACTACCGGGGTGGTGACGACGAGCTGTCAATGGAGGACAACAACACCTCGGCGTTCAATTGCCGGCGCATCCCAGGCTCCGGCAACTGGGCGCTACACGCCTATGGCCGTGCCATCGACGTCAACCCGCTGCTGAATCCGTTGGTCGATCACGGCAGATTCGAGCCGCGCAATGCCGGGGTCTACCTGGATCGCCGTCGGATCGAACCGGGCCTACTGCACGCCGGTGACGCCGCGGTCCGCGCCTTCACCGACGCCGGGTGGCGTTGGGGCGGCAACTGGAAGTCGCCGGTGGACTACCAGCATTTTGAGCGGCGCTGACGCCTACTCCACCAGCTCCGACAGCTCCAGCCAACGGCTTTCCTGCTCGGCCACCTCGGCCTCCAGCGCCCGCAGTTCCCGGGTGAGCTCCGCCAGCCCCACATGATCGGACTGGTCAAAGGCGGCCAGCTCGTGATGCTTGGCTTCGATCTGCGCGGCCAGCCGCGCCAACCGGCGGTCGACGGCGGCCAGATCCTTCTGTGCCGCACGCAGTTCCGCTCCCGACAGCGGCCCCGGACCGTCGGCGGCCACGGCCGCGGGCCGGGACACCGGTGCTCGACGCGCCTCGGCGGCCAGCTGTAGGTATTCGTCGACGCCGCCCGGCAAGTGCCGCAGCCGCCCATCCAGGATCGCGTATTGGTTGTCGGTGACCCGCTCCAGCAGATACCGGTCATGCGAGACCACGATCAAGGTGCCCGGCCAGGAGTCCAGCAGGTCCTCGGTGGCGGTCAGCATGTCGGTGTCGACGTCGTTGGTGGGCTCGTCGAGCACCAGCACGTTCGGTTCGGCGAGCAAGGTCAGCATCAACTGCAGTCGCCGCTGCTGCCCGCCGGAGAGCTCGCCGACCCGTGCTGACAGCTGAGCGCTGCCGAACCCGAGTCGCTCCAACAGCTGCGCGGGCGTCATCTCCTTGCCGTCGACCTGGTAGTCGTTGCGCAGCCGGCCCAGGACATCGGCCACCCGGTCTTCGATGAGCGTCGCCAACTCCGCCGACTGCTGGTCCAACATGCCCAGCCGCACCGTCTTGCCGCGCTTGACCCGGCCACTGTCGGGCACCACCGTGCCGGCGATCAGACCGAGCAGGGTGGATTTCCCGGCACCGTTGGCGCCGACGATTCCGGTGCGCTCGCCGGGGCCGATCCGCCATTCGACATTGCGCAGAACAGGTTTGCCGTCGAAGGAGACCGATACATCGAGCAGGTCGATGACGTCCTTGCCCAGCCGCGCGGTCGCCAGCTTCATCAGCTCGACTTCGTTGCGCAGCGGCGGGACGTCGGCGATCAAAGCGTTGGCCGCCTCGATGCGGAACTTCGGTTTGGAGGTGCGGGCCGGTGCCCCACGCCGCAGCCAGGCCAGCTCTTTGCGTAACAGA
The DNA here is from genome assembly GCF_963378105.1 of Mycolicibacter sp. MU0102. Taxonomy (NCBI): domain Bacteria; kingdom Bacillati; phylum Actinomycetota; class Actinomycetes; order Mycobacteriales; family Mycobacteriaceae; genus Mycobacterium; species Mycobacterium holstebronense. The sequence goes on from NZ_OY726398.1 coordinate 2,048,009, forward strand.
TTCTGCCGCCTGGCCTCACTGGCTGCGGCCATCCGGTCGCGCTCCACCCGCTGCAGAACATAGGCCGCGTAGCCGCCCTGGAACGGCTCCACGATGCGGTCGTGCACCTCCCAGGTGGTGGTGGCCACTTCGTCGAGAAACCACCGGTCGTGGGTGACCACCAGCAGGGCGCCGCTACTGCGGGCCCAGCGCTGCTGAAGATGCCGCGCCAGCCAGGTGATCCCCTCCACGTCCAGGTGGTTGGTCGGCTCGTCGAGACAGATCACGTCCCATTCGTCGATCAGCAAGGCCGCCAACTGCACTCGTCGGCGCTGCCCTCCGGACAGCCCGGAGATGGTTGCGTCCCACGCGATGTCGGAGACCAAGCCGTCGACCACGTCACGGATTCGCGGGCTGGACGCCCACTCATGGTCGGCCTGATCACCGACCAACGCCACCCCCAACGTGCTGTCGGGGTCGAGGGTGTCGGACTGGTCCAGCAACCCGACCCGCAGCCCGCTGCGTCGGGTGACGCGGCCCGAATCCGGAGTCGCGGCGCCGGCCAACAGGCGCAGCAGCGACGATTTTCCGTCCCCATTGCGCCCGACGATCCCGATCCGGGCGCCGTCGTTCACCCCGAGGGTGACTGAGTCCAACACCACACCGGTGGGGTACCGCAGGTGAAGTGCCTCAGCTCCGAGCAGGTGTGCCACCGCTGGAACGGTACTGCCTGCCCCTTGGCGAATGGTGAACCAGCCGGACCAACCGCCCTGATGTGCCAGAATGTGCACGTCATTCCAGGATCGAGCGCAAAGTAGGGGTGCAGCGGTGGATCTGAACTTGTCGGCCATTACCCGGCCGGTCGAGTGGCTGATGGCCACCGCACAAAACGGCCTGGAGGTGCTGCGCTGGGGCGGCCTGGAGACCGGAGCGGTGCCGTCACCGTTCCAAATCGTCGAGAGCACCCCGATGTACAAGCTGCGGCGGTACTTTCCGCCGGACAGCCGACCGGGACAACCGCAGCCCGGCCCGCCCGTGCTGCTGGTGCACCCGATGATGATGTCGGCAAACATGTGGGACGTCACCCACGACGAGGGTGCGGTCGGCATTCTGCACGACGCCGGTGTGGACCCTTGGGTGATCGACTTCGGCTCACCCGACGAGATCGAAGGCGGCATGCGCCGCAATCTGGCCGACCACATCGTCGGCCTGAGCCAGGCCATCGACACCGTCGCCGAGACCACCGGACGTGACGTGCACCTGGCCGGCTACTCCCAGGGCGGCATGTTCGCCTATCAGACCGGGGCATACCGGCATTCGAAGAACATCGCCAGCATCATCGCGTTCGGTTCGCCGGTGGACACCCTGGCCGCGCTGCCGATGGGGCTGCCGCCCAATCTGGCCTCCGGTGTCGCCGGCTTCATGGCCGACCACGTCTTCAACCGGCTCGACATCTCGGGATGGCAGGCACGCCTGGGCTTCCAGATGATGGACCCGCTCAAGACGGCGAAGGCCCGGATGGACTTCCTGCGCCAGCTGCACGACCGCGAAGCCCTGCTGCCGCGCGAGGCGCAGCGCCGCTTCCTGGAGTCCGAGGGCTGGATCGCCTGGTCGGGTCCGGCGATCTCGGAGCTGCTCAAGCAGTTCATCGCCCACAACCGGATGATGACCGGTGGTTTCGCCATCAACGGACAGCTGGTCACGCTGACCGACATCACCTGCCCGGTACTGGCCTTCGTCGGTGAGGTCGATGACATCGGGCAGCCGGTTGCCGTGCGCGGGATCCGGCGTGCAGCTCCGGACGCCAAAGTCTTCGAATATCTGCTTCGGGCAGGCCACTTCGGCCTGGTGGTGGGTTCCAAGGCCGCCGAACTGACCTGGCCGACCGTGGCGCGCTGGGTGCTGTGGCAGTCCGGGATGGGCTCGCAGCCGCCGGGGGTGGCGTTGATGTCTGCGCAGCCGTCCGAAGGCGCCAAGCGCGGCGTGGCGATGACGTCGCGGATCGCGCACGGGTTGGGTGAGGCCTCCGAGGTTGCGCTGACGCTGGCGCGCGGCGCCGCGGATGCGATGGTGGCGGCGCAGAAGTCGGTGCGCACCATGGCCGTTGAGACCGCGCGCACCCTGCCCCGGCTGGCCCGGCTCGGACAGATCAACGATCACACCCGAATCTCGCTGGGCCGCATCATCGATGAGCAGGCGGCCGACTCACCCGACGGCGAGTTCCTGTTGTTCGACGGGCGAGTACACACCTACGAGGCGGTCAACAAGCGCATCGACAACGTCGTCCGCGGCCTGATCGAGGTCGGGGTGCGCCAAGGCGTCCACGTCGGTGTGCTGATGGCGACCCGGCCCAGCGCCCTGGTCGCGATCGCGGCGTTGTCCCGGCTGGGTGCGGTGGCCGTGCTGATGCCGACCGACGGCGACCTGCTGCCCGCGGCTCGCCTCGGCGGCATCTCCGACATCATCGTCGACCCGGAAACCCTGGAGCTGGTCGGCGAGGCCGCCCGTGAACTGGACTGCCAGGTGCTGGTGCTCGGCGGTGGTGAGGCCCGCGACCTGGACCTGCCCACCAACATCGACGTCGTCGACATGGAACGGATCGACCCGGACGCCGTCGAACTTCCCGGCTGGTACCGGCCGAACCCGGGATTCGCCCGCGACCTGGCGTTCGTGGCCTTCGGCAACGCCGCCGGCGAGCTGGTGGCCAAGCAGATCACCAACTTCCGCTGGGCGCTCTCGGCGTTCGGCACCGCGTCGACAGCGGCTCTGGGACCCAACGACACCGTCTACTGCCTCACGCCGCTGCACCACGAATCCGGGCTGTTGGTCAGCCTCGGCGGGGCCGTGGTCGGCGGGGCCCGCATCGCACTGTCGCGCGGCCTGAACCCGGACCGATTCGTCGCCGAGGTGCGCCAGTACGGCGTCAGCGTGGTGTCCTACACCTGGGCGATGCTCGGCGAGGTCATCGACGACCCGAACTTCGTGCTGCAGGGCAACCACCCGGTCCGGCTGTTCATCGGTTCCGGTATGCCCGTCGGCCTGTGGAACCGGGTGACCGAGGTGTTCGCGCCGGCCCACGTGGTCGAGTTCTTCGCCACCAAGGACGGTCAGGCCGTGCTGGCCAACGTCTCTGGCGCCAAGGTCGGCAGCAAGGGGCGTCCGCTGCCTGGCGCGGTGGATGTGGAACTGGCCGCCTACGACTGCGATCACGACCTGATCCTGGAAGACGACCGGGGCTTTGTGCGGGTCGCCGAGAACGACGAAGTCGGTGTGCTGCTGGCCAAGCCGCGCGGACCGATCGACCCGTCGGCTTCGGTCAAACGGGGGGTGTTCGCCCCGGCCGACACCTGGATCTCCACGGAGTTCCTCTTCCGTCGCGACGCCGACGGCGACTTCTGGCTGGTCGGCGGGCGCGCATCCAGCGTCCGCACCGACCGCGGGATCGCGTTCCCGGTGGTCATCACCGATGCCCTGGGCGCCGTCACCGGCGTCGACCTGGCGGTCACCTATCGGGTGCCGACCGAGGGGGCGGACCTGGTGGTGTCCGCGGTGACGGTGCAGCCGGGCGCCTCGGTGACCGCCGCCGACCTCAGCGAGGCGGTGGCCGCGCTTCCCTCCGGTGTCGGTCCCGATGTCATCCACCTGGTGCCCAACCTGTCGCTGAGCACGGTGTACCGCCCGGTGGTGGGTGCGCTGCGCGAGGCCGGGCTGCCCAAGGCCGGACGCAACGCCTGGTACTTCGATGCCACCACCCGGCAGTTCAAACGGTTGACCGCCGCGGTGCGCGCCGAACTGGCAGGTGGTCGCGCATGATCGACCAAGACCTGCTGGAAATCCTGGTCTGCCCGGCCGACCGTGGCCCGCTGCTGTTGGTGCAGCGTTCCGGTGCTGATGCGCTCTACAACCCGCGCATGCATCGGGCCTACCGCATCGACGACGACATTCCGGTGCTGCTGATCGACGAGGCCGAACCCGTCAGCGACGACGAGCACGCCGCGCTCATTGCCCAAGCGGGCCCGGCAGATCCCCCGTGAGATAACGCTGCAGGGTCGGGGCGATCATCGCCACCACATCCTGCGGCGGCAGTGAGGCGATCGGCTCCAGCCCGATGATGTAGCGGGCAACCACGACGCCCATCAATTGAGTGGCGGCGAACTCGGCGCGCAGGACGCCGGTTCCGGACGGTTCGTCGATTCGCGGGGCGAGTTCGGCGATCACGATGTCCCGGAAGAACGACCGAGCCAGTGGCACTTCGGTCCCGGTGAGCATGGAGCGTAACGCCGCGATCAGTCCGGTGCCGGCCTGCGAATCCCACAGCGGCAGCAGCAGTTCGGGCAGGGTGCGCCCGAGTTCCTCGACCGGTGTCTCGCGCAGCGGCCCCAGCACCGTCATCGGATCGATCGGCAGCTCGACCGCAGCGGCGAACAGCTGCTGTTTGGTGCCGTGGTAGTGGTGCACCAGGGCTGCATCGACGCCCGCCGCGGCGGCCACCGCCCGGATTGAGGTGTTCGCGAAACCATTGCGGGCAAACAGGTCTCGTGCCGCAACCAGGATCTTGTCCCGGTTGTCGGAGGCGCCCGACGGGCGGCCCGGCTTGCGGCTGTTTGATGCGGTGGCCACTACGGCGTCCTTCGCCGCAGCGTGACCGCGGCCAGTCCCAGGGCCGCGACCGCGAACGCCAGCACGATGACGATGTCGCGCACCGCGACACCGGTCAGTTCCGGGTGGGTGCCCACCTGCTGCAGCGCTTCGAGGGCGTAGCTGGCCGGCATCGCGTTGCTCACCCACTGGAGCCACTCGGGCATCGCCGCGCGCGGCACGATGATTCCGGCCAGCAACAGCTGCGGCACCATCACCAGCGGAATGAACTGCACGGCCTGAAATTCGGTGCGGGCGAACGCGCTGCACAGCAACCCCAGACCGACACCGAGCATCGCGTTGATGATCGCGATCCCGAACACCCAGGCCGGGCTGCCCACGGTGTGGAAATCCAGCAGCCAGAACGCGACAACACACGCCAGGCTCGCCTGGGCGGCCGCTGCGATCGAGAACGCCGTCCCGTAGGCGGCGAGCAGGTCGACCCGGCGCAGTGGGGTGGTCAAGATGCGCTCCAGGGTGCCCGACGCGCGTTCGCGCTGCATGGTGATCGCGGTGATGACGAACATCAGAAACAGCGGGAACAGGCCCAGCAGGACCAGGCAGGCCGACTGGAAAGGCGAGCTGAACGGCGACGGGGCGCCCGGCGGGCGCACTGCGCCCGAGAACATGAAGTACATCAGCGTGATGACCAGGCTGGGCACAGCCAGGATCATCGCGACACTGCGGTGATCACCGCCGAGCTGGCGCAGGATCCGCGCAGTGGTGGCCACGAAGGGCCGCAGCGCCAGGATTCCGGTCAGCCGGCTCGGGGCGCGGTGGTGCGCCGGATGATGGACAGGAACGCTTCCTCCATCGACGAACATCCGGTCTCCTCTCGCAGTCGTCTCGGGGTGGTGCGCGCCAGCAGCCAGCCTTCGCGCATCAGCAGCAGGTCGCCGCAGTGGTCCGCCTCGTCCATCACATGACTGGACACCAGCAACGTGGTGCCGCGCCGCGCCAACGCCGAGAACTGTTGCCAGAGTTCGGCGCGCAGCACCGGGTCCAGGCCGATCGTCGGCTCGTCGAGCACCAGCAGGTCCGGCCGGCCGACCAGGGCGCAGGCCAGCGAGACCCGGGCGCGCTGACCGCCGGACAGGTTGGCGCAGTAGTCGCCGCGGTGCTTCTGCAGGTCCACCGCATCGATCGCGTCGTCTGCGTCGTGGGTCTCGACCCCGGCGAGTGCGGCGAAGTACCGCACGTTGTCGATCACCCGCAGGTCGTCGTAGATGGTGGCCTGCTGCGGCATGTAGCCGACCCGGTGGCGTAGCACGGGGGAGCCGGCCGGGCTGCCCAGCACCTCGACTCGGCCGTCGGTGATCAGTTGAGTGCCCACGATGCAGCGCATCAGGGTGGTCTTTCCGCAGCCAGACGGCCCGAGCAGGCCGGTGATGGTGCCCGGGGCGATCTGCACCGAGAGGTCGTGCACTACCGGCCGCTTGCCGCGCACCACCCGCAGGTGATCGATCGTCACGGCCGGGCCCGACCCCGAGAATTCATCACGCGATGAAATCATCATACGTTGAATAATCTGCCCGGCGCGACGCCCTGTCAAGGGCGATGGGGTCTCAAGGCAGAATCTCCCAGCGTGAGTGTTGCCCGGCTTGCCGTGGATCCGCTCGCGGCTGCCCAGCGGTTGCTCGGCGCCACCCTCACCTGCCGCGGCGTTGGCGCGACCATCGTCGAAGTGGAGGCCTACGGCGGGGTGCCGAACGGTCCCTGGCCGGACCCGGCGGCGCATTCCTACCGCGGCCCCACCCCGCGTAACGCTGTGATGTTCGGCCCGCCCGGGCACCTGTACACCTATCGCAGCTATGGCATGCACATCTGCGCCAACGTGGTCTGCGGCCCGGATGGGACGGCCGCGGCGGTGCTGCTCCGGGCGGCGGTTATCGACGAGGGGGAGTCGCTGGTGCGGGCCCGTCGCGGTGACGCGGTGCCGGAGGTGGCATTGGCCCGCGGCCCGGGAAATCTCTGCTCTGCTTTGGGAATCACCATGGACGACAACGGAATTGACTTGTTCGACCCGAACAGCCCGGTGCGGCTGCAGCTCGGCGGGCCGATGCCGGCGCAGGCCGGACCGCGAGTGGGCGTCAGTCAGGCAGCCGACCGGCCGTGGCGACTGTGGGCGCCCGGGATACCCGAGGTTTCGGCGTACCGACGCAGCCCACGGGCACCGGCGCCGGGCGCCTCGGACTGATCCGGGAAAATCAACCCATGCCGACGACGATTCTCGACGAGCTGACCTGGCGCGGGCTGATCGCCCAGTCCACTGACCTGGACGCCCTGACCGCCGATGTGACGGGCGGGCCGATCACGGTCTATGCCGGATTCGACCCGACCGCGCCCAGCCTGCACGCCGGAAACCTGGTGCCGCTGCTGGCGTTGCGCCGATTCCAGCGGGCTGGACACCGGCCCATCGTGTTGGCCGGCGGTGCCACCGGACTCATCGGGGACCCTCGAGACAGTGGTGAGCGGACCTTGAACACCGCCGACACCGTGGCCGAGTGGTCCGAGCGGATTCGCGGGCAGCTGGAGCGCTTCGTCGACTTCGACGACGGCCCGACCGGTGCCGTGGTGGTGAACAACCTGGACTGGACCGCCCCGCTGTCGGCGGTGGAATTCCTGCGTGACGTGGGCAAACACTTCTCGGTCAACGTGATGCTCGACCGCGACACCATCCGGCGCCGCCTCGATGAGGGCATTTCCTACACCGAGTTCAGCTACATGCTCCTACAGGCCAACGACTACGTGCAGCTGCGTCAGCGGTACGGCTGTTCGCTGCAGATCGGCGGCTCCGATCAGTGGGGCAACATCATCGCCGGGGTCCGGCTGGTGCGCCAGAAGCTGGGGGAGACCGTGCACGCGTTGACGGTGCCGTTGGTCACCGCCGCCGACGGCACCAAGTTCGGCAAGTCCACCGGTGGCGGCAGCCTGTGGCTGGATCCGGAGATGACCAGCCCGTACGCCTGGTACCAGTACTTTTTCAACACCGCGGATGCCGACGTGATCCGCTACCTGCGCTGGTTCACGTTCTTGTCGGCCGAGGAGCTGGCCGGCCTGGAGGAAGCGACCGCCGAGCGCCCGCACGAGCGGGCCGCCCAACGAACCTTGGCCCGGGAGTTCACCACGCTGGTGCACGGGGAGGCCGCGACCGAGGCGGTGGAGTTAGCCAGCCAGGCATTGTTCGGCCGGGGCGAGCTGACCCGATTGGACGAATCCACCCTGACCGCGGCCCTGCAGGAGACTTCGGTCGCGCAGTTGGCGCCCGGAACCGCGGACAGCATTGTCGACCTTTTGGTCGCGACCGGTCTGTCGGCAAGTCGGGGCGCGGCCCGGCGCACTATCGGCGAGGGCGGCGTCTCGGTGAACAACGTCCGCGTGGACAGCGAGGAATGGACGCCGCAGCCCGAGAATTTCTTGCATGGCCGCTGGTTGGTGCTACGCCGAGGAAAGCGCAACGTGGCAGGTATCGAAAGGGTCTAGTGCGGGCGCCTTGGACTGGACGCCAACACAGGTTGATCTTGAAAAACTGTCCTGACCAGCGGATTTGACTCTAAGATTCCCCTCGCGTAACTTAATCCACGTCGCAGGGAGCGCCGGAAACGGAAGCCCCGGAGACGCCCCGGAGAGATTCGAGAGAATCGCGAAGGATTCTGACTGTCCGCAAGGCCTGCAAGCGGTTAAACACCGCGGGTAGACTGCGCTCTCAGTCGGGCGTGTTGTTTGAGAACTCAATAGTGTGTTTGGTGAAATTTTTTGTTGTTGTTTTTGCCATGCCTTCGGCGCCCCGTGTTGGGGGTGTGGCGTATTTTTTGATGTCAGTTTTTGACTGATGTTTTGGGATTGTTTCCAAATGGTTTTTGTTTGGAGAGTTTGATCCTGGCTCAGGACGAACGCTGGCGGCGTGCTTAACACATGCAAGTCGAACGGAAAGGCCCCTTCGGGGGTACTCGAGTGGCGAACGGGTGAGTAACACGTGGGTGATCTGCCCTGCACTTTGGGATAAGCCTGGGAAACTGGGTCTAATACCGAATAGGACCACGCGCTTCATGGTGTGTGGTGGAAAGCTTTTGCGGTGTGGGATGGGCCCGCGGCCTATCAGCTTGTTGGTGGGGTAATGGCCTACCAAGGCGACGACGGGTAGCCGGCCTGAGAGGGTGTCCGGCCACACTGGGACTGAGATACGGCCCAGACTCCTACGGGAGGCAGCAGTGGGGAATATTGCACAATGGGCGCAAGCCTGATGCAGCGACGCCGCGTGGGGGATGACGGCCTTCGGGTTGTAAACCTCTTTCAGTATCGGCGAAGCTCCAGGATTTTTCTTGGGGTGACGGTAGGTACAGAAGAAGCACCGGCCAACTACGTGCCAGCAGCCGCGGTAATACGTAGGGTGCGAGCGTTGTCCGGAATTACTGGGCGTAAAGAGCTCGTAGGTGGTTTGTCACGTTGTCCGTGAAAACTCACAGCTTAACTGTGGGCGTGCGGGCGATACGGGCAGACTGGAGTACTGTAGGGGAGACTGGAATTCCTGGTGTAGCGGTGGAATGCGCAGATATCAGGAGGAACACCGGTGGCGAAGGCGGGTCTCTGGGCAGTAACTGACGCTGAGGAGCGAAAGCGTGGGGAGCGAACAGGATTAGATACCCTGGTAGTCCACGCCGTAAACGGTGGGTACTAGGTGTGGGTTTCCTTCCTTTAGGGATCCGTGCCGTAGCTAACGCATTAAGTACCCCGCCTGGGGAGTACGGCCGCAAGGCTAAAACTCAAAGGAATTGACGGGGGCCCGCACAAGCGGCGGAGCATGTGGATTAATTCGATGCAACGCGAAGAACCTTACCTGGGTTTGACATGCACAGGACGCCGGTAGAGATATCGGTTCCCTTGTGGCCTGTGTGCAGGTGGTGCATGGCTGTCGTCAGCTCGTGTCGTGAGATGTTGGGTTAAGTCCCGCAACGAGCGCAACCCTTGTCTCATGTTGCCAGCACGTAATGGTGGGGACTCGTGAGAGACTGCCGGGGTCAACTCGGAGGAAGGTGGGGATGACGTCAAGTCATCATGCCCCTTATGTCCAGGGCTTCACACATGCTACAATGGCCGGTACAAAGGGCTGCGATCCCGTGAGGGTTAGCGAATCCTTTAAAGCCGGTCTCAGTTCGGATTGGGGTCTGCAACTCGACCCCATGAAGTCGGAGTCGCTAGTAATCGCAGATCAGCAACGCTGCGGTGAATACGTTCCCGGGCCTTGTACACACCGCCCGTCACGTCATGAAAGTCGGTAACACCCGAAGCCGGTGGCCTAACCCTTGTGGAGGGAGCCGTCGAAGGTGGGATCGGCGATTGGGACGAAGTCGTAACAAGGTAGCCGTACCGGAAGGTGCGGCTGGATCACCTCCTTTCTAAGGAGCACCATTTTCCCCCGTCCCCGCAACAGTGCGGGATGTGATGGTTGGGATATTTTTCGCCGGCGCCTGTAGTGGGTTGTCGGTGGTGCAGATTGTTTTGAAACAACAACAGCTTTGATCATCAACCGGCACGATCTCTTCGGGGGTGGTGTTGGCCGGCTTTGGCTGGGCACACTGTTGGGTCCTGAGGCAACAGGCCTGTTTTCGCCCCTTTTGGGGGGTGGGTGTGTTGTCGCTCCATCTTGGTGGTGGGGTGTGGTGTTTGTTTTGTGGATAGTGGTTGCGAGCATCTAGCAAGCAAGGCTTGTGTCTTGTTTGTTTTTGCAATTTTTGTTTCTTGGTTTTTGTGATTTGTAAGTGTTTAAGGGCGCATGGTGGATGCCTTGGCATCGAGAGCCGATGAAGGACGTAGGAGGCTGCGATATGCCTCGGGGAGCTGCCAACCGAGCGTGGATCCGAGGATGTCCGAATGGGGAAACCCGGCACGAGTGATGTCGTGTCACCAACTGGTGAATGTATAGCCAGTGGGGAGGTAACGCGGGGAAGTGAAACATCTCAGTACCCGTAGGAAGAGAAAACAAAATGTGATTCCGTGAGTAGTGGCGAGCGAAAGCGGAGGATGGCTAAACCGTATGCATGTGATACCGGGTAGGGGTTGTGTGTGCGGGGTTGTGGGAGCGTCATGTCTGGGTCTACTCACCTGGAGGACAGTAAAAAAGTGTTGTGGTTAGCGGAAGTGGCTTGGGATGGCCTGCCGTAGACGGTGAGAGCCCGGTACGTGAAAACCCGATACCTGTCTTGTGACGATTTCCCGAGTAGCAGCGGGCCCGTGGAATCTGCTGTGAATCTGCCGGGACCACCCGGTAAGCCTGAATACTACTCGATGACCGATAGCGGATTAGTACCGTGAGGGAATGGTGAAAAGTACCCCGGGAGGGGAGTGAAATAGTACCTGAAACCATGTGCCTACAATCCGTCAGAGCCCTCTCTTTGAGTGGGGTGATGGCGTGCCTTTTGAAGAATGAGCCTGCGAGTCACCGGCACGTCGCGAGGTTAACCCGTGTGGGGTAGCCGCAGCGAAAGCGAGTCTGAATAGGGCGTATCACATCCGTTGGGGTGTGTGTAGTGGCGTGTTGTGGACCCGAAGCGGAGTGATCTACCCATGGCCAGGGTGAAGCGCGGGTAAGACCGCGTGGAGGCCCGAACCCACTTAGGTTGAAGACTGAGGGGATGAGTTGTGGGTAGGGGTGAAAGGCCAATCAAACTCCGTGATAGCTGGTTCTCCCCGAAATGCATTTAGGTGCAGCGTTGCGTGTTTCTCACTGGAGGTAGAGCTACTGGATGGCCGATGGGCCCTACTAGGTTACTGACGTCAGCCAAACTCCGAATGCCGGTGAGTATAAGCGTGGCAGTGAGACGGCGGGGGATAAGCTCCGTGCGTCGAGAGGGAAACAGCCCAGATCGCCGGCTAAGGCCCCAAAGCGTGTGCTAAGTGGAAAAGGATGTGCAGTCGCTTAGACAACCAGGAGGTTGGCTTAGAAGCAGCCACCCTTGAAAGAGTGCGTAATAGCTCACTGGTCAAGTGATTGTGCGCCGATAATGTAGCGGGGCTCAAGCACACCGCCGAAGCCGCGGCAATACGTAAGTATTGGGTAGGGGAGCGTCCTGCATCCGGTGAAGCCACAGAGTGATCTAGTGGTGGAGGGTGTGGGAGTGAGAATGCAGGCATGAGTAGCGATGAGGCAAGTGAGAACCTTGCCCGCCGAAAGACCAAGGGTTCCTGGGCCAGGCCAGTCCTCCCAGGGTGAGTCGGGACCTAAGGCGAGGCCGACAGGCGTAGTCGATGGACAACGGGTTGATATTCCCGTACCCGTGTGTGCGCGCCCATGATGAATCAGTGGTACTAACCACCCAAAAGGTGGTCGATTAATCCCTTCGGGGAGAGACGACTGCTGGCTGCGTGGGACCTTCGCTGGTAGTAGTCAAGCGATGGGGTGACGCAGGAAGGTAGCCGTACCAGTCAGTGGTAATACTGGGGCAAGCCCGTAGGACGTCAGATAGGCAAATCCGTCTGGCATGTAGTCCGAGAGGTGATGCATAGCCAATTGTGGCGAATTCGGTGATCCTATGCTGCCGAGAAAAGCCTCTAGCGAGCTCACACACGGCCCGTACCCCAAACCAACACAGGTGGTCAGGTAGAGAATACCAAGGCGTACGAGTTAACTATGGTTAAGGAACTCGGCAAAATACCCCCGTAACTTCGGGAGAAGGGGGACCCTCATACCGTCATGGCCTTCGCGGCCGGCAGCGGGAGGGGGTCGCAGAAACCAGTGAGAAGCGACTGTTTACTAAAAACACAGGTCCGTGCGAAGTCGCAAGACGATGTATACGGACTGACGCCTGCCCGGTGCTGGAAGGTTAAGAGGACCGGTTAACCCTTCGGGGTGAAGCTGAGAATTTAAGCCCCAGTAAACGGCGGTGGTAACTATAACCATCCTAAGGTAGCGAAATTCCTTGTCGGGTAAGTTCCGACCTGCACGAATGGCGTAACGACTTCTCAACTGTCTCAACCATAGACTCGGCGAAATTGCATTACGAGTAAAGATGCTCGTTACGCGCGGCAGGACGAAAAGACCCCGGGACCTTCACTATAGCTTGGTATTGATGTTCGATGCGGTTTGTGTAGGATAGGTGGGAGACTGTGAAACTCGCACGCCAGTGTGGGTGGAGTCGTTGTTGAAATACCACTCTGATCGTATTGGACCTCTAACTTCGAACCATGAAGCTGGTTCAGGGACAGTGCCTGGTGGGTAGTTTAACTGGGGCGGTTGCCTCCTAAAATGTAACGGAGGCGCCCAAAGGTTCCCTCAACCTGGACGGCAATCAGGTGTTGAGTGTAAGTGCACAAGGGAGCTTGACTGTAAGACTGACACGTCAAACAGGGACGAAAGTCGGGACTAGTGATCCGGCACCCCCGAGTGGAAGGGGTGTCGCTCAACGGATAAAAGGTACCCCGGGGATAACAGGCTGATCTTCCCCAAGAGTCCATATCGACGGGATGGTTTGGCACCTCGATGTCGGCTCGTCGCATCCTGGGGCTGGAGCAGGTCCCAAGGGTTGGGCTGTTCGCCCATTAAAGCGGCACGCGAGCTGGGTTTAGAACGTCGTGAGACAGTTCGGTCTCTATCCGCCGCGCGCGTCAGAATCTTGAGGAAACCTGTCCCTAGTACGAGAGGACCGGGACGGACGAACCTCTGGTGTACCAGTTGTTCCACCAGGAGCACGGCTGGATGGCTACGTTCGGACAGGATAACCGCTGAAAGCATCTAAGCGGGAAACCTACTCCAAGACCAGGATTCTCACCCTTTTAGAGGGATAAGGCCCCCCGCAGACCACGGGATTGATAGACCAGACCTGGAAGCACCGCAAGGTGTGCAGGGAACTGGCACTAACCGGCCGAAAACTTACAACACAAAGAAACAACAGTGTTGCCCGCAACCACACCACAAAATACTTAAAGACCCACACCCCACCACCAAACACAAACTTGGTGACACAGGTGAACCACCCCCACACCGGGAACCGGTTCACCACACAGGAAAAGAAAATAGAGTTACGGCGGAAATAGCGACAGGGAAACGCCCGGTCCCATCCCGAACCCGGAAGCTAAGCCTGTCAGCGCCGATGATACTGCCCACACGGGTGGAAAAGTAGGACACCGCCGAACACAACATTAAGACCTGTGCCCCCCAAGAAATTGGGGGGCACAGGCATTTCCCGCATGTCCCATTTTCCTGCGCGAACAGATCGCGTGAATGCGACCGTGTCAAGAGGTCGGCGATCCCCGCCGTATCCTTTTCGGTAGCACTGTTACGACCGGAGGGCACGAGGTGGCCGAACACGGCAATGGCGGCGACGGGCCGCGAGGCGGCAGGGGCGCCGGCGACGCCGGGCGACGTGGCCGGCCCGGGCAATCCGGTGGTCGACCGGGGCAGTCGGGAGGTCGGCCCGGGCAGTCCGGTGGCCGTCCTGGACAGTCCGGGAATGGCTCGTACCGGGGTTCCGGCCTTCAGCGTCGGACGCCCTATGGTGCGGGATCAGACCGCGATCGTCGTTCCCAGCCGCCGCGTGACCGCGATGGCGGCCCGCGGCCCTCGTGGGATCGCGACAGCAGCCCGCGCCCGCCGCGGGATCGCGATGGCAGTCCGCGTCCGCCGCGGGATCGCGATGGCAGTCCGCGTCCGCCTCGCGATCGCGACGGCAGCCCTCGTCCCCACCGTGACCGCGATGGAGCCTCCCGGCCGCCGCGCGACTTCGACCGTTCCTCGCGGCCGCGGCGGGACTTCGACAACACGTCGCGACCGCCACGCCCGTCCGGTGAGGAATCGTCGCAGCGCTACGACGATCCGCCGCTGCCCGAAGGCATCGAGCCCAACCAGCTGGCTCCGGAAGTGCGCCGGGAACTGAGCACGCTCAACCGCGTCACCGCCGACGCGGTGGCCTGCCACCTGGTCGCCGCCGGCATGTTGCTCGACGACAATCCGGAAGCCGCGCTGCTCCACGCCAAGGCGGCCCGGTCCCGGTCAACGCGAATCACCGCGGTCCGCGAGGCCGTCGGGATCGCCGCCTATCAGTGCGGAGACTGGTCGCAGGCGTTGGGCGAGCTGCGGGCGGCACGGCGGATGGGCAGTAAGTCCGCTCTGCTTCCACTGATTGCCGACTGCGAACGCGGCCTGGGCCGGGCCCAGCGGGCGATCGAGTTGGCCACCGGCCCGGATGCCGAACTGCTCGAGGGTGACGAGGCCGACGAGATGCGGATCGTCGCCGCCGGTGCTCGCGCCGACCTGGGGCAGTTGGAGCAGGCACTGACGGTGCTCTCCTCGGCGCCGACGGACCCCGACCGGACCGGATCGACCGTGGCCCGGCTGCACTACGCGCACGGCGAGACGCTGGTAGCACTCGGGCGCGAAGGTGAGGCGCTGGAGTGGTTCCTGCGCGCCGCGGCCGCCGACACCGAAGGCGTCACCGACGTCGAAGACCGCATCGCCGAACTCGGCGGCGGCGCGACGCTGGCCGAGGAATACGACTGCCTGCTGCTGGATCTGGACGGCACGGTGTTCCGCGGTGGCGAACCCACCGACGGCGCTGTCGAGACCCTGGCCGAACTGCAGAGCCGAAAGCTGTTCATCACCAACAATTCGTCCCGCGGAGCGGACGAGGTTGCGGCACATCTGAACCAGCTGGGCTTTACCGCCACAGCCGAGGATGTCGCCACCAGCGGCCAGATCGCCGCGGGCCTGCTGGCCGGGCAACTGCCCGCCGGAGCGCGGGTGCTGGTGCTGGGCGCTGAGTCGCTGGCGGCCGAGATCGGCGCCGTCGGCTTGGAACCGGTACGGCTGGCCACCGATGAACCGGCCGCCGTCATCCAGGGCTTGTCCACCGAGCTCGGCTGGGCCGACCTGGCCGAGGCGGCACTGGCGATCCGCGCCGGGGCGCTGTGGATGACCACCAACGTCGACAAGACGCTGCCGTCGGAGCGGGGTCTGTTGCCCGGCAACGGTTCGATGGTGGCGGCGCTGCGTGCCGCGACCGACGCCGAGCCGCAGGTCGCCGGCAAGCCGGGCCCGGCGCTGCTGACCGCTGCGCTCACCCGCGGCGAGTTCTACGCCCCCCTGGTGGTCGGCGACCGGCTCGACACCGACATCGCCGCGGCCAACGCCGCCGCGCTGCCCAGCCTGATGGTGCTCACCGGAGTGAACTCCGCCCGCGACGCCGTCGGCGCGGTCGCCGAGCATCGGCCGACCTACCTCGGCCATGACCTACGGGCGCTGAACGTCGGCGCCGGCCGGCTGGCGATTGTCTCGCAGCCGCACTGGAACGTACAGGTAGACGGCACCACGGTGACCGTCGCCGCCGGGCAACCCGAGGAAGACGGTGACGGCCTGTCGATCGTCCGCGCGCTCGCTTCGGCGGTGTGGGACGCCGAGTTGGCCGGGCGCCCGTTCACCGTCGCGGCCGCCGATGACACCGCGGACGCGGCGCTGCAGCAGTGGTCCCTGCTCGGCACGTGGCCTTAAGCGGCCCCAACCGGCATGCACTAGCGTGAGTGGCACCCATGAACAGTGAGATTGAGGACGTCCGAGCACGCATTGCGGCAGTGCTGGCCGAGTTGCCCGGCGAAGCCGAGCTGGCCGACCTGCCGGCGCACAGCGATCTCAACGCCTTGGCGCAGCGGCTCGAAGAGGCCCACCAGGTGTTGGTGCGGGCGCTGGAGTCGGTAGAGAAGGGCTGAGTCAGGCATGTCGCGGCGTGCTCGGGTCGACGCGGAACTGGTCCGGCGCGGATTGGCGCGGTCTCGTCAGCAGGCCGCCGAATTGATCGATGCCGGCAAAGTCACCATCGACGGCATCCCGGCGGTCAAGGCCGCCACCGCCGTGGCGGTGACCGCGGCGCTGGCCGTGGTGGACGACGGTGAACGCAGCTGGGTGTCGCGCGGGGCGCACAAGCTGATCGGCGCCCTGGACACGTTCGGGATCGCGGTTGCCGACCGGCAGTGCCTGGACGCCGGCGCCTCGACCGGCGGATTCACCGAAGTGCTGCTGGACCGGGGTGCGGCCCGGGTGGTGGCCGTCGACGTCGGCTACGGGCAGTTGGCGTGGTCGCTGCGCACCGACCCGCGGGTGGTGGTCATCGAACGCACCAACGTCCGCGGTCTGACGGTCGACACCATTGGCGGGCCCGCGGAGCTGATCGTCGCGGACCTGTCGTTCATCTCGCTGGCCACGGTGTTGCCTGCGCTGGCTGGCTGTGCGTCACCGGACGCCGATATCGTGCCAATGGTGAAGCCGCAGTTCGAAGTCGGACGACAACAGGTGGGGTCTGGCGGTGTGGTGTCCGACCCGGTCCTGCGGGCCGACGCGGTCACATCGGTGGCGCACCGCGCCCAAGAACTGGGGTGGGGCACCGTCGCCGTCACCGCCAGTCCGTTGCCGGGACCGTCCGGCAACGTCGAATACTTTCTGCATCTGCGCGCCAGTGCTGCGCCGCTGACCGGTGACGCGTTGCGCGCCGCCGTGGAAGATGCCGTCGCGAAGGGTCCGCAATGACCAGTGGAGATCATCAACGCACCGTGCTGCTGGTGGTACACAGCGGTCGCGAAGAGGCCACCGACACCGCCCGCCGCGTGGAGAAGGTGCTCGACGAACACGGCATCGCGCTGCGCGTGCTGACCGCCGAAGCCGTCGACAAGGGTGCGCTGCACGCCGGCGCTGACGACGGTCGCGAAATCGGTGTCGCGATCGACCTGGTGGACCCGGACAACGGGGCGGCCGAGGGCTGCGAACTGGTGCTGGTTCTCGGCGGTGACGGGACATTCCTGCGCGCCGCGGAACTGGCGCGCAGCGCCGACATCCCGGTACTGGGCGTCAATCTGGGCCGGATCGGGTTTCTGGCCGAGGCCGAAGCCGACACCATCGACCAGGTCCTGGACAAGATCATCGCCCGCGACTACCGGGTGGAAGACCGGATGACTCTCGACGTCGTGGTCCGCGCCGACGGCGAGATCATCGACAGCGGTTGGGCGCTCAACGAGGCCAGCATGGAGAAGGGCCCCCGGCTGGGTGTGCTGGGTGTCGTCGTCGAGGTGGACGGCCGGCCGGTGTCGACGTTCGGCTGCGACGGAGTGCTGGTGTCGACCCCGACCGGATCCACCGCCTACGCGTTCTCCGCCGGGGGACCGGTGCTCTGGCCTGATCTGGACGCCATCCTGGTGGTGCCCAACAACGCTCACGCGCTATTCGCCCGGCCCATGGTGACCAGCCCCGAATCGATCATCGCGATCGAGGTCGAAAGCGACGGCCACAACGCGCTGGTGTTCTGCGACGGTCGCCGCAAGATGCTGGTGCCCGCCGGCGGGCGCCTGGAGGTGCAACGCGGCGTCAGCCCGGTGAAGTGGGCGCGGCTGGGCCGCTCGCCGTTCACCGATCGGTTGGTGCGCAAATTCCGGCTGCC
Source organism: Mycolicibacter sp. MU0102 (assembly GCF_963378105.1). Classification (NCBI taxonomy): domain Bacteria; kingdom Bacillati; phylum Actinomycetota; class Actinomycetes; order Mycobacteriales; family Mycobacteriaceae; genus Mycobacterium; species Mycobacterium holstebronense. The sequence continues at coordinate 2,066,038 of NZ_OY726398.1, forward strand.
GGTCACCGGCTGGCGCGGACAATGACGACGGTGCCGGCCCTTGCTTACTGAAATCCGTATCGAGTCCCTGGGCGCCATCAGCGCAGCCACCGCTGAATTCGACCGCGGACTGACCGTCCTGACCGGCGAGACCGGCACCGGCAAGACGATGGTCGTCACCGGGCTGCATCTGCTCGGTGGTGCTCGAGCCGACGCCAACCGGGTGCGTTCCGGCGCCGCCCGTGCCGTGGTGGAGGGCAGGTTCTGCACCACCGACCTGGCCCAGGCCGCAGCCGGGCAGATCGACGAACTGCTCGAGGCGGCCGGGGCGGAGCGCGACGAGGACGGCACGGTGATCGCGGCCCGCTCGGTCAGCCGCGACGGGCCCTCGCGGGCCTACCTGGGCGGTCGCGGGGTGCCGGCCAAATCGCTGACCGGTTTCACCGGCAGCCTGTTGACGTTGCACGGCCAGAACGATCAGCTGCGGTTGATGCGCCCCGACGAACAACGCGCGGCGCTGGATCGCTACGCCGGGGTGGGCGCCCGGCTGGAGCGCTACCGCGCCGCGCGCGAGGCCTGGCAATCGGCACGCCGCGAGCTGGTCGAACGCCGCGACCGCGCCCGGGAACTGGCTCAGGAAGCTGACCGCCTCACCTTCGCACTGCGGGAGATCGATGCCGTCGATCCCCGGGCCGGCGAAGACGACGCGCTGACCGCCGACATCCGGCGACTCTCTGAGCTCGACGCGCTGCGCGCCGCGGCCGACGGCGCGCGGGCGGCCCTGGCCGGCGCCGACGACGCAGTGGAGGCGGCGGACGGGCCGAGCTCGGCCACCGATCGGCTGGGGCAGGCGAAGGCGGCGTTGAGCGGCACCGACGACACCGTGCTGCAGGCGCTGGGCGATCAGCTCGGCGAGGCGCTCACCGTGGTGGGCGACGTGGCACGCGAACTCGGCAGCTATCTCGACGATCTGCCCACCGGCGCCGACGCTCTCGATGCCAAGCTGGCCCGCCAGGCCGAGCTGCGCAGCCTGACCCGCAAGTACGCCGCCGACATCGACGGGGTGCTGGAGTGGGCGGCGCAATCGCGGGACCGCCTGACTCAGCTCGACGTCTCCGAAGAAGCACTCGCCGAGTTGGCCCGCCGTGTCGACGCGCTGGGCGAGCAGGTGGCCAAGGCCGCCACCGACCTCAGCGCCGCGCGCACCAAGGCCGCCGGTGGACTGGCCAAGGCCGTCAGCGCCGAGCTGTCCGGGCTGGCCATGGCCGATGCCGAGTTCAGCATCGGGGTCAGCACCAGCGCGGCCGCCGCCGAGGACCCGGCCGCGTTGCGGTTGCCGTCGGGACAGATCGTGCACGCCGGCGCCGACGGTATCGACGACGTCGAGTTCGGGCTGGCCCCGCACCGCGGCATGACGGTGCTGCCGGTGGCCAAGAGCGCCTCCGGTGGGGAACTGTCCCGGGTGATGCTGGCGCTGGAGGTGGTGCTGGCCACGTCGTCTTCGTCCGGGGCGGCACGGAACTCGGCCGGCACCACGATGGTGTTCGACGAAGTCGACGCCGGAGTCGGCGGTCGGGCCGCGGTGCAGATCGGGCGGCGGTTGGCCCGGTTGGCCCGCACCCACCAGGTCATCGTGGTGACGCACCTGCCGCAGGTCGCGGCCTACGCCGACGTGCACCTGATGGTCGAGCCCACCGGGCGACAAGGAGCCAGCGGGGTGCGGCGACTGGAGGACGACGACCGGGTCGGCGAGCTGGCCCGGATGCTTGCCGGGTTGGGGGAGACCGACACGGCCCGGGCACACGCGCGAGAACTGCTCGATGCCGCGCAAGAGGATCGCGGCGCGGGCTCCGAGAGCTAAGTCGACCAGGCGTCAGTTCTTTTTCAGTTGGTACTTGTAATAGGCGCCGTCGTCGAAGGTGAATGTGCCGGCGAGCGAATTGTTGTCAACGGTCGTGGTAAATCCGTGCGATTGACCCGACGCTTGAGCTGCCGTCCAGGAATTGCCGGCCAGATGAAAGTCATACGGCGTATCGCCGCCGGCCACCTCCACATGCCGGCAGTCGGGGCCGCAACTGCCGACGTTCCACGTCTGAGTCTGGCCGACCTTGAACTGGTCGGACTCGGTCATCGTCATGGTGTACGTGCCGTCGTTCAGGTCGGCCTTCGCCGGGCCGGCCAACCCCACTGACGTGCCCACCACCAGCGTGGCCAGGGCGGCGATCCGTCGTCCCATCATGTCGAGCTCCCTCCGCAGTGACGGGGCGGCGCCCCGCTTGAGTCGACGCTATGCCGGCGCAGGCACCCGGAAATACAGGGAAATCCCTTGCACATTTCGGGCCCGCGGTGCCCGCCCAAAACGTGTGACTGATGTGACGTGATGAAACTTCTGGGGCTGGTGTTACGGCGCGCCTCCCTCGATTCTCCCGACTTCCCGGCCAGAATCGCGCCCATGAAGATGTCTGCGCTGCTGTCTCGTAACACCGCCCGGCCTGGCCTTGTCGGTACGGCTCGGGTTGACCACGACATCGACCGACTGCTGCGCAGGGTGGGCCCCGGCGACATCGTGGTCCTCGACATTCTCGACCTGGACCGGATCACCGCCGATGCCCTGGTGGAAGCCCAGATCGCCGGCGTCGTCAACGCCTCGGCGTCGATCTCGGGGCGCTACCCCAACCTGGGGCCGGAGGTGCTCGTCGCCAACGGCGTCACGCTGATCGACGAAGCCGGACCCACGGTGTTCAAGAAGATCCGGGACGGCGCCAAGATCCGCCTCCACAACGGTGCCGTCTACTCCGGCGACCGCCGGCTGGCGCGCGGCGTCGAACGCAGCGACGTCGAGATCGCCGACATGATGATCGAGGCCAAGAGCGGGCTGGTGGCCCACCTGGAGTCCTTCGCCGGCAACACCATCGAGTTCATTCGCAGCGAGAGCCCGCTGCTGATCGACGGGATCGGGATCCCCGAGATCGACGTCGACCTGCGCCGTCGCCACGTGGTGCTGGTCGGTGACGAAGCCACCGCCACCGACGACCTCAAGTGCCTCAAGCCGTTCATCAAGGAGTACCAGCCGGTGCTGATCGGCATCGGTGCCGGAGCCGACGTGCTGCGCAAGGCCGGCTACCGCCCGCAGCTGATCGTCGGCGACCCCGACCAGATGAGCGCCGAGGTGCTGCGGTGCGGATCGCAGGTCGTGCTGCCCGCCGACGCCGACGGCCACGCACCCGGTTTGGAGCGCATCCAGGACCTGGGCGTCGGTGCCATGACCTTCCCGGCCGCCGGTTCCGCGATGGACCTGGCGCTGCTGCTGGCCGACCACCACGGTGCGGCGCTGCTGGTGACGGCTGGGCACACCGCCAACATCGAGACGTTCTTCGACCGGACCCGTCAGCTGACCAACCCATCGATGTTCATGACCCGGCTCAAGGTCGGCGAGAAGCTGGTGGACGCCCGCGCGGTCGCCACGCTCTACCGCAACCGGATCTCGGCCGGCGCGATCGCGCTGCTGGTGTTGACCATGCTGGTGGCGATCATCGTCGCGCTGTGGGTGTCGCGGACCGACGCCGTGGTGCTCGAGTGGCTCGGCAACTACTGGCAGCACCTGTCGCAGTGGCTGCGGCACTGGGTGACCTAAACGGGATCGACGCAAAAGGATCGGGGTCAGCACCGCCATGATCACCCCTCGCTACCACGCGATGTCGCTGACGGCAGTGCTGCTGGCACTGGTATTCGGCGTCGTCCTGGGTTCTGGACTGTTGTCGGGCCCGCTGATGGCCGGCATGCAGTCCGACAAGCAGGATCTGCGGGAGCAGATCGACACGCTGCACGAACAGCACACCGCGCTGAGCGACCGGCTGCGCAACGCCAACGACTTTGACGCCCAGATGGCGCCCCGGATGGTGCACGACGCGCTGATCGGGAAATCCACGGTGATCTTCCGGACTCCCGACGCCGCCGACGACGACGTCGAGGCGGTCTCGCGGATCATCGGGCAGGCCGGCGGAACCGTCACCGGAACGGTGACGCTGACGGCGCAGTTCGTCGACGGCAATGCCGAGGAGAAGCTCCGTGCCGTGCTGGAGTCCGGGATCGTGCCGGCCGGCGCCCAACTGAGCACCAGCCTGGTCGACCAGGACGCCCAGGCCGGCGACCTGCTCGGGATCGCGCTGCTGATCAACTCGCGCCACCCCGAGCCCCCGGCTCCGCCCGGGCCCGGTGTCGATGACACCGCCCGGGCTACCGTGCTGGCCGCGCTGCGCGACACCGGCTTCGTCACCTACGCCCAAGAGCGCTTCCCGGCCGCCAACGCCGCCATCGTGGTCACCGGCGGGGCGCTGCCCGAAGACGCCGGCACCGCCGGGTTGAGCGTGGCCCGGTTCGCTGCGGCACTGGCCCCGCACGGTTCGGCGACGGTCCTGGCCGGGCGGGACGGATCGGCGTCGGGCACCGCGGCGGTGGCGATGGCACGCACCGATTCGGCGGTGGCCGGCACGATCAGCACCGTCGACGACGTGGACATCGAGTCGGGCCGGATCACCACCGTGATGGCGGTGAGCAGCCTGATCGGCGGCGGCCAGCCGGGCCAGTACGGCATCGGCCATGGCGCCGGCTCGGTCACCCTGGCGCAATAGCGAGACGTATCACAGGCCGTGTCCGGACGCGGGTGGGCGTGTCTGGAGCCGAGACGCCGCGTCGATGTTAGGGTGAGATTCCGTGGGTCGGCAGGCCCTCAGTTCCTGCGCCGTCGTCACGGAGGTTGGTTTTGCCACCATTGCGCAAGCATCCCCAAGCTGAGCCCAAGCATCTTTTCGTCACCGGCGGAGTTGCTTCCTCGTTGGGTAAAGGTCTGACTGCAAGCAGCTTGGGCCAGTTGTTGATCGCCCGCGGGCTGCAGGTCACCATGCAGAAGCTGGACCCGTATCTCAACGTCGATCCCGGGACCATGAATCCGTTCCAGCACGGCGAGGTGTTCGTCACCGAGGACGGTGCCGAGACCGACCTCGACGTCGGCCACTACGAGCGATTCCTGGACCGCGATCTGTCCGGTTCGGCGAATGTGACCACCGGCCAGGTGTATTCGACGGTCATCGCCAAGGAACGCCGCGGCGAATACCTCGGCGACACCGTGCAGGTGATCCCGCACATCACCGACGAGATCAAGCGGCGCATCCTGGCCATGTCGGAGCCGGACGCCGACGGCGTCCGTCCCGATGTGGTGATCACCGAGATCGGCGGCACCGTCGGCGACATCGAGTCGCAGCCGTTCCTGGAAGCTGCCCGGCAGGTCCGCCACGATGTGGGCCGCGACAACGTGTTCTTCCTGCACGTGTCGCTGGTGCCGTATCTGGCCCCGTCCGGTGAACTCAAGACCAAGCCCACCCAGCACTCGGTGGCCGCACTGCGCAGCATCGGCATCACCCCCGACGCGCTGATCCTGCGTTGCGACCGCGAGGTGCCCGAGGCACTGAAGAACAAGATCGCGCTGATGTGCGACGTCGACGTCGACGGCGTGATCTCCACCCCGGATGCACCCTCGATCTACGACATCCCCAAGGTGTTGCACCGCGAGGAGCTGGACGCCTACGTGGTGCGCCGGCTCAACCTGCCGTTCAAGGACGTCGACTGGACCGAGTGGGACGAGCTGCTGCGCCGCGTCCACGAACCCCACGAGACGGTGCGAATCGCCTTGGTGGGCAAGTACATCGACCTCTCCGATGCGTATCTGTCGGTGACAGAGGCGCTGCGGGCCGGTGGCTTCACCCACTTCGCGAAGGTCGAGATCCACTGGGTGGCCTCCGATGCGTGCGAAACCCCGGCCGGCGCTGCCGCCGCGCTGGGGGAGATGCACGGGGTGCTGATCCCCGGCGGGTTCGGGATCCGGGGCATCGAGGGCAAGATCGGCGCCATCGCCTACGCCCGCACCCACGCGCTGCCGGTGCTGGGACTGTGCCTGGGGCTGCAGTGCATCGTGATCGACGCGGCCCGCGTCGCCGGGGTCACCCATGCCAGCTCGGCGGAGTTCGACCCGGACACCCCCGACCCCGTCATCGCGACCATGGCCGACCAGCAGGAGGCGGTCGCCGGGACGGCCGACCTCGGCGGCACCATGCGGCTGGGCGCCTATCCCGCCGTGCTGGAAGCGGATTCGATTGTGGCCGAGGCCTATCAGGCCACCGAGGTCTCCGAGCGGCACCGGCACCGTTTCGAGGTCAACAACGCCTACCGCGACCGGATCGCCGAGAGCGGGCTGCGGTTCTCCGGCACCTCCCCGGACGGCAAGCTGGTGGAGTTCGTCGAGTACCCCCGCGAGGTGCACCCGTTCCTGGTGGGCACCCAAGCGCACCCCGAGCTCAAGAGCAGGCCCACTCGGGCGCATCCGCTGTTCGCCGCGTTCGTCGGTGCGGCGATGGACTACAAGGCCGCCGAGCGGCTGCCGGTGGAGATCCCCGAGCACGCCCACGAGCCCCACGCCGCTGATCACGATGACGCCCAGAACGGAGCGCAGGGGCACGGGGGCAGTGCCCAGCCGCTGACCGACCCGCTGCAAGAAACGCTGCCGGAACACGTCACCCGTGGCTGACCACGTCTTCGAGACCACGTCGTCGCAGCTGCTGCACAGCGGCAAGATCTTTGCGCTGCGCCGTGACGAGGTCTTGATGCCGGGTGGCGCAACGGCCACCCGGGACGTGGTGGAGCACTTCGGGGCGGTGGCAGTGGTCGCCGTGAACGCCGAGGGCCGGATCCCGCTGATCTACCAGTACCGCCACGCGCTGGGCCGGCGGCTGTGGGAGCTGCCCGCCGGCCTGCTCGACATCGGTGGCGAGCCGCCGCACGTCACGGCCGGTCGGGAGCTGGTCGAGGAGGCCGGTCTGACCGCGACCACCTGGCAGGTGCTGGTGGACCTGGACTCCACGCCGGGTTTTTCCGACGAGTCGGTGCGGGTGTATCTGGCCACCGGCCTGACCGAGGTGGGCCGCCCGGAGGCCCACGACGAAGAGGCCGATCTCACGCTCGAGTGGTATTCGCTCGCCGAGGCGGCCCGGATGGTGTTTTCCGGCGAGATCGTCAATGCCATTGCGGTGGCGGGGATCCTGGCCGCTTTTGTCAACAGTCAGGGCTTCACCGAGCTGCGTGATCTGGCCGCCGAGTGGGTCGATCGACCGAAGGCGTTTGCCGCCAGGCAGAACCGGCCATGACCGCGGCGACCCAGCCGGTGGGCCCGCTGGGCGGGCAGTTGCAGGGGTATCTGGACCACCTGACCATCGAGCGCGGGGTCGCGGCCAACACGTTGAGTTCCTATCGGCGCGACCTGCGCCGCTACCGCGAGCATCTGCTGGCCCGCGGGATCGAAGACCTGGCCGGCGTCGGCGAGGGTGACGTCACCGAGTTTCTGGTGACGCTGCGTCGCGGCGACCCCGATAACGGCGTGCCCGCCCTGTCGGCGGTCTCGGCGGGGCGCGCGCTGATCGCGGTGCGCGGCCTGCACCGGTTCGCCGCCGCCGAGGGAATGGTGGCGGCCGACGTGGCGCGCTCGGTCAAGCCGCCGACACCGGGGCGGCGCCTGCCCAAGAGCCTGACCGTCGACGAGGTGGCGGCGTTGCTGGCCGGCGCCGGCGGCGACAGCGAGTCTGACGGGCCGTTGACGCTGCGCAACCGCGCCCTGCTGGAGATGTTGTACTCCACCGGATCTCGTATCTCGGAGGCCGTGGGAATGGACATCGACGATATTGATGTTCAGGACCGGTCGGTGCTGCTGCACGGCAAGGGCGGCAAGCAGCGATTGGTGCCGGTCGGCCGGCCGGCGGTCGCGGCGCTGGACGCCTACCTGGTGCGGGGCCGTCCGGAGCTGGCCGGCCGCGGTCGCGGCAACGCGGCGGTGTTCCTCAACGCCCGCGGTGGGCGGCTGTCGCGCCAAAGCGCCTGGCAGGTGTTGCAGGACGCCGCCGAGCGGGCCGGGATCACCGCCAAGGTGTCACCGCACACGCTGCGGCACTCGTTCGCGACCCATCTGCTCGACGGCGGCGCCGACGTGCGAGTGGTGCAAGAGCTGCTCGGCCACGCCTCGGTGACCACCACCCAGATCTACACGCTGGTCACCGTCAACGCCCTGCGTGAGGTGTGGGCCGGGGCGCACCCCCGCGCCCGCTAGCCGCCGGGCCTGCTAGCCGCCGAGGTAGGTGGACTCGAGCACCAGGTCGTGGAGCAGGCTCTGGTACTCCACGTGGGTGCGGTGCTCGACGGTGTCCCACCGCGAACCCTGCTGGGCCTGCATGTACTCGCGGTAGCGCGGCGCCCCGGGCAGCTTGACGTTGTCGGCCACCACCACCGCCCCCGGATGCAGCCAGCCCCGGTCGAGGATGGCTTGCAAGTCGGGCAGGTAGGCGTCCTTGTCGTGGTCGATGAACAAGAAATCCAGGCCGCCGGCGGCAAAGCCGTGCTTGGCGGTCAAGGTGTCCAGCGTGCGCCCGCCGTCGCCGATGGTGCCCACCACGCACGTGACCCGGTCGGCCACCCCGGCGTGCGCCCAGATCCGCCGGGCGTTGGCGGCGTTGGCCTCCGCCAGCTCGATCGAATAGACCCGCGCCGAGGGTGCGGCGCGCGCGATCCGCAGCGCGCTGTAGCCGCAGTAGGTGCCCAGCTCCAGCGCCAACGCCGGATTGACCCGCTGGACGGCGGCGTCCAGCAGTAGGCCCTTCTCGTCGCCGATATTGATCAGCAAAGACTTCTCGTAGGCGAACTCGTCGATGCGGGCGAGCACGTCGTCGATGTCGCCGGCCCGGGCGTTGGCCAGCACGAAGTCGACCGCTGCGGCCTCGCGGCCGTCGCCGATCTGGCCCGTCGTGACGATGTTGCGTGCACCGGTGGCAACCCGCAGGAACGACCACCGCAGGAAGGGGAGACGTCGTTTGAGGCTCATGGATGCGATCCTATGGCCGTCGGCGCCGCAATCACTGGTCATGTGGCTAATACAAGAGCCGGTCACCTATTAGACTTCTGCGGATGTCCGCCACCACAGCGCCGGTTCGGCCATGAGCGACGACGACACTCCCGACGTCGGCCTGACCGGGCGTCCCCCGCGGAATATCCCCGAGCCGCAGCCCCGTTCGACGCACGGGCCGGCCAAGGTCATTGCGATGTGCAACCAGAAGGGCGGCGTCGGCAAGACGACCTCCACCATCAACCTCGGTGCCGCGCTGGCCGAGTACGGCCGCCGGGTGTTGCTGGTCGACCTGGACCCGCAGGGCGCGCTGTCGGCGGGCCTCGGAGTGCCGCACTACGACCTGGCGCACACCGTGCACAACCTGCTGGTCGAACCGCGGGTCGGTATCGACGACGTTTTGGTGCAGACCTCGGTGGAGAACCTGGACCTGGTGCCCTCCAACATCGACCTGTCCGCGGCCGAGATCCAGCTGGTCAACGAGGTGGGGCGCGAGCATTCCCTGGCGCGGGCGCTGACGCCGGTGCTGGACCGCTACGACTACCTGCTGATCGACTGCCAGCCTTCGCTGGGGCTGCTCACCGTCAACGGTTTGGCCTGCGCCGATGGCGTGGTGATCCCGACCGAATGCGAGTACTTCTCGCTGCGCGGCCTGGCGCTGCTGACCGACACCGTCGACAAGGTCCGCGACCGGCTCAACCCGAAGCTGGAGATCAGCGGCATCCTGCTGACCCGTTACGACCCGCGCACGGTCAACTCCCGCGAGGTGATGTCGCGGGTGGTGGAGCGCTTCGGTGACCTGGTGTTCGACACCGTCATCACCCGCACCGTGCGCTTCCCGGAGACCACCGTGGCCGGCGAGCCCATCACCACTTGGGCCCCGAAGTCCGGCGGCGCGCAGGCCTATCGTGCGTTGGCCCGCGAAGTCATTGACCGATTCGGCGCGTGAACGCCGACACTGAGACGGCCGACGCCCCCGCTGATTCGCAGGGTTTTAAGGTCCGGCTGACCAACTTCGAGGGTCCGTTCGACCTGCTGCTGCAGCTGATCTTCGCGCACCGGCTCGACGTCACCGAGGTGGCGCTGCACCAGGTCACCGACGACTTCATCGCCTACACCCGTGACGTCGGCGCGCAGCTGGAGCTCGAAGAGACCACCGCCTTTCTGGTGATCGCCGCGACGCTGCTCGACCTCAAGGCGGCCCGGCTGCTGCCGGCCGGTCAGGTCGACGACGAAGAAGACCTGGCATTGCTCGAGGTCCGCGACCTGCTGTTTGCGCGGCTGCTGCAATACCGGGCGTTCAAGCACGTCGCGCAGATGTTCGCCGAGCTCGAGGCCGCCGCGTTGCGAAGCTACCCGCGCGCGGTTGCGCTCGAGGACGGGTACGCCAACCTGCTTCCCGAAGTGATGCTGGGTGTCGACGCCGAGTCTTTTGCCCAAATCGCGGCGGCCGCGTTCACCCCGCGTCCGGTCCCGGTGGTGGGCCTCGAACACCTGCATCAGGTGATGGTGTCGGTGCCCGAGCAGGCCGGTGTGGTGTTGCGGCTGTTGGAGGCCCGCGGCACGGGGCAGTGGGCTTCGTTCACCGAACTGGTCGCCGACTGCTCGATGCCGATCGAGATCGTCGGGCGCTTTCTGGCGCTGCTCGAACTGTATCGGGCCAGGGCGGTAGCATTTGAGCAGTCAGAACCACTTGGTGTGCTCCAGGTGTCGTGGACGGGGGAACGTCCCACCAATGAAGACCTGGTGAAAGCAGAATCGGCCGAGTAGTGCGAGACGAATTGATGAGTGACCACATGCCCGACTCCGAAGTGGCGGAGGATTTCGAGGCACCTGAGGCACCTGAGGCTGCCGACGCGGTGGAAGACCACGACGGCGCGGAGGAATCCGCCGGCCCGTTGGGCTCCAATCTGGGGATCGACGTTGCCCTGGCACCCGAACTCGAGGATGCCGAGCTGGGATCGGTGCTCGAGGCCCTGCTGCTGGTGGTGGACACCCCGGTGGCCGTGGAGGCGCTGGCGGCCGCCACCGATCAACCGGTCTACCGGATCACCGCCAAGCTGCGGACGATGGCCGAGGAGTTCACGCAGCGCGACAGCGGCATCGACCTGCGTGAGGCCGGCGGCGGCTGGCGGCTGTACACCCGCGCCCGCTTCGCGCCGTACGTGGAGCGGCTGTTGCTCGACGGCGCCCGGTCCAAACTGACCCGCGCCGCGCTGGAGACGCTCGCCGTTGTCGCCTACCGCCAGCCCGTGACTCGGGCCCGCGTCAGCGCGGTGCGCGGCGTCAACGTCGATGCGGTGATCCGAACCCTGGTGGCGCGCGGCTTGATCACCGAGGCGGGGGCGGACGCCGACACCGGCGCGGTGACGTTCGCGACCACCGAGCTGTTCCTGGAGCGGCTCGGTCTGTCGTCTCTGACCGACCTGCCCGACATCGCCCCGCTGCTGCCCGATGTCGACGTGATTGATGAAATGAGCGAAACCCTGGACAGCGAACCGCGTTTCATGAAGCTTGGCGGTGCGCCGGCGGCCGACCAGCCGCTGGCCTTTGATGTGGATCACCTCTGATGGCGTGGCCGGACGAAGAACAAGACGGCGTGCGCCTGCAGAAGGTGCTGTCGCAGGCCGGGGTCGCTTCGCGGCGGGTCGCCGAGCGGATGATCCGTGACGGCCGGGTCGAGGTGGACGGTCGGGTGGTGACCGAACTGGGCACCAGAGTGGACCCTGCCGCCTCGGTGATCCGAGTCGACGGAGCCCGGGTGACCGTCGATGACACCCGGGTCTACCTGGCGCTGAACAAGCCACGTGGAGTGCATTCGACCATGTCGGACGACCGCGGCCGGCCGTGCATCGGCGACTACGTCGAACACCGAGTTCGCGGTGACGCCAAGCTGTTTCACGTCGGGCGCCTCGATGCCGACACCGAGGGCCTGATGCTGCTGACCAACGACGGCGAACTCGCGCACCGGCTGATGCACCCGTCGTATCAGGTACCCAAGACCTATATCGCCACCGTGGTGGGCACCATCCCCCGCGGTCTAGGCAAGAAGCTGCGCGAGGGTGTCGAACTCGACGACGGCCCGGCGAAGGTCGACGACTTCGCGGTGGTCGACACCGTGCCCGGCAAGTCGCTGGTGCGGGTCACGCTGCACGAAGGCCGCAAGCGGATCGTGCGGCGGATGTTGGCTGCGGTCGGATTTCCGGTCCAGGAGTTGGTGCGCACCGATATCGGCTCGGTGGAGCTGGGGGAGCAGCGTCCCGGCAGCATCCGGGCGTTGACCCGCAAGGAAATCGGCGAGCTCTATGCGGCGGTGGGCCTGTGAGTGCGGGCGGCGCGGCAGTCGTCGCCATCGACGGGCCGGCCGGAACCGGAAAGTCCACCGTCGCAAGGGGATTGGCGGCGGCGCTGGGTTCGAGCTATCTGGACACCGGCGCGATGTACCGGGTCGTGACGCTGGCGGTACTGCGCTCTGGCGTCGCGCTTGATGACATCGACGGCATCGGCGCGGTCGCCCAGGGCGTCGAGGTCTCGGTGGACTCCCAACCCGAGGGAGACCGCGCTTTTCTTGGCGACGAGGATGTTTCGCGAGAGATCCGCGGCGACGAGGTGACCAGCGCGGTATCGGCGGTGGCCGCGGTTCCCGCGGTGCGCACCCGGATGGTCGCGCTGCAGCAGCAGTTGGCCGCCCAAGGCGGCGGCGTGGTGGTGGAAGGCCGCGACGTGGGCACCGTGGTGCTGCCCGACGCCGACGTGAAGATCTTCCTGACCGCTTCGGCCGAGACCCGGGCCCAGCGGCGCAATGACCAGAACATCGCAGCGGGGCTGCGCGACGATTACGCCGGCGTGCTGGCTGACGTGTTGCGCCGCGACGAGTTGGATTCCACGAGGGCGGTATCGCCGTTGCGGCCCGCCGACGACGCGGTGATCGTGGACACCGGAGACATGACCCAGGAGCAGGTGATCGACCATCTGCGTGACCTGGTTGAGCAGCATTGCGGGGCGATCCGATGAGTGACGGAACCTGGGTCGACGAAAGCGACTGGGAGATCGGCGAAGACGGCGGTTTCGACGATCTCGTCGAAGACTCCGGTCCGCCGCCGGTGGTGGCCGTGGTGGGCCGGCCCAACGTCGGCAAGTCGACGTTGGTCAACCGGATCCTGGGCCGGCGTGAAGCGGTGGTGCAGGACCTGCCCGGGGTGACCCGTGACCGGGTGTCCTACGACGCGCTGTGGACCGGCCGGCGCTTCGTGGTGCAGGACACCGGCGGCTGGGAACCCGACGCCAAGGGCCTGCAGCAGTTGGTGGCCGAGCAGGCCGCGGTGGCGATGCGTACCGCCGACGCGGTGATCCTGGTGGTGGACACGGTGGTCGGCGCCACCGCCGGCGACGAGGCCGCCGCGCGGATTCTGCGCCGGTCCGGCAAGCCGGTGTTCTTGGCCGCCAACAAGGTTGACAGTGATCGGGCCGAGGCCGATGCGGCGGCACTGTGGTCGCTGGGGCTGGGCGAGCCGTTCACGGTCAGTGCGCTGCACGGCCGCGGCGTGGCCGACCTGCTGGATGAGGTGATCGCCAAGCTGCCCGAGGTGGCCGAAACCGCCGGCGGCGGAGGCGGTCCACGACGGGTGGCGTTGGTCGGCAAGCCCAACGTGGGCAAGAGTTCGCTGCTGAACCGGTTGGCCGGCGATGAGCGGTCGGTGGTGCACGACGTGGCCGGCACGACCGTCGACCCGGTCGACTCGCTGATCGAGATGGACGGCAAGATCTGGCGTTTCGTCGACACCGCCGGGCTGCGCCGCAAGGTGGGGCAGGCCAGCGGGCACGAGTTCTACGCCTCGGTGCGCACTCACGGGGCAATCGACGCCGCCGAAGTGGTGATCGTGCTGGTCGATTCGTCGTTGCCGCTGACCGAGCAGGATCAGCGGGTGATCTCGATGGTGGTCGAGGCGGGCCGGGCGGTGGTGCTGGCCTACAACAAGTGGGATCTGGTCGATGAGGACCGGCGTTACGTGCTGGACAAAGAGATCGATCGGGACATGGCCCGGCTGGCGTGGGCGCCGCGGGTGAACATTTCGGCGAAAACCGGTCGCGCGGTGCAGAAGTTGGTGCCGGCGCTGGAGACCTCGCTGGCCTCCTGGGACAAGCGGATCTCCACCGGTCAGCTCAACAACTGGCTCAAAGAGGTGGTTGCCGCGACCCCGCCGCCGGCGCGCGGCGGCCGCGCGCCGCGCATCCTGTTCGCCACCCAGGCGACGTCGCGTCCGCCGACGTTCGTGTTGTTCAGCTCGGGATTCCTGGAGGCCGGTTACCGCCGGTTCCTGGAGCGGCGACTGCGCGAGACGTTCGGATTCGAAGGCAGCCCGATCCGCATCAATGTGCGAGTGCGAGAAAAGCGTGGCCCCAAGCGTTCTCGCTGACTTCTTGAGCTAGCCGGACTTAGTCAGCTGGAAGTCCCACTGCCCGACCACCCCGCCCGCCGGTCCTCGACCGCACGGTTCCAGGGTGGCGGTGGTCCATTGGCCGGCCAGCGTCGCCGCGTCGAAGCTGACCGTCTTGGACACCGGCAGCGGGGTGTGATCCACCGGGCAGTCCATGCTGCCCCGCCCGCTGTACTCCCAGCGGCCACCGTTGAGATGAAACTCCGCGTTCTGCAGCCAGCGTTCCGCGTTGACGGTGGTGCAGGTCGCGCCGCACGGGGTGAACGTCCACGTCGCCTCTCGCTGCGACGGGCCGTGCTGGGCGGTGAAGGAGTACGGGCCTGACGGCACCTCCGGGGCGGCCTGAGCCTCCGGCAGTGCTCCGAGGGCGAACAGCAGCCCGCAGACAGCACCAACAGCCCGCTTTCCGGATATGCCGTTCATCGCCTCACCTCTCCGCTGGGCTGCCTTAGCCCTGCGCACGATCAGCGTAGGGTGCTGCAGATGTCGGTATCGCAGATGGTGTTGATCCTGCTGGCAGGGGTGGGCGCCGGGGCGATCAATGCCCTGGTCGGCTCGGGGACACTGATCACCTTCCCGACCCTGGTGACGCTGGGATTTGCCCCGCTTACCGCGACGATCTCCAATGCGATCGGCCTGGTGGCCGGCGGCATCTCCAGCACCTGGGCCTACCGCCGCGAACTGCGCGGTCAGTGGGATCGGCTGCGCTGGCAGATACCGGGATCGCTGCTGGGCGCGGTGCTCGGCGCGTATCTGCTGCTGCACCTGCCCGAGAGCGTGTTCAACCGAATCGTGCCGGCCCTGTTGGTCGGCGCCCTGGCGTTGGTGGTGATCGGGCCGAAGATCCAGGCCGTGGCGCAGCGCCGCGCGGCGGCCGAGGGCCGCTCGACCGACCAGCTCAGCGGTGGCCGGCTGACGGCATTGGTGGTCGGCACCTTCGTCGTCGGTGTGTACGGCGGTTATTTCGCTGCGGCCCAAGGAATTCTGCTGGTCGGTGTGATGGGGGTGCTGCTGCCCGAGTCGATGCAGCGGATGAACGCCGCGAAGAACCTGCTGGTGTTGATCGTCAACGTGGTCGCCGCCGTGGCCTACATCGTGACGGCGTTCGACCGGATCAGTTGGCCGGCAGCCGGATTGATCGCCGTCGGTTCGCTGATCGGGGGATATCTGGGCGGTCACTATGGGCGCCGGTTGTCCCCGAACGCGCTGCGCGTGGTGATCCTGGTGGTCGGTCTGATCGGGCTGTATCGGCTGTTGTCGGTCTAGCCGGTTCAGGCGGGGTTCTGCCTGCGCCACCGCTCCCAGCGGCTGCGCGGTGCCCGGGCCGAGGCCATCACTTCATTCATCGACGCGGCGTGCGGGTGCTCCGGCTGTTCGGGCGCCTTCGGCGTCACCACCGCAGGCTCGCTGCCTTCCCACCAGACCGGTTGCAGCAGTGCCGAAACCACCGGAATAGCGTGCCCGACGCTCTTGCGTCCCCAATGACAGGCTCGGTCGATGGTGGCCGCCGAGGGCGCCAGGTTGACCGGTGACAGCGTGGGGGAGAACCGGACCAGATGGTCGGCGTAGGGCGCGTTGCGCACCATCTGCAACTGGATCGCCTGGGTGATCGGTACCAGCCACAGGTGCTTGGGGTCCCACTGCGGGTGGAAACAGTCGAAGGCCAGATAGCAGGCGTTGCGGGTGCCCAGCCGGCCGTCCCGGACTCGTTTCCAGGCCAGCTCCAGGGGCACATTGCTGGCCGCGCCACCGTCGACCAGTGCGCCGACGTCGTTGTCGGCCAGTAGCGCGTCGAACAGCGGCTCCATGGCCGGGTCTTTGGGCTCGTGATGCAGCACCCCGGGGATCGCCGACGAGAACGACGCTGCGTCAACGACATTGACGTCGCGGTCCGGGTTGTCGCCGCCGATCACGATCGGGGTCACCACCCGCGGGTCGATGAACGCGGCCGTCTGCCACATCCGCGTCGCCACCTGCGGGCCCAGGCCGATCGACAGATACGGGAAGGACCGCAGCTGCAGGCCGGCCAGGCGCTGGTTGCGGTAGCGCCCCGGCAGCGCCGCAAACGGCTGGCGGCGCACGCCGGCCACCACGGCATCGAACGGGATGGCCAGATCCGACATCTTCATGGGCGCGCCGTCGTCGCGGCGGAACATCGCGTCGGCGAAAAGATCGAAGTTCAAGGAGAACACACCGGTCAGGCCGTGGCGGCGGCGCAGCCGCTCGGGCCCCAGGATGGCGCGGAACGACACCGTCTTGGCCCACTCGATGTATTCGTGGATGGGCACCGGCAGGGTGCGGCTGACGACTGAGCCCAGGATGGAACCGAACGAGGACCCGATCAGGTAGTCGGGCACCGCCCCGGATTCCAGTAGGGCTTCCATGCCGCCGATGTAGACGAAGCCGGCGCCGCCTCCACCACCGAGGACGGTGACCAGCTTCTTGTGGCCCACCTCGGCGTCGAGCTCGGCCAGGGAGAAGTCGTTGCCGTGGCGTTCGGCCAGCAGGCGGCGCTGCTCGTCCTGCTCGGCGGTCAGCGCGCCCAGGGTGTCGCGGGCGGCGACCAATGCCATCACCGGGTCGCGTTCCTCGCGCAGCGGGCCGCGCAGGGCGTCGGCCACCTTGGCCCGCCAGCCGGCCAGTTCCGCGCCGACCGAGACGTCACCGCGGCCGCGGGCGCCGCCCGGGCCGGCGGCACCGGGCTCGAAGTCGTCGAGCCGGGCGAAGTTGAGCAGATACCGCAGCCGGCGCAGCTGCTCGGCGCTCAGCACGTCGGGCCGGCGCAGCGTGTGCCGGATGAGGCGATTTTCCATCTTCTGCAGCAGCAAGATGGTGTCGCCGGTGTCGACGACGTCGACAACTTCGTCGGTGACGGCGGGGTCGCCGCTGGTCTCGGGGATGTCTATGGGGTCCGTGGGGTCGGGCATGGCCGACCACTGCTGCGAGGGGGGAAGCTGCATAAGTGGTGGTTCCTGAGGGGTAGTCGCGCTGCCGAGGGGAGGCAGTCCCGCGTGGCGAGCCTACGCGGTCGAGGTGTCGTCACGCGGATTCGGGACAGTCGCGGGCGTGCGGTAGCATTTCGACCTGCTGCCGGAGTTGTTGCGGCGGCGGCGGGCTGTGGCGCAGTTTGGTAGCGCACTTGACTGGGGGTCAAGTGGTCGCAGGTTCAAATCCTGTCAGCCCGACAGAGTTTTAGCAGTTCAGACGTCTAATTGACGTCGACGGTCTGACCGCCCCAAAAAGGGTTTACGGCAACTGATACGGCAACAAGCGTCTAAATGCGCAGGTAGCTTGTGGTCATGCGCAAGCGGCACAAGGGCAAGGGCCCAGTGCGGATATCAACCACGATCTTGCGGGCGGGGCCACATCGTGAAGACTTTCGCGCCCGACGTCGAGGTGATCTGCGTTCAGCCGGCTTGGGCACCAGCGATGACACAGTCGGGGCACCAACGCCGCGCGGTGACCACCGACTCGACCGATACCATCGCCGACGCCGTTACCGGCCGCTTTCCCCTCCCGGCCGTTCTGTCTGATCTGCTCCTGGTCGCTGACGACGCGGTTCTGGTCCGCGAGGCCTCTCATCGCTGGGATCGGATGCTCCTCGAGCACGCCGGTCTGGTCGTTGAGCCGGCGGCCGCACTCGGCCTCGTTGGGACGAGTGGCGGCAGCCCAGAAGTGCTGTTAACTTTCTGGCATGGGTTCGGTGCCGATCAACTCCGCGACGGCCGCAGGTTCAAATCCTGTAGGCGCGACAGAGGTCAAAGGGTAGGGCGACGGTAACCGCGCCAGCCGGCGACCGTCGTTCGATGGGGGCTACTCGAACGTCCATGGCGAACGAAGAACAACTCCGGCAGATAGCCAGGGACGTATTCCCGGATTGGTCGCGGCCGCCCAGGATCGTGGTTGAGCAGATCGGCGAGCTGGTTAGGCGATGGCCGGTTGAAGGCTTCGCCCGCGAGAAGCTGCCAGATCAGCGGTGCCGTCTTGTGTGGATCGACAGGCAGACGATCGGACAGTTGGTCTATATCGCCGACGCTGCGGAGGAGCAGGATCTGGCTGCGGTGATCCGGCCCCTGAGTCAGGTCGCTGGGGTCGACGTCAAAGCCTTTGGTTCGGCGGACGGTTTCGGGGAGCGGACGTACCGGCGTGCAATGCGGGTGCACTTCGCATTGGGGGATCCGATCGAGGTCGACACGACCCAACACACGAACGACAGTCTTCGTGCTCATGCCGACCGGTTCATCGATCGGGTATTGGACGCACTGGCGGGCGTACCCGCCGGGGAACAGGTGCCGTCTCGGTAGAGGACCGCTGCCAGAGTCACTTCTTGGTCTGAGGCGACGCCGCCGCCGGCGGCGGCAATCCGGACATCGCGGTCTACCGGTTTATCCCGAGCTTGCTGCTGCTCTGGCCTGCCATGCCGAAGCGAAGTGCCAGCTCGCGCAGGCCGACCGGGGAGACCCGCAGGACGGGGGAGGTCATGGGGGAACTGTATTAGTGAATGACGGCTTGCAAAATCCACTGTCGGCGCGCGGGAGTGGTGAGAGGTGATTGGCTCGCTGTCGCGGCGGGTGCGGCATCGTTAACGAGACATCTCGTCGGCCACTTCTTCAGCCGATGCCGGCCGCAGATCCCATGCCTCCAGCGACACGCAGATCGACCGCTTGCTGGATCGGCGCTCTGCCGTATGGGTGTGACCGTGAAGTAGCCATTTCCCTAGGTCCGGCAGCATGTACTGGTCGAATTCCGTGCGCGACAACCTGTCCGGGGTACCGGCGTACGGGAAGTGGCTGAGCAGGATGCCCTGGCCGCCGATTTTCGTCCGCGCCACCTGCTGCACGCTCGCGAACACGGCCGAGTAGTTGGCGAAGTGCCGCTGCGCGCCACGGAATATCGGGTGGACCGGGTCGTGGTTGCCGGTGATGAGGTGCATCGGCACCCGCAGCGCGGCCAGCTGCTCCAACGCCGTCTCCATACTGGCCACGCCGCCAGCGCAGATGTCGCCGAGCACCCACAGTGTGTCGGTCTCGTGATCGAGCTCGCAGAGCGCTGCCATCACCGCGGCGTCATGCGCGGTCACGCTGTCGAAGCCGCGCAGGTCTGCGAGCCCGGGTGCGCGAGATGCAGGTCGGCAGTGAAGAAGTCCACAACGGTGATGATGGCACTGTGCGGCGACAGGGGCCGATCCGTTCGCCCCCGGATCAATCCTCGTGACACGCTTGCGCGGTCGAAGGCTGCACTGGTGTTACCTGAATTGGATGGAGAGGCGCGTTGCAGATCGCTTGTTGGCGGGTCGTCCTTGTTCTCGCACTGCTTCTCGGCGTGGGCCTGCCGGTTTCTCCACCCGCGGCCGCCATGGTGATCTTGGGCGGTGGGGCAGCCATTGTGGTCGACGGCAACAACTACTGCACGCTGACCACGATCGGACGTGATCGGGCCGGTGACGTGGTGGGCTTCACCGGAGCGGTGTGCGGCGGGCCAGGAGCTGCCGTCGCGGTAGCGGGTGTAGGCACGACCGTGGGCACCGTCGTGGCCGCTAACGGCGACCTTCGCTACGCGGTGATCAAGTTCGATGTGCCCGAATTGATCCCGGTGTCGGACTACGCCGGCGTTGTGGTCAACGGCTTAGGCCCAGATCCGCAGTTCGATTCCGCGGTGTGCAAATGGGGACCCGCCACCCCTGGCCTCTGTGGTCGCATCACTACGCCGTTCGGGCCGCGCGTGAACCTGTTGGCGCAATTCGACCCTGGTGATGCGGGCGCTCCGGTCACCATGGACGGCCTGCTGGTCGGCATGGTCTACGCGGGCGGCATGACCCTGGGCACCAAATATTCGCTTCCGAGGCCGCTTACGTACTTGACGAAGTTCAACGCGATCCTGGATGACGTCAACGCCGGCGACGGGCCGGGCAGTGGATTCGTCCCGATCGGAAGCTGAGCGCGACGGTCCGCGGAGCTTTTGCTGAGGCGTCGACACAGGTTCTACGCGGGCGTCGGCCTAGACGAAAACTGGCCCAATCCGTGCAGCTCAGCAACGCTTTCTTGCTTTTCCGCGTCTATTCTCGAATGGCGGTTCACTAACTTCCGTGGTAGACACGCGGGGTGAAGATCTCAGGTTGGCTTAAGGAAAACGGGTCCGCGTCGGCGCGGCGGGTGGCTGCTGCGGGCGCGTCTGTCGGGGCGCTGGCCGCGTTCGGATGGACACCTGCGGCGCACGCCGACTTCGATGACTTCATGGCCGACCTGTTGGACCCCACCGCGTGGGGTGCGGTGTTCGAGCCCGGCTACTGGGACGGTCCCGACTCGACTTCGACATTCGACCTCGCGTCGTTGTTCGTCGGCGGTGACCTCCCCGGCGCGGCTGTCGGTACTGATTTCGCCGACTGGTTCCAAAACGACATCTATCTGCCGTTGCATGCTGCGATGCAGGACTGGATCGAGAGTCCTTTCGGCTCAACGGTCAACGACTTCGTCAACCCGCTGTTTGCTTTCGGTGGCGCCTGCGGCCTGGTCTGCAATGGCGTCGACGGCACCGAGACCCATGCCGATGGCGGTAACGGTGGCTGGATCTTCGGTGACGGCGGCAACGGCTGGAGCAGCACCGAAGACGGCGTGGACGGCGGCGCCGGCGGCGCGGGCGGCTGGCTGGGCAACGGCGGCGCGGGTGGTGACGGCGGCGCCGGCGCCGACGGTGGTGTCGGTGGGGCTTCGAACTGGATCGGCAACGGTGGCGCCGGCGGCAGCGGCGGCGCGGGCCTGGATGGCCTCCATGCGGGTGACGGTGGCAACGGCGGTGCCGGTGGCCGTGGCGGAATGTTGTTCAGTACCAACGGCGATGGCGGCAACGGCGGCAATGGGGGCAACTCGGTCGGCAATGGTGGTACGGGTGGCGCCGGGGGTAACGGCGGTGTTAGCGGTCGCGCCCCGGGCGTGTATGCCGTCGGGGGTGCCGGCGGCAACGGCGGAAACGGTGGTAACGGCGGCAGCGCTGACGGAATCGGCAGCACCGGAGGCGTTGGCGGGGACGGAGGCAATAGCAGTCAGGCCAGCTATTGGCTAAGTAGAGATGCCGGCGCGGGCGGCAATGGCGGAGACGGTGGCGCTACCAACGGTGCCGGCAGTACCGCTGGGAATGGCGGTAATGGCGGCAAGGGTGGCCTCTTTGTCTTCGGCCAGGGAGACCTCGATGGCGGACCCGGTGGCAACGGTGGCAATGGTGGTGCGGCTATCGGTGACCACAGCACCGCCGGTAATGGTGGTGACGGTGGTCGAGGCGCCCCCGGCAGCGCCCAGGGTGGCGGCCGCGATGGCGGCGTCGGTGGGGTCGGTGGCAATGGCGGTGCGGCTAGCGGTCTCGGCAGCACCGCCGGTAATGGTGGTAGCGGCGGTAGCGGGGGTAATGGCGGCGCTGTGGGCAGCGGCCGCGATGGTGGCGTCGGTGGGGTCGGTGGCAATGGCGGTGCGGCTAGCGGTGTCGGCAGTAACGCCGGTAATGGTGGTAGCGGCGGTAGCGGGGGCATCGGTGGCGGTTTGGGTGGTGGCCGTGACGGTGGTGCGGGTGGCAATGGCGGCAATGGTGGCGCGGCCAGTGGTGCAGGCAGCATCGCTGGGGCGGGGGGCAACGGTGGCGTCGGTGGCATGAGCAGCCTTTTGGGCGGCGGCCGTGACAGCGGGGCCGGCGGCAACGGCGGCAATGGTGGTGATGGCACCGATGGCGGGACTGCCAACCACGGTGGCGCTGGCGGCACAGGCGGAAGCACTGGTCTGGGCGCCGGCGGCAATGGCGGCAACGGTGGCGCCGGTGGCAGCGGCGGCGCCAGCGACGGGGGAGTCGGCGGCATTGGCGGCCAGGGCGGAGAAGGCAACACCACCGCCGGATGGGCACGTGGCGGTGGCGGCGGTGGTGGCGGCGGCGGTGCCGGTACCGGAGGCCAGGGTGGTGATGGCGGCAATGGCGGCCACGGCGGCGTCGGTTTGGGAATGGGATCTGAAACCAGCGGCGGCTACGGCGGCACCGGCGGGACCGGCGGAAGCGCCGATGGTGGTACCGGAGGCGTCGGCGGCAACGGCGGGGACGGTGGCTCGGGCCCGTTGGGTAGCGCCGGCGGGATCGGTGGCAATGGCGGAAACGGTGGCCAGGTCGGCCCCAACGGCAACGGCGCCGGTGGCAACGGTGGCAACGGCGGCAACGGCAGCCTCGATCCCGGTGGCAAAGGCGGAAATGGCGGTGCCGACGGAACTCCCGGAACGCCGGGCACCGACGGCGCATCCGCCCCGAATCCAAATGACTGACCGCGCGTAGTGCTGACTGCCGGTCTGAGCGGAGCCCCGCGCACCGACAGCGGTGCTAGCCAACAGATGTCAGGTTTAGACATCAGCTGAATCGAATGGAGCGGTGCCCTGCAAGTGACTCGTTGGCGCCTCACCCTCACCCTCGCAATGCTTTTCGGCGCTTGCTTACCCGCCGCCCCGCCCGCGGCTGCGATGGTGATCTTGGGCGGTGGGGCTGTCATCGTCGTTGACGGCAACAGCTACTGCACCTTGACCACGATCGGACGCGACCGGTTTGGTGACGTGGTGGGTTTTACCGGAGCGCAGTGCGGTGGACCAGGGGCTGAGGTCGCGATCGCGGGAACCGACACGACCGTGGGCACCGTGGTGGCCGTCAACGGCAACCTTCGGTACGCGGTGATCAAATTCGATGCGCCCGACCTGATTCCGGTATCTGACTATGCCGGTACCGTGATCAACGGCATCGGTGCAGACCCGGCGGCCGGTTCGCTGGTGTGCAAGTGGGGACCTGCAACCCCCGGTATCTGCAATTCCGTCTGGCGCGACGGATGGCCGGACGTGCCGATGGTTGGCCAATTTGAGGTGGGCGATGTGGGTGCCCCGGTAACGATGGACGGTCGGCTGGTTGGCCTGGTCTACGGCGGCAACCTCATATATCGCGGCAGATACAGCCCACCGATGGAGGTCACATACGTGACGAAATTCAGCGCAATCCTCGCCGACGTCAACGCCGGTGACGGACCCGGTAGCGGCTTCGTTCCGATCGGAAGCTGAGCGGAACCCTTACCGCCCAAGCGCATCGTCCTCGACCGCAACTGCGGTGGCGGCAACAGAAACCCAGGTGTTGTTGAGGGCAGCGGTCCCGGTGAAGGTGTCTACCCGCTGCGGGTCGTGTAGGTCGTTCACGTTGGCCCCGGGCAGGGAGTCCGCGTGACGCCAGCCGGTGTTGCGGTGTCCCCAGCCGTGGGGAACCGAGACGGTGCCGGGCCGCATGTCGTCGCTGATGTGCAGCGGCACTGCGATCTTGCCGATGTCGGAAGTCACCTCCACCATGTCACCTTCGGTCAGCCCGCGGACATTGGCGTCATCGGAGTGCATGTGCAGGGTGCACTGGTTGGAGCCGCTGGTCATCGACGGCACATTGTGCAGCCAGGAGTTGTTGCTGCGTAGCTGGCGTCGGCCGATGAGCTGCAGGTCGTAGGCGCTGGCCGGGCCAGCCGGACCGTCGAGCAATGTGGCGGCGGCGGCGATGAACTCCTGCGGCGCGAGCTGGGCCTTGCGGTCACGGGTGCCGATGACCTCGCGCAGCCGGGGGCGCAGTGGCCCAAGGTCCAGTCCACCGGCGCTGTCTCGTAGTTGTCGCATGGTGATGCCCTTGCGGCCCTTACGGATCCAGCCATAGGGTCCCGTGGCCACGGAGAGGGCGGCCATCCGCAGCGGATTGATCGCGGAGACCAGTCGTTCGCGCACCGGTGCGACCATCTTGCGCAGCGGGGTCGGCAGCAGCTCTAGCATCAGCAGGCTCAGAATCTCCCAGTCGTCTTTGGTGCCCGCCGGGGGTTCGAAGGTTCGATGTTGGTAGCGAATGTTGTTGCGCACACTGAAGACCGGAAGCAGCAGCCCGACATCCTCGCGTTCCAGCGGTGAGGCCGGCGGCAAGATGTAGTCGGCATGCCGGCTGGTTTCGGTGACGTACATGTCTATGGCCACATACAGATCCAGCGAAGCCATGGCCTGGTCCAGGCGGCCCTTCTGCGGGATCGAGGACACCGGGTTGCCGGCGCAGGTGATCATCGCCTTGATCTGGCCCTCGCCTGCGGTGAGAATCTCGTCGGCTAAGACGACCGCGGGAAGCTCACCGCGGAACGACTTGTAGTGCCCAGAACGGTCGGTCCACGCGCCGTAGCCAGCCGGGATGTACTTCGCCACACGTGGCACGTCGGCCGCCGGTGTGGAGAACATGGTGCCGCCGGCTCGGTCCAGGTTGCCGGTGACGGCGTTGATGACCATGACCAGCCAACTCACCAGCGTCCCGGTCTCCTGGTGGCAGATGCCGATCCGGCAGTAGATCGCTGCTGACTCCGCCGCGGCATGGTCACGCGCCAGGGCGTAGATCGTCTCGGCATCGACACCGGCGCGCGCGGCGACGGCCTCGGGGCTGGCATTGGCGACCAGGCGGCGTAGCTCCGGAAGACCCACCGACTGGCGGGCGATCGCCGCTGTGTCGCAGAGGTTTTCGTTGATCAGGACATGCAGCATGCCCAGCAGAAGATAGAGGTCGCCACCGGGGCGTACCGCGACATGTGCGTCAGCCAGCTTTGCCGTCTCGGTGCGACGCGGGTCGATCACGACGACGGTCCCACCGCGATCGCGCACGGCTTTGATCCGCCGTTTGGCCCCGGGCATGATTGACAGTGACCCGTTGGACACTGCGGGATTGGCGCCGAGGATCACCAGGCGTTGGGTCCGGTCGATGTCGGTGATCGGGATCAGCACGTTGGAGCCGAACACCTTCCAGGCCGCGAACTCGTGTGGCATCTGATCGATGCTCGACGCGGAGAAGAAGTTGGGTGTCATCAGGGCCGCACGCAGCAGCAGACCGTAGATCGCTGCGGAACTGTGTGCGGCAGGGTTGCCCAGGTACATCCCGACAGCCTCTTTGCCGTGCTCCTTGCGGACCCGGCGCAACCGCGTGCCGATGTCGGACAGGGCTTGTTCCCAGCTCACGGGCACAAAGTCGTCGCCGACCCGCCGCATCGGCGTGCGCAGCCGGTCCGGGTCGTCGTGCAGCCCGCCCATCGCGGTCGACTTGGGGCAGATGTAGCCGTGCGAGAACACGTCCTCGGAGTTGCCCTGGATGCGACTGACTTTGCCGTCGGTCACCGTGACCTGAATGCCGCAGTGTGCCTCACACAATGTGCACTGACTGTTATGCGTGGTGCTCGCGCCCGGGGAATCCGACAGGGGCAGGTCGACAGTTGTCATTGGCGTCTCCATCCGCGGCAGTCATCGCGCCTTGGCGTGAATCACGATCCCCCGACTCGCGCTGTTGCCGTGTGCGCACCGATGAGGATTCTGGCATCCCGGCCGTCCCCGCCGCCACGGATTCAGGTCGACCCGAGTGGTCATGCTCATTGACCCGAGCTCAGAGTCCCCCTAGACTTCCGATACTGATAACGCATGTTGTCAGAAGTGGTCAACGATGACTGGGAGTGCGCGCGTGAGTCAAGACATGTCGGACACCTGCCCCGCGGCCAGCGATGAGCCGATAGCTGCCGGCTGTCCCGTGAGCAACGGTGGCTACGACGCACCCCCGATCCCGCTGGGCCCCGACTCGCTGACCTGGAAGTACTTCGGCCAGTGGACCGGTCTGTTCCAGGGGACCTGGGCTGGGTCCATGCAGAACATGCATCCGCAGCTTGGTGCGGCGGTCAAAGACCACTCGATCTTCTTCATCGAGCGCATCCCGCGCCTGATGCGGTCGATCTACCCGATCGGTGGGGTGGTGTTCGACGGCTACCGCGCACCGCAGACCGGCGCCGAGGTCCGCGACTACCACATCGGCATCAAGGGTGTGGACGAGCAGGGGCGCCGCTACAGCGCGCTGAACCCCGACGTCTTCTACTGGGCGCACGCAACCTTCTTCAAGTCGACACTGCTGGCCGCCGAGAAATTCGCCGGCGGACTGACCGAGGCCGACAAGCGGCAGCTGTTCGACGAGCACGTGCAGTGGTACCGGATGTACGGCATGAGCATGCGCCCGGTGCCCAAGTCCTGGGAAGAGTTCCAGGAGTACTGGGATCACATGTGCAACAACGTCCTGGAGAACAACTGGGCGGCCCGCGAGGTCATGGACCTGTCGACCATGCCCAAACACCCGTCATTGGAGTGGATTCCGGACTGGCTGTGGGCGCTAAACCTCAAGGTCGGCCAGCGCTTCCTGACGTTCATGACGGTGGCCCTCTATGACCCGCCGGTGCGCGAACTCATGGGCTACACCTGGTCTGCGCGCCAGGAGCGTCTGCACGGGTATGTCTGCAAGGCCATCACCCTCGTCTCCAAGTACGGCCCCAAGCGTGCCCTGATGCACCCGCGCAAGCGTTCGGCGCTGGACCGGGCCTCAGGCCGCCTCCCGGTGGACGCACCCCTGGTGCAGACCCCGGCGCGCAACCTGCCGCCGGTGGACTACCGCAACGACCCGCACTTCTACTGCCCGAAAGTCGACTGACCCGCGCTGAAGTGCCTAGGACTCAGGCGAATCTGCCTGGGTTCGCCGTGACAGCCCGGCGCAGCGTCGGCCGGTTGGCCCGGTAGGCCTGCACGACGGGTGCGAGCTCGTGGGGGCTGGCCCCGTGCATGATCACCGAGTGCACGCCCAGGTCGAACTGCCGGGCGATGGTGCTTGCGCAGTCGCGGGCCGAACCGGCTGCCACCGCCGCCAACCACTCGTCGGGAATCAGCTCGGCGATCCGCTGCAGCGTCTCGTATGAGGCGCTGGCGTCGATCGGCCCGGCGGTGGCCGCATCGGTGAACAGTTCGGACTGCCGGATCCGCTCCCACACCTGCGGATCCCAGCCGTTGGCGGAGACCAGCACATCGGGATAGGCCTGCAGATAGGTCGCCAAGCGGCCCACCCCGCGGCGCAGCTGATCGTCCTGCGACAGCGAGTCGCACACCGTCGCCAGGCAGGCCCAGATGCGGATGCTGTCGGGATCACGGCCCGCACGTTCGGCACCGCGGCGCACCGCCGCAACCGACGCCGCCGTGGCCTCGTCGGAGAAGAAGGTGTGCAGCACAACGAAATCGGCGATCTCACCGGCGAGTTCCATCGTCTTGGGGCCGACGGCGACCAAGCCGATCGGTGGCCCCTCGCCCAAGCCGTTCGCATGGCGCAGCATCGGCCACTTCCCGGCTGGGCCGTCGTGATTGAAAATCGTCTCGCCGGCCCAGAGCCGGCGCAGGATGCCGAAAAAGTCGCGCAGCCGAGCCGCGGTCACCACCGGCAGGCCGATCGCCGGCCAATACCCGCCCATGCCGCGACCGAACGCCATCGCGAAACGCCCCTCGGTCAGGGCGTGCATGGTCGATCCCACGGTCGCGGTCACCGTGGGGTGGCGGGTGTGGTGGTTGGTCGACGGGGCGATCCCCAGACTGGAGCTGCAGCCCGCAACGGCGCCGCTGAGCACCGCCGGGTCTTTCACGGTGAAGCGTTCCCCGATGTGGCACGAACCCAGGCCGAGCGCATCGGCCTCCCGCGCTTCGGGCAGCACCACCCGAGCATCCGCCGGATGCCGCGTGACGGCGTAGTAGCCGAGTTCGTTCAGTTGGATATCGGTGTCAGCTGCGCTCGACGGGTCGGTGACCTGCGGTGCGGTGCGATGCATCCCGCAATTACACTACGGTGAGTAGCGTTATGCAAGCGGTCCGGCCGAGGTTCCCCACGTTTCAGCTGTTCAGTGACCACACCGAGTAATTCAGCGCGGTGGCGAACACGATCCACCCGAAATACGGCAGCATCAGCAATGCCGCGGCGCGCTGGGTCTTCCAGAACGCCGCGATGGTGACTGCCACGGCGACATCGAGCAGCAGGATGTCGACCAACGCCAGGCCGCGCCAGCCCAGCCCGAAGAACAACGGCGACCACAACAGGTTCAAGACCAGCTGTACGCCGTAGGCGATGATCGCGGGATTCTTCCACCGAGGGTCCGCCCGCCAGACGAGCCAGGCCGCGACCGCCATCAGTAGATAAAGAGCACTCCACACCGGACCGAACAGGTAGCTCGGTGGTGCCCAGCTCGGTTGCGCGAGCTTCCCGTAGTCGGCGGCGGCGTCAGCCGAGGCGAGCCCGCCGAGGGCGGCGACGACGATGACGAGCCCAAGCGAGACCAGGAATGCGGCGAGGTGCTGAGAATTCGGCTGCTGCGTTTTCGACGCGATCGCTTCCATCTAGTCACACTAGGACTCAAACGCAGTACCTGACCAGTTCGCTGGCGCCGCCCGAGCGCCAGGGGAATCCTGGGGAGATGACCAAGCGCATCCTCAACGTCGTCTCCAACGTCGCCCACTACGACGACCCGGCCGAGCCGACCGGGCTGCGGCTCTCGGAGCTGACGCACGCCTATCACGTCTTCGCCGAAGCGGGCTACCGACAGACGATCGTCAGTCCCAAAGGCGGGCAGTCGCCGCTGGAACCGCGGTCGCTGAAATTCCCCAACTTCGACAAGAGCGCTAAGGCATGGAAGGCCGACAATACGAAGATGGCGCTGCTGGCCAATACCACCGCACCCGAAGACATCAACGCGGCGGACTATGACGCGATCTACTTCACCGGTGGGCACGCCGTCATGTACGACTTCCCCAACAGTGAAGGCCTGCAACGCCTCACCCGCGAGATCTTCGAGAACGGGGGAGTGGTGTCCTCGGTCTGCCACGGCTACTGCGGCCTGCTCAACACCACCCTCTCCGACGGATCGCTCTTGGTCGCCGGGCGCAAGCTCACCGGATTCGCCTGGTCGGAAGAAGTGCTGGCGCGCGTCAACAAACTGGTGCCTTACAACGCCGAAGCGGAGATGAAGAAGCGCGGCGCCCACTACGGCAAGGGCCTGATTCCGTTCGCCCCGCACGTCGTCGTCGACGGCCGGCTGGTCACCGGCCAGAATCCGGGATCGGCCAAGGCGACCGCCAAGAAGATCGTCTCGGTGCTGGGCAGGTGACGCCCTCGCCCGCCCCCACCGCCGCCCGCCAGTAGGGTGCCAGCGTGGTGGCAGCCAGCAATACCGTCGTGCTGACCGAGGAGTTCCGTGCTGCATTGGGGCTGCTGGCAGCGGGCCGGAACCTTTTCCTGACCGGTAAGGCCGGCACGGGCAAGTCGACGCTCATCCGCCACTTCATGGCCACCACCGATCGCAACGTCATGGTGGTCGCGCCGACCGGGATCGCGGCCCTCAACGTCGACGGCCACACCATCCACCGCCTGTTCGGATTCCGGCCCACCACAACACTGTCTGATATCGCCGGCGGCGACTACCGGCCCGGGCGCTTCACCAAAACGCTGGCCAAACTGCAGACCCTGATCATCGACGAAGCGT
This sequence comes from Mycolicibacter sp. MU0102, assembly GCF_963378105.1. NCBI lineage: Bacteria > Bacillati > Actinomycetota > Actinomycetes > Mycobacteriales > Mycobacteriaceae > Mycobacterium > Mycobacterium holstebronense. Next base: position 2,095,772 of record NZ_OY726398.1, read on the forward strand.
CCATGGTGCGTGCCGACGTGTTCGACATGATCGCGGGAGCGCTGCAGCGCTTCGGGCCGGAGCCTGGAACCGCGTTCGGTGGGGTTCAGGTGGTGTTGGTGGGCGACCTCTACCAGCTACCGCCGGTGATCACCGAGGGCGAACAACACTATTTCTCGACGACCTATGACACCCCGTACTTCTTTTCGGCCAACACCTTCCACCGTGCGGACTTCCCGAGCGTTTCGCTGACGACGGTGTTTCGCCAGCTCGGCGATGATCGGATGACCGCGATACTCAACGAGATTCGTGAAGGCGTGCTGCTCGGCCATGCGAGGGCGCACCTGGACGCCCGAGTGGATCCCGACTTCGTGCCGCCGGACGACGAACTGTGGCTGACGTTGGCGCCCACCAACAGGCTGGTCACCGCGCGCAATCGCCAGCAGCTGGAGCGGCTGCCCGGCGAGGAGATGGTGCACCGCGCCACCGAATCCGGCGACCTGTCGCTGTTCGACAAGCCGCTGGATGACGAGCTGCGCTTCAAGGTCGGCGCCCAGGTGATGATGCTCAACAACGATCAGACCGAGCGCTGGGTCAACGGCTCGATCGGCCGCGTGGTGGGGGTGGGCTACGACCGCCACGGTGCCGTGGTCGAAATCGAGTTCCCCAACGGCGACATCGCCGACGTCGCCCCGTTCACCTGGGAGGCCACCCGCCCGGTGGTCGAGGGCGGAACCTTGCGCCGCGACGTGGTCGGCACCTTCACCCAGTTGCCGTTCAAGCTGGCCTGGGCGATCACCATTCACAAGAGCCAAGGCCAGACCCTGGAGCGGCTGGTGGTGGATCTGTCCGGCGGCATGTTCTCCACCGGCCAGCTTTATGTGGCGTTGAGCCGCTGTACTTCGTTGGCCGGGCTCGTGCTCAAACGCCCTGTGCTGCCGAAGGATCTGAAGGTGGATCGCCGGATCGCCCGATTTCTGCGTGCTTCGGCCCACGGCGAACGCGTACGGCGCTACTGCGCGATCGGTTTGCTCACCGTGGGCGATGAGGGGCGGATGTCGCGGCCGCGCCCGGTGGAGTTGGCGGTGGCATTCGATGACGGCACCGCCGTGTCGACGCTGATCAATCCGCAGCGGGATCTGGCCGATGCCCGCCAGGCCTATCGAATCGGGGTGGCCGACGTGCTGCTGGCGCCCACGCTGCGGGAGGCCTGGGCGGTGATCGCGCCGATGCTGGCCGGCTGCACGCCGGTGGGCATCAAAGTCGACGAGACGCTGGGACTGATCGACTTCGAACTCAAGCGACTGGGTCAGGTGACTCCGATGCCGCTGGGAATCGACCTGCGGGGCACCAATATCACCGGCGAGACGGCGTTGCAGCGTGCCCGGACCGCACTCGAACGCCTCGACGGCGTCGACGTGGATTCCGGGTCGTCGCCGTTCGACGAACCCGACGAGAGCGACGCCCTCTCCGGAATCCTGCTCAGCCGCGATCCGGACGTCACAACCCCGACGGCAGAACACCTTCCGGCGCTGTCCGCGTTGTTGCGGATCAGCCGAACCCTCGGAGCGATCCTGCTGGGCACCAGTAGCGCCGATCAGGTGTCGGTGGCGGGGGAGACCAACTGGGAGCAGGCGGCGCGCCAGACCGCCGCCGACCAATTAGTCCTGGCGGCCACCCGCACCCGGCTACCGGACGAGGTGTCGGCGCGGCTGCGCGACGCATTGCGCGCGCTGGGCGCCGATGCCTTGGCCGCCGGGCTGGCGCAGACGCCGTCGATGACCGACAACATCGATGCGGTCCTGGTTCCCGGCGCCCGCGTCTGCTTCACCGGAACCGCGGTCGACGGCCAGGGCCGCGTGCTGGATCGCGACGAAATAGAACGGCGGGCTGCTGCGGCCGGGCTGGCGCCGGTGCGCTCGGTGACCAAGACGCGATGCGAGGTGCTGGTCATCGCCGAAGCGGGCACGCAGTCCGAAAAGGCCCGCAAAGCCCAGGACTACGGCAAGGCGGTGTTCACCGTGGACGAATTTCTGGGTTGGCTCGCGCGCCGGTGAGCGGCGGACCTCAGTCCAAGTCCGCCAAGGCTTTGCGCGCGGCGTCGAGTTCGGCTTCGAGCGCGGCCACCCGGGCGGCATGCTGGGAACGCGCCTCGTCCATCAGTGCCTCGATCGGGGCGAACAGGTCCTCGTGCAGTTCCTTGGCGGCCCGCGACACCGCGGCCGCCGCGACTGCGAGGTTGCGCACCAGATAGCTGCTGCCCTGCTTGATCTCGGCGTGCCACTCGCCGTCGGCGGTACCGGTCACGGTCAGCGTCAACTCGAGCGTCTTGGCCTTCTTCCCGGCCGACTTCTTGACCGGCTCCTTGGCCCCGGGGACTTCGGGGACCTCGGGAGCCTCGGGAGCCTCGGGAGCAGCGGGAGTCTCGGTGGCGGTAGCAGCCTCGGGGGCGAACGTGGGTGCAGTCATAATCGTGGCGACCTCCTTGCTCATTCGTCGCCCGCGGCGGCGGGCAAGCTCACCGCTCATTAGAACACATGTTCGACAAGGTTGGTTCGTCCGGTCACCCGCGATGCCCGATGCCACACCCTATGCTGGGGCGACGTCCCCGACGCCGAGGAACCCGACGTGCCGCTGAACTCTCGAGCCCACACCCCGACGGTCGCGGTGTCCGCGCGGACCGAATACCTGTCCGACCGGCACTGCGGGGCTGCCACGCTCGCGGCGTTGCTGTTGGGGGCGGGGCTGATCGCGTTGGTCGTACTGAATCTGGCCGGGGCAACTGCGGTGGTGATCGCGACGACGACGGCGGCGTTGATCACCGCTTCGCTGGGTGCGGGTGCTTACGGACGACTCGGCGACCGGGCGGCGATTGTGATCACTCTCGACTCGCAGGCCGTGTATTTCGGTAACGAGGACCGCGAGATCGTGAGTTACCCACTGTCTTCGCTGACCGCGGCACGGCGGGGCGGACCGGCGGCGGTCACCTCGACCGACGGCCGGCACCTGACGGTTCAGGGCCAGAAATACTTGAAGTTGACGTTCGCCACCGACGCCGGGGCGAGCGACGAATGGTGGGTCGCGATCATCGAATCCGATCCCGCATCAGCGGAGATACTGCGGCGATTGCAGGCGGTGCTGCCGGCGCCGGCAGCCAAATCCACACGCCCACGCCCTGCCGCGCCACCGCCTCCGCGGCCGCCGTCGGCCCCACCGACCCCGCCGCCGGTGGGGCCGCGGATCGCCGACGCCGGCACCGAGGAAGCAGCAAAACGGTTGTGGGAGGGCGCACTTCGGCGCCACAATGAGATCCTCGGTGCCTACGGTGCCTACGAACTCGACCCGGCGATGCTGCTGCGCTACCCGGCCATCACCGATGTGACCGTCGAGCAGACCCAGACTTTCCAGGAGGCGCTCGACGAGGCGCAGGCGCTGCGCACCGAGGCCTACCCGGGAAATCGCGGACTGGCCGACGCTTACCAGCAGGCGGTCGTCGTGCTGCGCCGCGCCTGGATCGGCTGTGAGGCCCACGGGAAGAAGGTCGGCACCAGCTACCTCGATCAAGCCGACCAAGACGAACTCGACACCGCACTCAAGCTCTACAACCACGCGGCCGCCAGCACCATGCCCGCCGAACAGGCCACCTACTACGGGCGCGTCCGCGAGATCGTCGGCAAGCTCGCCGAGCGCGGCGCGATCCGCCCGCCGAAAGTTCAGCTCGCACAACTGGAAGGCGTGACCCGCCGGGCCATCGAGTCGGCGCGGTAACCGTCAGCGGGTTCCCGGTTGGAGGAACTCGCCGGTGGGCGAGTAGGTGCCCGCCGCGGCGTCTACGTTGGCGAGCTGAATGCGTATCGCCAGTCCGCGTCCATCACTGGTCTCATCGGACATCTCGATATCGACGGCGCGGCTTTCATAGGGCTCGAGGGATCCGCGGTGCACCGCCTGCCGGCGAACCGATTCGAACGCCGTCAGTGACACGTCGTTGAAACTGAATCCCGGTGTGCTCGATCCCCAGGAGCGATCGACGACCTCGGGGAGCTCCCCGGGCACCACGACGGCCTCGCCCTTGCGGTGATCGGAGCGGAACTCGATGAGCACCCCTCCGCTGTTCTGAATGGTGCTGGCGTGCAGGTGCGGGGTGTTGCGCACGATTCCGCGTATCTGAAAGCTGGTCAGCGCGGGGTCGGAAGCCGCGATGCCGGCCAGCTCTAACACCTGGCGCGCGCGTTTGAACGCCTCGCCGAAATCAGCCGGGTCGAACAATTCGGCAACGGTCCCGTCGGGCCTCGCCTGGATGGTGGTGGGAAACGGGAATGTGTTGGGAACGTTGAATTTACCGGTGAGAATGATCGGCTTTGCGGGACCCGACCGTTTGATCTCGAAGTCCTCCAGGTTGCCGTCAATGCCCACCGCGCGGAACTGCTGCGCCATCCGGTCGGCGATCGTGGTCAGTTCGATCGACGCCACGTCACGAGCGGTGAAGGTGCTGGTTTTGCGCAGCGTGTTCGGCGTTGCGATGGTGTATGCGTCGCGGCCGTTGTTGATGTAGACGGTCGTCGACTCGCCGTTGGTCGGATTGAGCACGGAGCCGTAATCGGATCCGCCGTCGGAAAAGCGAAGATCCAGCAGATTGTCGGCAGCACCAGATCCCAGTTTCTCGGTGATCGCACGAATCATGTTGTCCCGGCGTGCGCCCAGATCGGCGGCTTTGGCGGTGTTATGCGACGCGGTGATCGGCATCGAGGGCAGCCTGAGCGAGACACGCCATACGTCACCGGCCGCGAACAGCACCGCCAGCGCTGTCACCACCGTGATCGCCGGATACATCACCGCCCGTATTCCGGGGTGATCGCCGAAATCGGGGGAGTGCCTCGCCTCGCGCGGCGGTAACCCTTCCGGGGGCAGGGACGTGAGGGGATCCTCGGTTAGCGCCTGAAAGTCTTTGCGTGACATCGCTGTGATCCAGCGTGCCTGATATGAGGTGTCGTTGGCGGGGCTGATGGTGGCGGTCACCAACGTGGGCTGCTGATCCTCATCGGCCAGCGTGCTGCGGGTGAGCGCCTCGACACGTGCCGGCACGAAGCGATCCGATACCCCGGCCCGGAAGGTGGTGAGTCCCGAGATGCGTGAGGGCCGCGGTGCGATCAGCAATCCGGCAAGGATCAGCGGAATCCCGATGAACGCCGCCATCCACCAGGGATTGAAGGCACCGAGCCCGATCCCCGCGGCGATGATGGCACCGGCCAGGCCGGCGCGACTCGCCGGCCCCATGCCCCGGGGCATCTAGCGGCCCTTCCACGAAGCTGCGCCCTGGGACTGCGACAAGGTCATCGTCGACGCCATCGCTCAATCCGTGTGCGCCGGCGTCATCGAGGAGATGTAGTAGGTCTCCTGCCCGGTGGGGTAGCCGCCGCCATCGGTGGCGATGTGGACGTGGTCGTAGTGGTTGGCGGTCTCGTTGCCGTAATCCGAGGTCCAGTTGCCGCCGCCGACGCCCGGGTAGATCTTCTGCCGCCAGATCACGTGGTTGACCCCCCACCGTTGGGCGTTGGCCAGGGCGTAGCCGGCGATCTGGTCGCCGAGCAGGATGCCTGCCTCGCTGTGGTAGTCCGGGATCATCACGTCGATGGCCAACCCGTCGGGATGCCACTTCAACGGGTCCTGGCGATACCCGTATATGTTCTTGACCTCTTGAAACAACACGCCGATGGTGCGGGCCGCCCAGATGGTCTTGACCTGGAGCCCGTTCTCCGGCGCCACCCCGGGGGGCAGCGGGAAGGTGAATTGCTGGCCTTCGGTGGGCATCGGCACGCTCGCCGCCAGCGCCGCGGCCTCGGCGGGGTTGGCGATGCGCATCCCTCCGGCGGGTGGCTGGGCTGGGTTCGACGGGGCCGGTGGCGCCGCCGCCGCGGTCTCGGTGGGTTTGGGCTCCGCGTCGTGGCTGCTCTGGGCGTAGATGAGGGCGGCCGAGACCGCCAGCGACGTCAGAATGGCCAGGCTGCGACCGCAGAACCTGGCAATCTTTCGTCCGTCCACGCAGAGCACTTTAGTTACTTGAGCTTGGATAGCGCTGGACCGGTGGTTTCGCGTGGCCACCGAGTGCGATAGTCCGGCGTCCAGCGAGACCGCCGGACCGCTTCGGCAATCGCCTCATCGGAGGCGGCCGGGGCGACGCCGTCCCGTACCGCCTGGATGGCCACCGCGGTAGCGATACGGGTGGTGATCTCAGGCAGATCCGCGAACGCGGGCAGCAGCGGTTGGTCGGCGTCGACCAGGGCGGGGGAGGCATCGCCCAGCGTCGCGGCAGCGGCCCGCATCATCGCGTCGGTGACACGCGACGCGCGCGCCGCGGTGACCGCAAGCCCGATCGCCGGGAAGATGTAGACGTTGTTGCACTGCGTGATGGGGCGGGTGCGCTCGCCGCGTCGGATCGGGGCGAAGGGCGAGCCCGTGGCGATCAGCGCGCGCCCATCGGTCCATTCGTCGAGCTCCGCCGGGTGCGCTTCGGCCCGGCTGGTGGGGTTGGACAGCGGAAAAATGATCGGACGATCCGTCTTGGCCGCCAGCTCTCGGACGATTTCCTCGGTGAAAGCACCGGCTACCGTCGACAGGCCCAGCAGGATGCCCACATCGACGTGGTGCACCACATCGGCCAGGCCTCGACCACCCCAGCCGGCCACCCGAGCTGCGGATTGAACGAAACGGCGCTGGCTGTCCGAGAGGTCCTCACGGTCATCGGTCAGCAAACCGTTGATGTCGATGGCCCAAATCCGTTCGGCAGCTTCGGTTTCGGAGAGTCCCTCGGCGACCATCTGCTGGCGGATCATCTCCAGCACGCCGATACCGGCCGAACCGGCGCCGAGCATCACCACCTGCTGCTCGGTCAGCGGCCGCCCGGCAGCGCGGACAGCGCCATGCAGCGCACCAAGAGCCACGGCCGCCGTGCCCTGAATGTCGTCGTTGAACGTCAGCAGCCGATCCCGGTACCGCGTCAACAGCGGCAGTGCATGCGTGGTGGCGAAGTCTTCCCACTGCAGCAGCACGTCGGGCAGTTCCTCATGCACGACGTTCACGAAGTCGTCGACAAAGGAGTAGTAGTCCTTGTCGCTGATCCGGCGGTGGCGCCAGCCGAGATACTGCGGATCGTGCAGCAGGTCGACATTGTCGGTGCCGACGTCGAGGATGATCGGCAGCGTGCGGGCCGGATCGATCCCGCCGATCAGGGTGTACAGCGAGAGCTTTCCGATCGGGATGCCCATGCCGCCGATACCCTGGTCGCCCAGGCCCAGGATGCGCTGTCCGTCGGTGACGACGATGACGTCGACCTGTTGTTCTGGCCGGTTACGCAGCGCCTCGCGCAGCCGATCGCGGTCCGGGTAGGAGACGAACAACCCGCGCGGGCGCCGGTAGATCTCGCTGAATCGCCGGCATGCGTCGCCGACCGTCGGCGTGTAGACGATCGGCAGCATCTCCTCGATATGTTCGCTCAGCAGCCGGTAGAACAACGTCTCGTTGCGGTCCTGCAGCGCCCGCAGATAGATGTGCTTGTCCAGATCGTCATGCCGCGTGGAGAACTCGGCATAGGTGTGGGCGACTTGGTCGGCGATGGTTTTCACCGCGACCGGCAGCAGACCCAGCAGTCCGAACTCGCGGCGCTCGTCTTGGCTGAAGGCGGTGCCCTTTGTGGTCAGTGGATCGAACAGCAGAGCCTGGCCGCGGCGTTGCCACCCCTGAGCTGTCACCGCATCACCCCGACTCCGCCGACGAAACCGCTGCTGCCCTTCCGTCGCACAATAGAACGCTTCGGCGCCCCGCACCGGCCGTCGGCCGAGTCCGGGCGCTAACGTCCCGCTCGGTCGATTCGCCTGATCATTCGAGCGGTGGCGGCTTCCGCCGCGAGTCGGGGCGCCGCCTCCTTGCGACGGCGCTGTGCCCGGTCCAGCGCCGAGCGGATGGTGATGCCCTGCTCATAGGCCTCCACCACGCGCGGGTCGACGTAGGAGCTGCGGGCGACCGCCGGGGTATTGCCCAGTTCCTCGGCGACGTGGCGCATTGCCGCAGCGACCTCGCGACGGCGCACTGTTTTGGAGGTCGGCTCGTGTGCTGCGGCGAAGCTTTCGGCTGCCAGCACGGTGCCATGCCAGGTTCGCAGGTCCTTGACGCTGAACTGCTCATCGGTCAGCTCCCGGAACCGCTCGTTGAGGTCATCGGCGCGCACTTCGCACCAGCCGTCGGAGATGCGGTACACCAACAGCCGGGGCAGGTCGGTCGGCGCGCGCAACAGGGCTCGCACCGCACGGACCACCAGCGGATCGTCGACCGAAACCGTCCGCCGTACGCCGCTTTTGGCCGGATAGTCGAAGTCCACGCAGCCGTTGCGCATCGTGACGTGATCACGCAACAAGGTGGCCAGCCCGAAGCTGCCGTTTTCCTGGGTGTACTCCTCGCCGCCGGCCCGGAAATAGCCCCGATCGATGAGCTGCTGAGCGACGGCGAGCACTCGATCGCGTTTCAGGCCGCGACCGCGCAGGTCGGCGAGCACCTCGGCGCGCCAGTCCGGCAGCAACTTGGCCAAGGTCAGGACCCGGTCGTACTTCTCCTCGGAACGTTCGGCCTCCCATTGCGGGTGATACAGGTATTGACGACGCCCGGCAGCGTCTTCCCCGACGGCCTGGATGTGCCCATTGGGATAGGGGCAGATCCACACCTTTCGCCATGCCGGTGGGATGGCCAGCGTCTTGATCCGGGCGAGGACCTGCGGGTCGTCGACCGGCTGGCTCCCATCGGTGTAGGAAAAGCCGCGGCCCCGACCGATTCGGCGAAGCCCCGGGCCCGCGGTGTTGCTTCTGCGCAGTCTCACGGCACCGAATTACCCGCATCGGGACCGCCCGACACGTCGCGCCGGCAGGGGCTAGGCGCCCGGGCACAACTCCTGGCGGGCCGCCTCGGCGATCAAGCCAAACTGCGGCCACGCGGGGTAATGCGGCAGTTGCATTTCGACGGTTCGGCCCACCCGCAGGTTCTCGCAGATCATGTGCCCGAGGGCGCGCACGCTGGACTCCGAGATCGGCTCGTCATTCCCGTAGCGCGCGGTGTAGCCGTGGGAGTTGAGGTATTTCATGAAGCTGGCGTCGTCGGCGTGCGCGGGCGCTGCCCCGACCAGAGCTCCCATCGCCGCACCGGTGATCGCCAAGGGTCCGGTGAACCGGGCTGCCCAACTCATACCGGCAATGCTACGGCGGCAGCGGCGCAATCGGCTCCGCCGGTGCCGGCCAGACCCGGCAAGTCCGCCCGAACGGTTTCGGATTGCTGCTAGCGTCAGCGGCGAGGAGAAAGGCGCTGGACGTGAAATCAACCGCACTCGCGGCGGCCCTGGCCGCAGGTCTTTTGGCCGGGCTGATCGGTGCTACGTCATCCGCTCATGCCAATCCGCTCAATCCGCGTGATCCGGACTATTGCGGCAACAGTCCCGACATCCTGCTGTGCACCCAGCAGCAGTCGACGTACCCGAGTCCCGCTGAGATGGCCTACCTCAACGCCATCCGCGGGAAATTCCCGCCCGGTACCGAAGCCCGCCGGCTGGCCGCCGGACGGACCGCGTGCCTGGAGTTCCCGAAGCATCCGACCAGCCTCATCGTCGACCAGGTCTCGGTTTACCTGCAGATCGCCAAGCCCACCGCCGGTGAGGTGGTCGAGTCGGCCCGCAGCAATATCTGCCCGACGGTGAAGAGCTAGGCCTGAACCCGGCTCAGCGGCGGTACGCGCGCACCCCGTCGCGGATCGCGGCCTGCGCCGCCACATCACATTCGTTGTAGCTCAGACACCACTGCTGGGCGGCGTCGGCCTGCGGGCCGTTGCCCCGGGCGGCTTCGACCGCACCCTGGGAGGCCAGGCCCCCCGGATCGTCGACCTCCCAGCGGAAGCCGAAGAAGCCGGCAATCTGTTTGATCGACGACGAGGTGCGGGCGAAAAACGTCGCGTCGAACCACTTCCGCAGGTCATAGGTGAGGCCGTCGAGTGCCTGCTCCACCTCGGTGAACCTGCGGGTGCTGCTGATCTCGGGATGATGCCAATGGAAGACCTGCAGCGACTTGCCCGCCTGGGCGGCGTGGCCGTGTAATTGCTGCATCCGAGAGGCGAACTCGGCGGCCAGTTCGGCTTCGGCGGCCTCGTCGAGCGGGTCGAATGAGACCACGGGTTGGTAGCGGGCAGTCGAGTCGTCCTGGCCGTCGCGAATACGCAGGCCCCACTGATAGATCCGGCCCTGACCGTCCCACTCGATGTCGAAGTCGACCTCGATGTCGGCGGTGGGAACAGTCGTTGAACCGGTTTCGTATGCCTCGAAATCAATTCCGGTGCAGCTCATCCGGGCTCGTCGGACCGCGTTGGACAGCCGGTCCTGCGGCATTTTGGTGCCGACGGACTGGATGCGGAATGCTTCGAGGTGCGCGTCCACATCGACAGCCGCCAACTGCGCAACGCTCAACGCCGCGCCATCGCCGCAGTGTTGATACAGATACTGCCACTCCCGGATCGTGAGGTGGCCGGTCTCGATCGCGAACGACGCATCGTCGTCGCCGGCCACCGTGGTGCAGTGGTCGAACCAGGCGCACGTGCCACAGTCGGCGATGCGATAGGGCCGCACCAGTTCTCGTCCGGCGGCCGCGGCCCGCGCGACGTCGATACGGAAGGCGAACTCATGGTCGTAGCGCTGCAGAGCCGAGCGCGGTCGGCGATGCGATGGATCGCTGGCCGAATACGTGACGATGTTCTCGGTATCGAGGTCATACCAGGTGATGCCGAGACTCTCGCCGAGTAGGGCAGTGAGGTCGGAGCTGCCGATAACGCCGCCGCGGTTCAGCCCGCAGTGAAAACCCAGCTCCTGCAACATCCGGGTGTAGTGCGCCAGCTGCATGACATCGTCGCGCCAACGCGCACCGTGGTCACTGTGGCCCGGATAGGTCGACCGAAGATCGGGTTGCGACAGCGTCGAGATCTCCACCTCCGCGCGTTTCGCGGAGGCCAGCGTGCGGTGGTTCTTGATGTCGACGGGCAGGTAGCCGTCCTGGTGTCTGACCAGCATGTCAGGAAGGCCCCTGCGGCCGTTGACATCCGGCAGGCTCCCGCCGGCAATCACCTCGACACCGGCAGTCATCGCGGCCACGGTGCGTCGCTGGCGTTCGGTCCAACTGACCTCGGCGTCGAGCAGCAGCAGGCGCTCGGAGTCTGCGTAGCGCGACCGGAGTTCGGTGAGGATATGTTCCTCGAATTCGATTCCGGCACTGCGCAGCGCCTCCAAGTCCGGACGCGGCGGCGCCGGCTCCGGAGTGCCGGGAGCGAACTCGTTGTGGGTGACGCGAGCACACCGTTTTGCCGGGTAGCCGCCGAGCGTGACCGGTGCCATCGCGTCCCTCCCCGGGAGGCCCTATGTCACCGGCCGCGTGACGCCGGCCGCGATCTCACCGATCAGCGCCGCGACCACTCCGAATGCGAAGTACAGCGGCACCAGCCACGGCGCCACCCCGAACAACCCGTCCGAGCCGGGGGTATAGCGGAAGTGGCCGATCGCGGCGATCCCGATCTCGGCCACCGGGCCGACGGCCGCGATCAGCACGCCGCAGACAATCGCCGGACGATCTCCCAAGGCGCAGAAAGTGATCGCAGCGAACGCGCAGATCAGCGTCGTGAGGGGAACCACCGGCGAGGCATGCAGCATCGCGGTGACGACGTAGCTGCCCAGCACCGCGGCCAGACCAGCCACCCCCTGACGCACCGTGACCGCGGTACGCGGCGAGGGGAGATGTAGTCGTAACTCCGCCAGGAAAACGGTGGCGGATCCGACCAGGATCGGGAAGTAGAGCGGACTGCTCCAGATGAACGGCACGGCCTGCGACGGGGACAGGTACTCGGTGGTCCCGGTGACCACGTGCGAGTGGTCGCCGATCAGACCGGCCGCTCCACCCAAAACGAACAGCAACAACGCGATCGGGGGGCGTAATTTCACCCCCGCAGTATCGTCCATTCCGATGAGCGCCGAGGACCGCACCCGCTGGGATGCGAAATACGCGGGCCGCTACGTGCCGGCACCGGACACGATCGCTCCCGCTGCGGTGTTTGTGCCCTTCGCGGACGCGTTCCCGGTCGCCGGCCACGCGCTCGACGTCGCCTGCGGCCAGGGTGCCGCGGCGATCTGGCTGGCCCAGCGGGGCCTGCAGGTGACCGGGTTGGACATCTCGCCGGTCGTCGTCGAGCAGGCGCGGGCGTTCGCCCTGCGCAGCGGCGTCGGCAACCGGTGCCGATTCGACGTCGTCGACCTCGACGACGGCCTGCCGGACGGGCCGCCGGCCGATGTCATTTACTGCGCCCGGTTCCGCGACAGTCGGCTCGACGCGCCGATGCTGCAGCGGCTGGCTCCGGGCGGACTGCTGGCGATCAGCGCGTTGAGTCAGGTCGGCAGCACCGCAGGACGGTTTCGGGCCGCACCCGGGGAGCTGCGCGCGGCGTTCGCCGGCCTGGAGTTGATCGCCGAGGGGGAAGCGGACGGATTGGCGTGGCTGTTGGCGCGACGCCCGACGGCGCCGTCAGCGCACGCGGACGGACGAGACTAGGCCGGAGCCGGCGCCTCGCGGTCGCTGGGCTCGGGGCCGGGCTCGGCCGGGGACTCATCGAGCGGCAGGGCATCCATCGGCGGTGCCTCGCCGGGCGGCATATCGATCGGCGGCTCCATGGGGGCTTCGATCGGCGGGACCTCGAACGGCGGAGCCTCCATGGGTGGTGCGGGCAGTTCGAAGCCCATGGGCTCGGCCATCGGCTCGGGGGCGGGCTCGGGGGCCGGCTCCACCATGGCGGCAAACTCCACCGGCGCTTCCGGGGCCGGTGCCTCGTCCATGGGCAGGTACATGTGGTGGGTGAACTGCGGCTGGTAGGCGCCGCCGCCGCCGATCCGCACGCCGCCGGGCTCACCGCTGGCCACCGGTGTGCCGTCGGGCAGGGTCACCGCGGTGTGGTGGCTGTTCCAGCCCACCACCACAGCGTTGGGCGCGGTGCCGTACTTGAAGCCGCGGGCCAGCAGCGCCGACTCCTCGTTGGCGGTGTGGAACCGGCCGCTGAAGGCCGGCCGGCCGCTGGCGACGTTGGACACCCACGAGGCCAAACCCGAGCAATCCGTACCTGCGGGAGTGTTCCCACCAACGATGTACGGGGTGCCCGAAACCTGCTGGATGAGCGCCATCAGAGCTTCTAGACCAAACATGACCGAGCACATTAACCATGGATAACTGGACTTACCAAAATCTGTGGTGCCCATCACGTTTAGCATTCATGTTGTCAAACATAACGCCGCAACGGAAAACGCCAGGTAGATCCGGGAAAATGCGGCAAGCACGAGCGTTAATTTCCGTAAGTGCTGGTAGATGGCTCGTATGTGTTTGTTGAGCGAGGTCCCAAAGGTCACAAATTCGCATTATTAGTATGAAATTGCCTGATCAATGGGTGCGTCCCAGGTTATCCATTACCCACGGTATCGGCGAAAATATCGACGCGGGCGGCATGTCGTTCTCCGGGCAGAAAGTGATGCTGCTTACAGTGAACGCTTCGCGTTCTTGATCAGATTCGACCCGATGATCAGCCGCTGGATCTCACTGGTGCCTTCGTAGAGCCGCAGCAGCCGTACGTCGCGGTAGATGCGCTCCACCGGCACGCCACGGATGTATCCGCTGCCGCCGTGGATCTGCACCGCCAGGTCGGCGACCTTGCCGGCCATCTCGGTGCAGAAGACCTTCGCCACCGACGGCGCGATCCGCCGATCTTCGTTACTGACCCACTTGCGGGCGGCGTCGCGGACCAGCGCCTGGCCGGCCAGCACCCCGGTCTGCTGATCGGCGAGCATCGCCTGCACCAGCTGGAAGTCGCCGATGATGCTGCCGCCCTGGGTGGCGGTGGCCGCATAGTTCACCGATTCATCCAGTGCGCGCTGCGCGGCTCCCACCGCCAGCGCCGCAATATGAATGCGGCCGCGGGCCAGCGACGTCATCGCCGCCCGGTAGCCGATGTCCTCACTGCCCCCGACCAGGGCGGCGGCGGGCAGCCGCACGCCGGAGAAACTGACATCGGCCGTCCAGGCGCCCTCCTGGCCCATCTTGGCGTCCTTGGCGCCGACTTCGACTCCGGCGGTATCGGCCGGTACCAGGAACACCGCAATACCGGCGCCGCGCTCGTCGGCGGGCCGAGTGCGGGCGAACACCACAAACAGATCGGCCAGCGGGGCATTGGTGATGAACCGTTTCTGGCCGTCGAGCACCCAGGTCTCGTCCGCTCCCGAGCCCTCACGGACGGCCTTGGTGCGCAATCCCGCCGGATTGGAGCCCGCTCCGGGCTCGGTGAGGGCGAAGGACGCGACCGCACCGGAGGCGATGGGCTCGAGCCAACGCTGCTTCTGTTCATCGGTGCCGAACCCCACCAGCACCTGGCCGGCGATGCCGTTGTTGGTGCCGAACATCGACCGGACCGACGGGCAGGTGTAGCCCAGTTCCATGGCCAGTTCGACGTCCTGGGCCAGATTCAGGCCCAGCCCGCCCCATTCCTGGGGGATCGCGTAGCCGAACAGGCCCAGATCCTTGGCGGCTTGCCGAAGGTCGTCGGGCACCTGATCGGTGTCGAGGATCTCCTGTTCGCGCGGGACGACCATCGTCCGGACAAACCGGCGGGTCTGGGACAGGATTTCGGCGAAGACGTCGTCGTCAACGGATGCGGTCGTCATGGCACGGCCCCTTTCGGCACTGGCCGACAAATCATATATGAAATATGATGTGTCGGACCACGGGTGGGCACGACATGTAGAGGACGGTTTCGGCGTGGCATTACTTAACGGGCAGACGGCGGTGATCACCGGTGGAGCGCAGGGGCTGGGCTTCGCGATCGCGCAACGCTTCGTCGCCGAGGGCGCCCGGGTGGTGCTGGGCGATCTGAACCTGGAGGCGACCGAGGCCGCCGCGCAGCGCCTCGGCGCCGATGTCGCGGTGGCGGCACGCACCGACGTCACCGACGCCGCCGACGTCGAGGCGCTGGTGGCGCTGGCCGTCGAGCGGTTCGGCGGCCTGGACATCATGGTGAACAACGCCGGCATCACCCGCGACGCCACCATGCGCAAGATGACCGAAGACGATTTCGATCAGGTGATCGCGGTGCACCTCAAGGGCACCTGGAACGGTCTGCGCGCGGCCGCGGCGATCATGCGGGAGCGCAAGCGCGGTGCGATCGTGAACATGTCCTCTATATCGGGCAAGGTCGGCATGGTCGGGCAGACCAACTATTCGGCCGCCAAGGCCGGCATTGTCGGCATGACCAAGGCCGCCAGCAAGGAGCTGGCCTACCTCGGTGTCCGCGTCAACGCGATCCAGCCGGGGCTGATCCGCTCGGCGATGACCGAGGCCATGCCGCAGCGGATCTGGGATTCGAAGGTCGCCGAGGTGCCGATGGGCCGAGCCGGCGAACCCGACGAGGTCGCGACCGTCGCACTGTTCCTCGCATCCGACTTGTCCTCTTATATGACGGGCACGGTGCTCGAGGTGACCGGCGGTCGCCACCTATGACTCTGCGCGAGGCGGTGATCTGCGAACCGGTTCGTACCCCGATCGGGCGCTACGGCGGGATGTTCAAGTCGCTGACCGCCGTCGAGCTCGGCGTCGCGGCGCTCACCGGACTGCTGGAGCGCACCGGCCTGCCCGCCGACGCCATCGATGACGTGGTGCTGGGGCACTGTTATCCCAGTAGTGAGGCACCGGCGATCGGGCGGGTGGTCGCCCTGGATTCCGGCCTGCCGGTGACGGTTCCCGGTATGCAGGTCGATCGGCGGTGCGGATCTGGACTGCAGGCGGTGATCCAGGCCTGCCTGCAGGTCGGCAGCGGCGCGCATGAGGTGGTGATCGCCGGCGGTGCGGAGAGCATGAGCAACGTGGCGTTCTACTCCACCGACATGCGCTGGGGCGCGGCCCGCGAGGGCGTACGGGTGCACGACGGACTGGCGCGCGGCCGGACCACCGCGGGTGGGCAGTACCACCCGGTGCCCGGCGGCATGTTGGAGACCGCGGAGAACCTGCGCCGCCAGTACCAGATCTCCCGCGCCGAGCAGGACGAACTCGCGGTCACCTCGCATCAGCGCGCGGTGGCGGCCCAGCGCAGCGGCGTGCTCGCCGACGAGATCATCGGTGTCACGGTGCGCTCCCGCGCCGGCGAGCAGCGGATCGACACCGACGAGCATCCCCGCGCCGACACCTCGGTGGAGTCGCTGGCCAAGCTCAAAGCGGTTCTGGGCAAAACCGATCCAGACGCCACCGTCACCGCCGGCAACTCCAGCGGTCAGAACGACGCGGCCTCGATGTGTGTGGTGACCACTCCGGCCAAGGCCGAGCAGCTGGGACTGACCCCGCTGGTACGGCTGGTCTCCTGGGGTCTGGCCGGGGTCAAGCCGAACGTCATGGGCATCGGCCCGGTGCCGGCCACCGATGTCGCCCTGGCCAAGGCCGGTCTCACGCTCGCCGACATCGACCTGATCGAGCTCAACGAGGCGTTCGCCGCTCAGGCGCTCGCGGTCATGGCCGAGTGGCGATTCGGTGCCGCCGACCGCGACCGGACCAACGTGCACGGTTCGGGGATCTCGCTGGGGCATCCGGTGGGCGCGACCGGCGGCCGGATGCTGGCGACGCTGGCGCGTGAGCTGCACCGCCGCCAGCAGCGCTATGGACTGGAAACCATGTGCATCGGAGGCGGCCAGGGCTTGGCCGCCGTGTTCGAGAGGGTGGCGTAAATGGCCAAGCTGTGCCAGACGTTGGGGCTGACCGAGAGCCAGACCGAGATCATCGCGGCGGTACGGGCGTTCGTCGACAAAGAGGTGATTCCGCACGCCGCCGAATTCGAACGCGCCGACGCCTACCCGCAACAGATCGTCGATGGCATGCGGGATTTGGGCTTGTTCGGCCTGATGATTCCGGAGGCCTACGGCGGGCTGGGCGAGTCCCTGCTGACCTACGCGCTGTGCGTCGAGGAGCTCGCGCGCGGCTGGATGAGCGTCTCCGGGGTGATCAACACCCACTTCATCGTCGCCTACATGCTGCGCCAGCACGGCACCGACGAGCAGAAGCAGCGCTACCTGCCGGCGATGGCGACCGGTGATGTGCGCGGGGCGTTTTCGATGTCCGAACCCGAGCTCGGCTCCGACGTCGCCGCCATCCGTACCCGGGCCACACCCACCGGCGACGGCGACTACCTCATCAACGGACAGAAGATGTGGCTGACCAACGGTGCCACGTCGAGCTTGGTGGCGGTGCTGGTCCACACCGACGAGGGGGCCGACACCCCACACCGCAACATGACCGCGTTCCTGGTCGAGAAGCCCACCGGATTCGGTGAAGTGGTCCCGGGCCTGACCATCCCCGGAAAGCTCGACAAGCTCGGATACAAGGGCATCGACACCACCGAGATGATCTTCGACGACTATCGGGCCAGTTCCGCCGACATCCTGGGCGGCACCACCGGCCGCGGTTTCTACCAGATGATGGACGGCATCGAGGTCGGCCGGGTCAATGTCGCGGCACGCGCCTGCGGGGTGGGCATCCGCGCATTCGAGCTTGCGGCCCGATACGCCCAGCAGCGCAACACCTTCGGCAAGCCGATCGCCGAGCACCAGGCCGTCGCGTTCGGGCTGGCCGAGATGGCGACCAAGGTCGAGGCCGCACACCTGATGGTCGTCAACGCGGCGCGACTGAAGGATTCCGGCGAACGCAATGACGTCGCCGCAGGCATGGCGAAATACCTGGCCAGCGAGTACTGCAACGAGGTCACCCAGCAGAGCTTCCGGATTCACGGCGGGTACGGCTACTCGAAGGAATACGAGATCGAGCGCCTGATGCGCGACGCGCCGTTCCTGCTGATCGGCGAGGGCACCAGCGAGATCCAGAAGCAGATCATCAGCAAGCGCCTGCTGGCCGACTACCGCATCTGACACACCATGTCTGCCCCCGACTTCAGTACCCGGCCGCAGTTGTCGGAAGCCGTCGCACGCTTCGTACGGCAGCGGATCTTCGACGGCGGCTACGCCGCGGGGGAGTACGTCCGATTGGACCAGCTGGCAACGGAATTGGGCATCAGCGTCACCCCGGTGCGGGAGGCGCTGTTCGAGCTGCGCGCTGAAGGCCTGCTCGACCAGCAGCCGCATCGCGGGTTCGTCGTGTTGCCGGTGACCAAGCGTGACCTGGCCGACGTCGCCGAGGTTCAGGCGTTCGTGGGCGGGGAGCTGGCGGCGCGGGCCGCGGCCGGTATCACCGAGGAGCAGTTGAGTGAGCTCAATGAGATTCAGTCTCGGCTGGAGCAGGCCTACGCCGGAGACGATGAAGAGCGGACCGTGCGGCTCAACCACGATTTCCACCGGGCCATCAATGTGGCTGCCGCCTCACCCAAGCTGGCCCAAATGATGTCGCAGATAACACGGTATGCGCCCGAGGCGGTTTTCCCGGGCATCGCCGGGTGGCCGGAACGGTCCATGGCCGATCACCGGCGAGTGCTCGCCGCGCTGGCGGCACACGATCAGACGCTGGCGCGCACCGCGATGGCCGAACACCTGGCGGCCGGCGTGGTGCCGCTCGTCGAGCATCTGACCGATCGCGGTGTGGTGGAGTGCGAAGACGACCGCGTGGCGCAGCCAGATCAGCGCTCGTCGGCGACGGGGACGTGAGACCGTATCAACCTATGCAGAACCACACTTACCTGACTTACGAAGAGTTCGGGCGCAAGTTCTTCGAGGTCGCGGTCACCGAGGAACGAGTGGCAGCTGCGTTCGCCGTCATCGCCGGCGACGAGTTCGAGATGCCCACGATGCGGCAGGGACCGGGCGGCATCGCCAAGGTCAGCGCAAAGGTGCGGGTCCAAGAGCCGCGGGTGGCACGCGGTTTGGGGGATCTGCTGACGTTCGCGATCCACATTCCGCTGGAGATCGACCTGCTCATCGATCTGCGTCTGGACAAACAACGGTTCACCGTGGCCGGCGACATCGCCCTGCACGCCACCGCGCGAGCCGCCGAGCCGCTGCTGCTGATCATCGATGTGCCCAAACCGCGGTCCTCCGACATCACCGTCGAGGTGTCGTCGACGTCCATCCGCGGCGAGCTGCTGCGGATCTTCGCCGGCGTCGACGGGGAGATCCGGCGGTTCATCGCCAGCTATGTGGCAGCCGAGATCGACAGTCCGCAATCCCAGCGGGCGCAGATCATCGATGTGGCCGAGCAGCTGGACTCCGCCTGGACCGGGATCTGACCGCTCGCCGGTGCGATCCCTACGGGTAGGGGATCGCGGGGATAGCCGGAATCGCCGGGATGGCCGGAATCGCGGGGATCGCCGGAATCGCGGGGATCGCCGGGACGGCGGGCGCAGACGGGGCCCGCGGCACTGCCGAAGCCGCCGGAGCCTGTTTTGCGGTGGGCTCGACAACCGGAGCAGCGCTGGTGAGCGGGGCATCCGGCAGCGCGGTCGGGCCGGTTTCGGACTCGCCGGCCTCGCTGTCGGCAGGTGCGGTCGGCGCGATCGGCGCTGCGGGGGCCTGGGTGACTTCGCCGTAGGTGTCTTCCTCGGAATCACTGTCGCAGCCGGCGCAGGCGGTGGCCACCGCACCCACGGCGAGCCCCACCGCCACCACCGACAGGACTGACTTTCCGATACCGCGATTGCGCATGGATTCTCCCCGTTGTTCAGTTGCCTCATGTCACCCTACGACGCCGGGGTGGCTTCGGCGGACCAGCCGTCGACAACATTGCGACCGGCCTGCCGCCCCTCGGAACTTCCGCAGATGCGGCGCGGCCTGACAGGTGTTCCTGTCAGGCCGCGGTAGCCGGCGTTCCCTCGAATCGGCTCAGATCGTCTGATGGCGGCCGAAGAACTTGTGGTCTTCGCTGTAGCCGCCGTGGCCGCTGCCGATCTCCTTATAGCTCTCGACGAACTCGATGCCCTTGATCCATTTCACCAGCTTGTAGCCGTGCTGCAGCTCGTTGCGCAGCCGCAGTGGCCGGCCGTGCATGTAGGGCAGCGGCTGGTCATTCATGTTGTAGGCCAGCATCGACATGTGGTGCCACATCTGGTCGACCGGGTGTGCGTTGTAGAAGATGCCGCCGGTGGCGCCCAGGCCCATCGAGTAGAAGATCGCCCATTTGGCCTGGGGCAGCGGCTTGACGATCTCCATGATCGTCGACATCTGCACGCCGCCCCATTTGGCCACGCCGGACCAGGCCTGCACGCACATGTGCTGGGTGATCTGGTCGTGGTACGGCAGGGCCTTGAGATCCTCCAGCGAGAACTCCATCGGGTTCTCGACCAGGCCGTAGACCTTGAGCCGCCAATCCTTGAAGTCGTTCGCCTCGTATTCCTTGTACTCGACGGTCTCCGGCAGTCGGCCGTTGCGCCAGTGGAACGGTGAGATGTCGTCCTCGGTGAAGGTCCCGGGCTCGGGGTTGAGATGTTCCAACGCGCGCTGGAACGGCCCGATCAGCGCATAGCCGATCTTCTGGACCACCCGCGGATAGCGCAGGGTGAGCGGCGTGGCTGCGATCCAGCCGATGGTGCACACCACCGCTGCCACGCAGAAGACATAGAAGCCGGTAGCGCTATGGCATTCCGGGCCTGCACCTTCAGCGCATCCGCGAGCGGCGAACATGTGGTTGAGATTGTCGAAGGCGTCGGTCGCGAACACCATGGTGACGTGCACGAGGATGAACAACAGGAAGTAGACCAGCACCACGAAGTGCAGCGACCGCGCGATCTGCAGGTTCAGGCGCATGTGTTTGCTGATCAACCCGAGTCGCTGTGACAGCGCCGGGGACATGCCCAGCGCCGTGATCAGCGCGGCGGGCGCAGCTACGAACACCGTGACGAAGTAGGAGATCAGCTGCAGTGCGTTGTAGTTGGTCCAGGTGTGGTCGTCCGGCCAGTCCAGCGATGCGTACTGGATCATCACCGAGGCGGCGTGCGGAATGACATCCCAGCTGGTCGGGACGATGCGGCGCCACTGACCGGTGGTGAACAGCAGGACATAGAAGATCGCACCGTTGAGCAACCACAACACGCCCAGCCCCATGTGCCACCAGCGCGCCAATCCGATCGAGTGCCGGAAGCCCGGGAGCCCGAACTGCGCCGGCAGGGCGACGGTATCGGCGTTGGCCGTCCAATACGGGTCATCGGGCACCGGCGGCCCCACTCGCAGCCATTCGTCCTTGCCTGGAGTGGAGTTACGGCTGAAGTACAGCCGCGGGTGGTCGCAGAGAATCTGGATGCCGGCTCGGATGATGAAGATCATCATGAACAGGTTGAAGAAGTGCGTCCACCCAGCCCAGGCGGGGATTCCGCCGGCGAACTCCGACGATGCAGCACTGCCCGGATAGCGTGTGATGAAGTCCTCAACAGCGGGGATATTGCGAACGCCCTTGCCGATCGCGATCATCGCCACCAGCCCGACGAAGCCGATAGGGATCAGCCACAGCAGGTTGAACCACTTGTCCTTCCCGACACGCAGATGCGGGGCGACCGCGCGCCGGGAGAGGTCGAAACCGCCGCCGTAGGTCTCGACGTCAACGGTCTCGTTGTGGTTCTTGTGAATCTCTGTCCGGTAGCCCTGTTCCAGCTCCAGCTCGACGTCAACGACGTCCGCGGAGTAGTCGACTGGCCGAGTGGTCTCTTTCGTTGCTGGTGAGGTCGCGGGACCCCGCGGGTCGAGCTGCCCTTCAGCACCCTGTCCATCAATCGTGGTCACGTGTCGACGGTAGCGCGAAAAAGCTCGTGACCCGATACTCTGACATCAGATGCGCAGGCTTCTGACAGGAAACTCAGGTAGCGCAAGTGCGGAATTCGGTGGCCACCGACGGCCGCTGCGCCGCGGCCTGCACGGTTCTAGCTCGCCGACCGGCGCGATCTTGTGATCGCCGCGATTAATTTCGGTGGGTAAACCACCGTTTTCTGCTGTGCAAGGCACAAGCGAACTCACGCGGATCTCGCGCTTTACAGACCGTTCATCTAACGCGGTCATAATTCGAGGAAGACCAGGCGAAGTGCGTTTCGCCATCGCCATCAGATTGCAATCTGCACCACGGGCAGTCGTAGCGCGACACAGCTAGCATGCGCAGTGTAGAAACTTGTGACCAGGCAGGGGTAGATGACGACCTATACGGGACCGGCACCGCGCCGTAATCCGGCAGAGCTGCTGCCAATGCTGCGTGGCCAGGCTGGGGCGCGCCGTGGCTGACGAACAGCGGGGACCCGGCTACGGCCTTGGGCTGTCGACGCGTACCCAGATGACCGGGTACCAATTCCTGGCACGACGGACCGCGATGGCGTTGACCCGCTGGCAGGTTCGGATGGAAGTAGAGCCAGGCCGGCGCCAGTCGCTGGCCGTGGTGGCCTCGGTATCGGCCGGTGCCGTCGTCTGCCTCGGTGCGCTGCTGTGGTCGTTTTTGAGCCCCTCGGGCCAGATGAACGAATCGCCCATCATTGCCGACCGGGATTCCGGCGCCCTGTATGTGCGGGTCGGCGACACCATATATCCGGCACTGAATTTGGCCTCGGCTCGACTGATCGCCGGCCGGTCCGACAACCCGCACAAGGTCCGCTCCACTCAGATCGCCGAGCAGCCGCACGGCCCGCTCGTCGGAATTCCTGGCGCACCCTCGGACATCCTGCCCACAACGCCCTCCACGTCGTCGTGGCTGATCTGCGACACCGTCGCCAACGTTCAGGGCGTCGGCGCGCCGTCGCCGGTGACCGTGACGGTGATCGACGGCGCCCCGGAGCTCAACTCGCGCCGCCGGGTGTTGGACGGGCCCGACGCGGTGGTGCTGCGCTACGGCAACGACTCCTGGGTGGTTCGCCAGGGCCGCCGCTCGCGCATCGACGCCGCCGACCGGGCGGTGCTGCTGCCGCTGGGACTGACGCCCGAGCAGGTCGACCACGCCCGCCCGATGAGCCAGGCCCTGTTCGACGCGTTGCCGGTGGGTCCGGAGCTGGCGGTGCCGTTCGTGCCTGAAGCCGGTCACCCGCCGGCCTTCCCGAATGCCCCCGGCCCGGTGGGAATGGTGTTCACCACGCCGCAGTTGGCTGGGCCGCAACAGTATTCGGTGGTGCTGATGAACGGCGTGCAGACGGTGTCGCCGGTGGTGGCCCGCATTCTGCAGAACGCCGGGGCCACCGGGGGCGGCGCGCCCGCAGTGGTGACACCGCAGGATCTGGCCAAGATGCCGGTGGTCACCGGACTGGATCTGTCGGCTTACCCCGAGGGGCCGCTGCAGGTCGTCGATATCAAGGAGAACCCCTCCACGTGCTGGTGGTGGGAGCGTTCCACCGGTGACACCCGGGCCCGGGTGCAGGTGGTGTCCGGCCCCACAATTCCGGTGTCGCAGAAGCAGATGAGCCGGGTGGTGTCCCTGGTGAAGACCAACGACACCAACGTCCCGGAGGCCGACCGGGTCTACTTCGGTTCCGGCTACGGCAATTTCGTCGCGGTGACCGGCAACGACCCGGACGCCTCCACGCGGGAATCGTTGTGGTGGATTTCGGCCTCGGGTGTGCGATTCGGGATCCCCGGCGACGACGAGCGCAAGGCGCTGGGCCTGGTCGGCGAACCGGCCCTGGCGCCGTCGGTGGCGTTGCGCCTGCTGGCACACGGCCCGACCCTGTCCCGACAGGATGCGCTGGTCCGTCACGACACCCTGCCAACCGATATGAGCCCAGCAGAATTGGCGGTGCCCAGATGAAACGTGGATACGCCCGGCCCACGCCGGAACGCGCGCCGGTGGTCAAGCCGGAGAACATCGTATTGCCGACGCCGCTGAGCGTCCCGCCGCCAGAAGGCAAGCCGTGGTGGCTGGTGGTGGTCGGCGTGCTGGTGGTCGGCCTGCTCGTCGGCATGGTCGCCATGACCGTGGCCAGCGGCTCCCGGATGTTCCTGGGCGCCGGCTCGATCTTCCCGATCTTCATGATCGGCGGCGTCGCGATGATGATGTTCGGCGGCCGTTTCGGCGGCGGCGCCCAGCAACTGAGCCGGCCCAAGCTCGACGCGATGCGCGCCCAGTTCATGCTCATGCTGGACCGGCTGCGCGAGTCGGCGGCGGAGTCCGCGGACAGCATGGACGCCAACTACCGGTGGTATCACCCGGCGCCGTCCACCCTTGCCGCTTCAGTGGGGTCCTCGCGCATGTGGGAGCGCCAGCCCAACGGCAAGGACCTCAACTTCGGCCTGGCCCGAGTCGGGGTGGGGATGACCCGGCCCGAGGTGACTTGGGGTGAGCCGCAGAACATGCCGACCGACATCGAGCTGGAGCCGGTGACCGGTAAGGCGCTGCAGGAGTTCGGGCGCTACCAGAGCGTGGTCTACAACCTTCCCAAGATGATCTCGCTGCTGGTCGAGCCGTGGTACTCGCTGGTCGGCGACCGCGAGCAGGTGCTCGGGTTGATGCGCGCGATCATCTGCCAGCTGGCCTTCTCGCACGGGCCCGACCATTTGCGCATGATCGTGGTGACGTCGGATGTGGCGCAGTGGGATTGGGTGAAGTGGATGCCGCACTTCGGCGACCCGCGCCGCCAGGACGCCGCGGGCAACGCCCGCATGGTGTACCGCTCGGTGCAGGACTTCGCCACCGAACACGCCGAACTGTTCTCCGGGCGTGGATCGTTCATGCCGCGCCACGCCAGCTCGTCGGCGGAGACCCCGACCCCGCACCACCTGATCATCGTCGACGGCCTGGACCCGCAGTGGGAGTACGTCAACACCACCGAGGGCATTGACGGGGTGACGTTCTTCGACCTGACCGGCGCCCCGGAATGGCGCGGCGTCTCACAGCGGGTGCTGCGTCTCGACGACAAGGGCATCATCAACGCCCTGCCACGTGACCGCGACACCTGGATGGTGATCGACGACAACGAGTGGTTCTTCGCCCTCGCCGACCAGGTCAGCCCCACCGATGCCGAACAGTTCGGGCAGCGGTTGGCGCACTGGCGGCTCGCGGCGGCCTACGAGGAGATCGGCCAGAAGGTGACGCACCACATCGGTGCGCGCGACATCATGGCCTACTACGGCATCGAAGACGCCGGGCGGATCAACTTCGAAGAGCTGTGGGCGAGCCGGCGCGATGCGGGCACTCGAGGCCGGCTGCGGATCCCGTTCGGAAACCGCTCCGACAACGGCGAACTGCTGTTCCTGGACATGAAGTCACTCGACGAGGGCGGTGACGGGCCGCACGGCGTCATGTCCGGCACCACCGGTTCCGGTAAGTCGACCCTGGTGCGCACGGTGATCGAGTCGCTGCTGCTGGCACACCCGCCGGACGAGCTGCAGTTCGTGCTGGCCGACCTCAAGGGTGGATCGGCGGTCAAGCCGTTCGCAGGCGTGCCGCACGTGTCGCGGATCATCACCGACCTGGAAGACGACCAGGCCCTCATGGAGCGCTTCCTGGAGGCCATGTGGGGTGAGATCGCCCGGCGAAAGACCATGTGCGACAACGCCGGCGTCGACGGCGCCAAGGAGTACAACGAGATCCGGAACCGGATGCGGGCGCGCGGGGACGACAGCCTGCCGCCGCTGCCGATGCTGGTGGTCGTGATCGACGAGTTCTACGAGTGGTTCCGCATCATGCCCACCGCGGTGGAGGTGCTGGACTCGATCGGCCGACAGGGTCGCGCCTACTGGGTGCACCTGATGATGGCCTCGCAGACCATCGAGAGCCGCGCCGAGAAGCTCATGGAGAACATGGGCTACCGGCTGGTGCTCAAGGCGCAGACCGCCGGCGCAGCGCAGGCCGCCGGCGTGCCCAACGCGGTGAACCTGCCGGGCAAGGCCGGCCTCGGCTACTTCCGCAAGAGCGGCGAAGAGGTCATCCGTTTCCAGGCCGAGTTCCTGTGGCGCGACTATCACCGGGGCGGAATGCTCGACGACGAGCAGATGCCGTTGACGCATGCCGTCGACTACATCCGGCCGCAGCTGTTCACCACCGAGTTCACTCCGCTCGAGGTCAGCGTCAGCACGCCCGAGATCGAGGCGGCCGAGGAGATCGCGGCGATCGACTCCAAGCCGGCACCGGCGACCGGCGAGGGCGTAGAGGAAGAGGACTTCATCCGGACCCCCAAGGTCGGGACGGTCATCATCGACCAGCTGCGCCAGATCGACTTCGAGCCCTACCGGTTGTGGCAGCCGCCGCTAGACGTTGCGGTGAGCGTCGAGGACCTGGTGAATCGCTATCTGGGTCACCCGTGGCAGCAGGACTATGGCACCCGGCGCGACTTGGTGTTCCCGATCGGGGTCATCGACCGGCCGTACAAGCATGACCAGCCGCCGTGGACGGTGGACACCGCCGGCCCGGGCGCCAACGTACTGATCCTGGGCGCCGGTGGTTCGGGCAAGACGACCGCGCTGCAGACCCTGATCTGCTCGGCGGCGTTGACCCACACGCCCGAACAGGTCCAGTTCTACTGCCTGGCCTACAGCGGCACCTCGCTGACCACGGTCGCCGGGCTGCCGCATGTGGGCAGCGTCTGTGGTCCGACCGACCCCGACGGCGTGCGCCGCACGGTGGCCGAATTGCTGGCGCTGGTGCGGACCCGCAAGCGCAGCTTCCTGGAGAACGACGTTGCGTCGATGGACGTCTTCCGTCGGCGCAAGTTCGAGGGCGCCCCCGGAACCGTGCCCAACGATGGTTTCGGCGACGTCTATCTGGTGGTCGACAACTACCGGGCGCTCTCGGAGGACAACGAGGTGCTCGTCGAGCAGGTCAACCAGATCATCAACCAGGGGCCCTCGTTCGGTGTGCACGTGATCGTGACCGCCGACCGCGAATCGGAGCTGCGCCCGCCGGTGCGAAGCGGTTTCGGATCCCGGGTCGAGCTGCGTCTGGCCGCGGTCGAGGACGCCAAGCTGGTGCGTTCTCGGTTCGCCAAGGACGTCCCGGTGAAGCCGGGCCGTGGCATGGTCGCGGTCAACTACGTACGCCTCGACAGCGACCCCCAGTCCGGGCTGCACACCCTGATCGCCCGGCCCGCGATGGCCGACACCGACGGCAGGGTGTTCGAGTCCGACAGTGTCGCTGCCGCGGTCAGCCAGCTGGCGGTGGGCCGGGTGCGCCCGGTGCGGCGTCTGCCGGCGCGGTTCGGGCTGGAAGAGGTGCGCGCGGTCGCGGCCAACGACCGCCGCGAAGGAGTGGGAGCGGGCGGCATCGCCTGGGCGATCTCCGAGCTCGACCTGCAGCCGGTCTATCTGAACTTCGCCGAGAACGGCCACCTGATGGTGACCGGGCGTCGCGAGGCCGGCCGCACCACCACACTGGCCACCATCATGAGCGAGATCGAGCGGCTCTACGCGCCGGGCTCCAGCAGTGCGCCGGTCCCCAGCCCGGACGGCCGGCCCTCGGCCCAGGTGTGGCTGATCGACCCGCGTCGTCAATTGCTGACCACGTTGGGGTCGGACTACGTGGAGAAGTTCGCCTACAACCTGGACGGCGCCGTGGCGCTGGTCAACGAGTTGGCCGCCACGCTGGCAAACCGTGAACCTCCGCCGGGGCTCTCGGCCGAAGAGCTGCTGTCGCGGACCTGGTGGAGTGGGCCGGAGATCTTCTTGATCATCGACGACATCCAGCAGTTCCCGCCCGGCTTCGACTCGCCGTTCCAGAAGGCTGCGCCCTGGGTCACCCGCTCGGCAGACGTCGGCCTGCACGTGATCGCCACCCGCACGTTCGGCGGCTGGTCGTCCGCGGGTGCCGACCCGCTGCTGCGGGCTCTGCACCAGGCCAACGCGCCGCTGCTGGTGATGGACGCCGACCCGGACGAGGGCTTCATTCGCGGCAAGATGAAGGGCGGCCCGCTGCCCCGTGGTCGTGGCCTGCTGATGGCCGAGGACACCGGCGTGTTCGTTCAGGTCGCTGCCACCGAGCTGCGGCGGGCGCCGGCGCAAGAGCGCGCGGCCACCCCGGCCGGCTGACCGGTCGCTCCAGCAACCACTGTGACGCGAGCAACAGCGTCACGGTGGTTGCTGGAGCTGTCACAGCCCCGAAGTGGGCGGTGAATTAATTGCGGCAAGATTTAAACCAGGGGCTCGTGCCCGTAGGTATCGGAGGGCAGGTCGGCTGCCGACCGCGCCGGAAATAACAGCTCTGTGTTTTTCCAGTACGGAGCCATTTCACGGGTCGAACGGCCTGGTCGCTGCTACCGGATTGTTACCCCAGATGAACACTTGTTATCGGCAGGTGAACAGTCAGCGTTCTGGCTACTCCCGGGCACTTTGAGCCCTTACGATCGACACCGGAGAGATTGCTGACCGCGATCGATGAGGAGGGACACCAATGTCGTTTGTGAATGCGCAGCCCGAAGCTCTGTCAGCTGCGGCTGCGAATTTGAGCGGTATCGGTTCGGCGTTGAACGCGCAGAACGCCGCCGCTGCCGCCCCCACCACCGGCGTGGTCCCGGCCGCTGCCGACGAGGTCTCGGCACTGACCGCGGCGCAGTTCGCTGCACACGCGACGATGTACCAGCAGGTGAGCGCGCAGGCCGCGGCGATCCACGAGATGTTCGTCGCCACGCTCAACAGCAGTGCGACCTCCTACGCCGCCACTGAGGCGGCCAACGCTGCTGCGGCGGGCTGATCAGAAGCCAACCGCATACCGGCTACGGGCTGATGGAAGGGGAACCATTCATTCGTTCAAAGCCGGTCGTCGGTTACCGACGTAACCGGCGGCAATAACCCGTCAACTACGAATATCAATCAGAAACAACGAACTTCAGACAAGGAGAAGAAGCATGGCACGTTTTATGACTGATCCGGACGCGATGCGTTCGATGGCGGGCCGTTTTGATGTGCACGCGCAGACGGTGGAGGACGAGGCTCGTCGGATGTGGGCGTCGTCGACGAACATCTCCGGTGCTGGCTGGGGTGGTCTGGCGGAGCGGACTTCGATGGACACCATGGGTCAGATGCAGACCGCGTTCCGCAACATCGTGAACATGCTGCACGGTGTGCGCGACGGTCTTATTCGCGACGCTAACCACTACGAGCAGCAGGAAGCTGCTTCCCAGCAGATCCTGTCGAGCTAGAAGGAGAACCGCAGATGTCGATTAATTACCAGTTCGGTGATGTGGATGCCCACGGTGCGTTGATTCGTGCCCAGGCTGCTTCGTTGGAGGCTGAGCACCAGGCGATCGTGCACGATGTGCTGGCTGCCGGTGATTTCTGGGGTGGCGCCGGTTCGGTGGCGTGCCAGGAGTTTGTGGCGCAGTTGGGCCGCAACTTCGCGGTGATCTACGAGCAGGCCAACAGTCACGGTCAGAAGGTGCAGTCGGCCGGCAACAACATGGCCAACACCGACGCTTCGGTCGGCTCCAGCTGGGCCTGAGCCCCCGGCAATTTCGCAGCGCGGCAGCACACCCGATCCATGGGTGTGCTGTCGCGTGCTGCAATTGGCGGGTGGTGCCGAGCGGTCACGCCCTCTCGCGTGATCCAATAGCCAAGTACTCCACTTGCCAAATCCGGCGAATAACCCGGTAGAGGAGGGTAGTGATGGACCCGAGCACTCGCACCGACATCACCGTCAACGTCGAGGGTTTCTGGATGCTGCAGGCATTGCTGGACATCCGCCATGTTGCTCCCGAGTTGCGGTGTCGTCCTTACGTTTCCACCGACTCAAGCGACTGGTTGTCCCAGCACCCCGGCATGGCGGTGATGCGCGAACAGGGCATCGTCGTCGACGACGAGGTCAACGAGACCGTCGCGGCACGAATGCGGGTGCTGGCTGCGCCCGACCTCGAGGTGGTCGCGCTGCTGTCGCTGGGCAAGCTGCGTTACGGCGTCATCGACGCCGAGGACCAGGAACCCGGTACCCGCGACATCCCTGACAACGAGTTTCGGGTGCTGCTGGCGCGGCGCGGTGAGCACTGGGTGTCGGCGGTCCGCGTCGGCACCGACATCACCGTCGACGACGTCTCGGTAACCGACCCCGCCTCGATCGCCGCACTGGTGATCGACGGAATGGAATCCATCCACCACGCCGACCCGGCCCAGATCACCGCGGTCAACGTGCCGATGGAGGAGATGCTGGAGGCCACCCAGAGCTGGCAGGACTCGGGTTTCAACATTTTCACCGGGGGAGACCTGCGCCGGATGGGAATCAGTGCCGCCACCGTCGCGGCGCTGGGACAAGCATTGTCGGAGCCGGCGGCCGAAGCCGCGGTCTATGCGCGGCAATATCGCGACGACGCGAAGGGTCCCAGCGCCTCGGTGCTGTCGCTCAAAGACGGGTCAGGCGGCCGGATCGCGCTGTATCAGCAGGCGCGCACCGCAGGGTCGGGCGAAGCATGGCTGGCGATCTGCCCGGCCACCCCGCAGCTGGTTCAGGTGGGCGTCAAGACCGTTCTGGACACCCTGCCCTACGGCGCCTGGAAAACGCATCGGAGGGTCTAGCGGTCTGCTCGTTAGGTCTGGGCGCCGAATGCCAAGTGTCGCAACGGAAAACTGCGGGTAAATGCGGATCGTGCGAATTGTATGAAGTGCCTTTAGAATTGGACTGACTTTAAAAATGACAAATTGCGAGGCGGCACCTATGGGTTCTATGCGTTCTCTGGGGTCAGTATTTCTCGGTCGGGTGATGCACTCATGACCGCGGCGATCGAATCCGGGCAGGCGGGCGGCGATCTTGCTCCCTCGGCGCCCCGGGCCGTGGTGGTCGGGGTCATGGCGGGCGACGGTGTCCAGATCGGGACGCTGCTCGACGCCGACGCCCCGGTATCGGTGATGCTGGACCCGCTGCTGAAGGTGATCAACGGTCGGCTTGCTGAACTCGAAGAACCCACCTTGGAGGCCGAGGGCCGTGGCCGCTGGGTGTTGTGCCTGGTCGACGGCACGGCGCTGCGGCCGAACCAGTCGCTGACCGAGCAGGACGTCTACGACGGCGACCGGCTGTGGCTGCGCTTCATCGAAGACCGGGAGCGGCGCTCGCCGGTCATCGAGCACATCTCCACCGCGGTGTCGGTCAACCTCGCCAAGCGATTCGCGCCGGTCGACGCGGCGACGGCGGTGCGCGTCGGGGTGTCGACCCTGTCGCTGGGTGTGCTGCTGGCCACCGGGCTCCTCGCGGCCTGGCGCGTTCAGCACGACAGCTGGCTGACGGCGGGCTTCGGTGCGGGGCTGGCCTTCCTGGTGCTGATCGCCGCCGCACTGATCCTGATGCAGGCGCGCAACGCGTCCGACCGGCAGGTCGGTGACATTCTGCTGGCAACCGGTCTGATCCCCCTGGTGGTGGCTGCCGCGGCGGCGGTACCGGGTGAGGTGGGTGCCGCGCATGCCGCGCTGGGCTTCGGCGTCGCCGGTATCGCCGCATTGGCTGTCATCCGGCTCACCGGACGGCAGCTGGCCGCCTACTCGGCCGTCGCCACCATCAGCGTGGCGGTGATGTTCGCCGGGGTGCTGCGGATGCTGTTCCTGACCGGCGCGGTCACCCTCATGACGTGCGTGTACCTGGTCTGCGTGCTGGCCTACCAGTGGACTCCGTCGCTGTCGCGCTGGCTGGCTGGCTTGCGGCTGCCGGTCTTCCCGTCGGCCACCAGCCGCTGGGTTTTCGAGGCCCGCCCCGACCTGCCCACCACGGTGGTGAGCACGCCCGGCGCCCCGCCGTCGCTGGAGGGGCCGGAGTCGGTGCGTGAAGTGGTGCTGCGCGCGGAGCGTGCGCGGTCGTTCATGACCGGCCTGCTTTCTGGGCTGGGCGTGCTGATTGCGGTGTGCATGACCGGGCTGTGCGACCCCCACTCGGACCGGACATGGCTGCCGGTGCTGCTGGCAGCCCTGACCGCCGGGTTCCTGGTGCTGCGGGGCCGTTCCTTCCGGGACCGCCTGCAGGCGGTCACGGTGACGCTGACCGGGCTGGTGATCATCGCAGCTGTGGTGGTGCGCTTCGCGGTGGTGCTGTGGACGCCCACCGCACTGGTGGTCGGTGTGGCCGTGCTGGTGCTGGTGCCGATGTTCGGGCTGCTGTCTGCGGTGATCGTGCCGAACACCATCTACAGTCCGTTGTTCCGCAAGTTCGTCGAGTGGATCGAATACCTGTGCCTGATGCCGTTGTTCCCGCTGGCACTGTGGTTGATGAATACCTATGAAGCGATCCGGTACCGGTAGGGGCGTGCGTCGGCTGCAGCGCACCGCGGCCGCCGGCGCCGCGATGATCATGATGACCAGCGGCTCGCTGGCCGGTATGCCGCCGGCCGGCGCGATCGAGCCGCCCGGGATCGACCCGGCGGCGCTGCCGCCGGACGGTACGCCCGGGCCGCCGCAGACCATGCGGCAGACCTCGTACTGCACTGAGGTCGGGGTGCTGCCGAACTCCGACTTCCGCGTGCAGCCGGCCTACATGGACATGCTCAACCTGCAGGAGGCCTGGAAGTTCGGCCGCGGGGGAGGCGTCAGTGTCGCCGTCATCGACACGGGCGTGACCCCGCACCCGCGGCTGCCGAACCTGATCCCCGGCGGTGACTACGTGATGGCCGGCGGGGACGGGCTCTCGGACTGTGATGCGCACGGGACCCTGGTGGCCTCGCTGATCGCCGCGATGCCGGACAACGGGGTGGCCCCGTTGCCACCGCCCCGTCAGACCCGTAGGCCGCCGTCGGTTCCCACCAACGAGCCTCCGCCGCCGACCCCGTCGCCGGCGACGACGATCCTGGTGATGCCGCCGCCACCCGCGCCGGCGCCACCGCCCGTCGAGGGCGAGGAACCCGCCCCGGGTCAGGGCCCACCATTCGCGCCGCCGCCGCCAGCACCGGCACCCGCTCCTGCCCCCGCTCCGGCACCTGGACCCGCACCCGGGCCGGCCCCGGGACCCGGCGCGGCCGCGTCGTCGGCGCACACGCCCCATGGCGCAAGCGCAGGTGCGGTGCGATCGGCGGGCTTCTCCGGGCAGGCCCAGACCGCGCCGATCGACTTCCGTGCCCCGAGCGCACCGCCGCCGGGCGGGGCGCCGGATGCCTTCAGTGGCATCGCGCCCGACGTGCAGCTGATCGCGATCCGGCAGTACAGCGCGGCCTTCGGGCCCAAGGAGCCGTTCGCGGACGGACGTGACCCGCAGCTGCGGGAGAAGACCGACGGCATCCGCACCATGGCACGGGCGATCGTGCACGCGGCCAACATGGGTGCGCAGGTCATCAACATCTCCTCAGCCATCTGCATGAACGTGCGCACGCTCATCGACCAGGCCGATCTGGGTGCGGCGGTGCGCTACGCCGCGGTGGAGAAGAACGCGGTGATCGTCGCCGCCGCCGGTGACGCCAGTTGGCGGGACTGCAAGCAGAACCCCGTCTACAACGCGATGCGCCCCGATGACCCCCGCGACTGGAACGGCGTCAACACCGTGGTGACACCGGCCTGGTACGACGAGTACGTGCTGACCGTCGGCGCGGTCGACTCGGCGGGCGCCCCGATGTCCAAGTCGAGTGTGGCCGGCCCGTGGGTGTCGATCGCGGCGCCCGGTACCGACATCGAGGGGCTTTCACCGCGCGATGATGGGCTGATGAACGCCGTCGACGGCCCGGAGAACTCGCTGCTGGTGCCCTCTGGCACCAGCTTCTCCACGGCGATCGTCTCCGGTGTGGTGGCGCTGGTGCGGGCCAAATACCCGGAGCTGTCGGCGCACCAGGTGATCAACCGGCTGATCCGCACGGCTCGGCCACCGGCGCGTGGGGTCGACAATGTGGTCGGTTACGGGATCGTCGACCCGGTCGCGGCACTGACCTGGGACGTTCCCGACGTCCCCGCCCAGCCGCCGGAGCGGCTGTCGGCACCGCTGCAGGTACCGCCGATGCCGCCCGAACGTGACATGACGCCGGCCTGGGTCGCCGGAGCCGGGCTGTTGGCGGCGCTCGCGGCGGCCGGCGTGGCACTGGGAGTGGCAGCACTGCGACGATCGTCAAGGAACCGATGAAGGCACAGCACGCATTAGGTCTGAACCTGTCTTGGATGCGGGTCACCGTCGTCTTTCTGATCGATGTGGGGATCCTGGTCCTCGCCGGTCGCTGGCCCGGTGACCCGAAGGCCGCCGACTACGCGTGGTGGTCGGGCGTCGCCGTCGCCGTGTTGGTCGCGCTCATCGCGCTGCTGACTTACCGTCGGGTGCCGATCAGCACGATGTGGGCGGCCTGGGTGGCCGACCAGTTCACCGACCCTGAGGCGGCCCTGCACCGCGGCCGCGGCACTGCAATCGATCACCACCGGCGCTTCGGGCGGGAGTCGATCGGGGTCCGCGAACATGAAGGTCGGCTGGTGACGGTCATCGCCGTGGGCGGGCGGGCCACCTCGGCGACCGGCCGGCACGGCCGCGCCGCGGAGGCGACCTTGCCGGTGGAGCGCCTGGCCGCCGGGCTGCGCCAGTTCGACGTACGGCTGGACAGCATCGATGTCGTCTCGGTCGGAACCCGCAAGGATCCCCGCCCCGCCGACGACCCCGACGTCGAAGAGAACCCGTCGATGCCGGATCGCCGCCACACCTGGGTGGTGCTGCGGATGGACCCGCAACACAACGTCAACGCGGTCGCCACGCGCGACTCGCTGGCTGCCACCCTGGCCGCCGCCACCGAACGGCTGGCCGAGGAGATCGACGGGCGTGCGCTCAGCGCCCAGGTGCTGCACGCCGACGAGTTCGACGCTGTCGACGAGGCGGTACTCGCGGGCCTGGAGGCCACCCAGCTGCGACACCGGCTGTTCCGTGAACGACCGGCCGGCCAGATCACCAGCTACTGGGTCTCGCCCAACGACATCAATCCGGAGAACCTCGAACACTTGTGGTACCCGGAGAGCGAAGCAACGGTGGT
The DNA here is from genome assembly GCF_963378105.1 of Mycolicibacter sp. MU0102. NCBI lineage: Bacteria > Bacillati > Actinomycetota > Actinomycetes > Mycobacteriales > Mycobacteriaceae > Mycobacterium > Mycobacterium holstebronense. The sequence goes on from NZ_OY726398.1 coordinate 2,130,608, forward strand.
GACCGTGCGGCTGTCCCGTGGTGGCGGCCGAACCACCGAGGTCTCGGTGCTGGCGAGATACCACACTGCCGACAAACCCAGCCGAAACGTCCGGTCCGCGCTGAACCGGTTCGTGGGCCGGCGCCAGCTGGAAGCGGTCTGCGCCAGCCTGCCGGCACCCACCGCCCACCGGCGGATGTCGGTGCCGGGACGCGACCTGCACGACGGCGAGCAGCTGCCGGTCTCGGTCGACGTGATCGAGGAGTACACCCCGGCGGCCGCGGCTGGGGCGCGCGGGTGACCGGTCCGTCGACAACCGATGCCCGCAACGCCATGGTCGCGGGCATGCTGGCCTCCGGGATCTCGGTCAACGGGCTGCAGCCCAGCCATAATCCGCAGGTCGCGCTGCAGATGTTCACCACCGCCAGCTCGATCGACCCGACCATGTGCGATGCCTGGCTGGCCCGCGTACTGGCCGGTGACTCCGGTATCGAGGTGCTGGCGAACGCCTGGTCGACGGTGCGCACATTCGGCTGGGAGACCCGCCGTCTTGGCCTGTCCGACCTGGAATTCCGTCCCGAGGTTTCCGACGGGATGTTCCTGCGGCTGCTGATCACCAGCGTGGAATCGCTGGCCGCCGCGTACGCCGCCGCGCTGGCCGAAGCCAAACGCTACGAAGAGGCGTCGAAGCTGCTCGACGGCATCGAGCCGCGGAACCCCTTCGAGACCGAGTTGGTCAGCTACGTCCGCGGTCTGCTGTATTTCCGGACCGGCCGCTGGCCAGATGTGCTCAAGCAGTTCCCGGCGTCGGCTCCCTGGCGTCAACCCGAACTCAAGGCGGCTGCGGCGGCGATGGCCACCACCGCGCTGGCTTCGCTGGGGGTGTTCGAAGAAGCGACGCGGCGTGCGCAGGAGGCCATCGAGGGCGACCGGGTGCCCGGCGCCGCCAACGTCGCGCTCTACACCCAAGGCATGTGTCTACGGCATCTCGGCCGCGAGGACGAGGCCGCTGAGCTGCTGCGCCGGGTCTATTCGCGGGACTCGAAGTTCACACCCGCCCGCGAGGCACTGGACAATCCCGACTTTCGGCTGGTGCTGACCGACCCCGAGACCATCGAGGCCCGCACCGATCCGTGGGACCCGGACAGCGCACCGACGCGGGAGCAGGCCGAAGCCCATCGGCATGCCGAGGAGGCCGCGCGCTACCTGGCCGAGGGCGATGCGGAGCTGGCCGCGATGCTCGGTATGGAGCAGGCCAAGCGCGAGATCAAGCTGATCAAGGCGACCACCAAGGTGAATCTGGCGCGCGCCAAGATGGGCCTGCCGGTTCCGGTGACGTCGCGGCACACCCTGTTGCTCGGTCCGCCCGGCACCGGCAAGACCTCGGTGGCGCGGGCATTCACCAAGCAGCTGTGTGGCCTGACCGTGCTACGCAAACCGCTGGTGGTGGAGACCAACCGTTCCAAGCTGCTGGGCCGCTACATGGCCGATGCCGAGAAGAACACCGAAGAGCTGCTCGAAGGCGCACTCGGTGGTGCGGTGTTCTTCGATGAGATGCACACCCTGCATGAACGCGGCTACAGCCAGGGCGACGCGTACGGCAACGCGATCATCAACACGCTGCTGCTCTACATGGAGAACCACCGTGACGAGCTGGTGGTGTTCGGTGCCGGCTATGCCAACGCCATGGAGAAGATGCTCGAGGTGAACCAGGGCCTGCGTCGTCGGTTCTCGACGGTGATCGAGTTCTACAGCTACACCCCGCCGGAACTGCTGGAACTGACCAAGATGATGGGCGCGGAGAACGAGGACGTGGTCAGTGACGAGGCGGTCGAGGGACTGCTGCCGTCCTACGAGAAGTTCTACGCCGACGAGAACTACTCCGAAGACGGCGACCTGATCCGCGGCATCGATGTGTTGGGTAACGCCGGATTCGTCCGCAATGTCGTGGAGAAGGCGCGCGACCACCGCAGTTTCCGTCTGGACGATTCTGAATTGGACGCGGTGCTCTCCGGCGATGTCACCGATTTCAGCGACGAATGGCTGCACAAGTTCAAGGAATTGACCCGCGAGGACCTTGCCGAAGGACTCAGCGCGGCGGTTGCCGAAAAGAAAACATCCTGACTTAACAGCCGCCCGACAGTCGATTCACAGCGTAAGAACCGCTTGTCTGGGTTGACGCTCACTGGTACCGATGCCACCATTGCGCAGGTAAGGGGCCCGGTGCTTGTGCCTGGCCCAGTTGGTCTCTGTCGGTGTCAGGAGGTGAGGACGAGAGTTGTGTCCCGGCGATAATGCCCGCCCGGAATCGGCGAACCTTTGGTCCCGATCCGGCTCCGGCACCGTTTCTGTCACTTGAACCACGCTGCATTGAGCACGCTCCGATACGACGTCGTCTGGGGGCCACTGTTCGGCGTAGCGTCGTGAGCGTCGGTCCTTTGCGGCCGGCAAATCTTGGAGGAGAGCCCCATGACTTTTGTGAACACCCAACCGGAGGCGCTAACGGCGGCTGCGGGCAATCTGGCCGCCATCGGCTCGGCGCTCAGTGCTCAGAACGCCGCGGCGGCAACGCCGACCACGGGTGTGGTTCCGGCCGCTGCTGACGAGGTTTCGGCACTGACTGCTGCGCAGTTCGCCGCGCACGCCAGCATGTACCAGGCCATCAGCGCCCAGGCGGAGGCCATCCACCAAGCGTTCGTGGCCACCTTGAACACCAGCGCCAACACCTACGCTGCGACCGAGGCGGCTAACGCCGCGTCGGCCGGATAGTTCCAAATACCGTTAATTTCCAACAACTTTCAAGAATCAAGGAGAGGTAAGCATGGCACGTTTTATGACTGATCCGGACGCGATGCGTTCGATGGCGGGCCGTTTTGATGTGCACGCGCAGACGGTGGAGGACGAGGCTCGTCGGATGTGGGCGTCGTCGACGAACATCTCCGGTGCTGGCTGGGGTGGTCTGGCGGAGCGGACTTCGATGGACACCATGGGTCAGATGCAGACCGCGTTCCGCAACATCGTGAACATGCTGCACGGTGTGCGCGACGGTCTTATTCGCGACGCTAACCACTACGAGCAGCAGGAAGCTGCTTCCCAGCAGATCCTGTCGAGCTAGAAGGAGAACCGCAGATGTCGATTAATTACCAGTTCGGTGATGTGGATGCCCACGGTGCGTTGATTCGTGCCCAGGCTGCTTCGTTGGAGGCTGAGCACCAGGCGATCGTGCACGATGTGCTGGCCGCCGGTGACTTCTGGGGTGGCGCCGGTTCGGTGGCGTGCCAGGAGTTTGTGGCGCAGTTGGGCCGCAACTTCGCGGTGATCTACGAGCAGGCCAACAGCCACGGTCAGAAGGTGCAGTCGGCCGGCAACAACATGGCCAACACCGACGCTTCGGTCGGCTCCAGCTGGGCCTGAGCCCCCCGAGCGCGCTGGGGCGCTAGCACCTTCTAACCCCAGCAACGCGGAAAACCACCCGACGGTCGACTGACCAAAGGTGACTGGCATGGATTTTGGAGCGTTACCGCCCGAAATCAACTCGGGCCGGATGTATTCCGGCCCGGGTGCCGGTCCCTTGCTGGCTGCTGCCGCCGCCTGGGATGCCCTAGCCGGTGAGCTGACAACCGCCGCGTCGTCATACGCCTCGGTGGTCTCGAGCCTCACCGGTACCGTCTGGACTGGACCGACGGCGGCATCGATGGCGGCGGCGGTACAGCCTTACGCGAGCTGGATGGGCAGCACTTCCGCTAAAGCCCAGCAGACCGCCGGGCAAGCCCGGGCCGCTGCCGTCGCCTACGACACCGCCTTCGGCGCGACGGTCCCGCCACCGGTGATCGCGGCGAACCGCAGTCTGTTGCTGTCGCTGGTTGCGACCAACATTCTGGGCCAGAACACCCCGGCTATCGCCGCGACCGAGCTCGAATACGCCGAGATGTGGGCCCAGGACGCCGGAGCCATGTACGGCTACGCGGGCGCCTCGGCGCATGCCACTGCGCTGTCCCAGCTGCCCACCCCGCCGCAGACCACCAACCCGGCCGGTCTGGCCGCCCAGTCCGCGGCTGCCACCCAGGCGGTGGCCGGAGGTCAGACGCAGACGTCGTTGTCACAACTGATCTCGATGGTGCCGCAGGCACTGCAGAACATGGCGGTATCGGGGTCGGCCCAGGCGGATCCGACCACGATCCTTGATTTCCTGGCCGGCCCGCTATCGCCGATCTCGTTGTTCGGGATCGGCGGTATCCCGTACCTGTTGGCCATCCAATGCGTGCTGCTCCCGATGAACGGGGCCAACGTGGTCTCCGCAGTCAACAGGGCGATGGGACCCAAACCCTGGCTCGAGGGGCCAACGGCCCTGCCAACCGGAGCACTCGCGAGTTCCCGACTGGCCGGCGCCCCGGTGGTGTCGGCGGCGTCGGGCAACGGCGGTTGGATCGGGCAACTGGCGGTGCCGCAGGGCTGGATCGCTCAGACTCCGACTGCGAAGACCGTCGCCGCGGTGTTTCCGGAGGCCGGCCCGCAAGCCGTCGCGGCGGTCGCTGCGGAAGGCGACAGCGGGTTGGCCGGCAACCTCGCTCTCGGCGGTCTGGCCGGGCGGGCCATGAGCGTGAACGGACGCGGGGACGGCCAGGCCACCGGCCTGGCGGCGGCGAGTAAACCGGGCAAGCCGAGCAAAGCGACCATCATCGTGATCCCACCGTCAGCGGAGGACTGAACCGTGCCGGGCATGGACTTCGCGTCTCTGCCACCGGAGTTGACCTCTGCGCTGATGTACGCCGGCCCGGGGGCGGGGCCAATGTTGGCGGCAGCCGGCGCATGGCGTGGGTTGGCAGGGGAGCTCGGCGCCGCAGCCTCGGCCTACCAGGACGTGATTGCCGAGCTGTCAGGACAGAGCTGGTTCGGTCCAGCGTCACAGTCGATGGCGGCCGCGGCTACGCCGTACGCACAGTGGCTCGGTGCCACCGCGGCATCGGCGGAGGACACGGCGAGCCGGCTGATGCTGGCCGTGGGTGATTTCGAGCAGGCGCACGCGTCGACGGTGCCGCCCGTGGCTATTGCCGCCAACCGCAGTCTGCTGGCGGCCCTGGTCGTCGCGAATGTGGTCGGACAGAACACGACTGCGATCGCGGAGACCGAGGCCGAGTACCACCAGATGTGGTTGCAGGACGCGATGGCGATGTACAGCTACGCGGCGAGTTCGGCAACCGCGACCGAGGTCAAGCCGTTCAGCGCGCCGCCAGCGGTCGTTGACTCGGCCGGGGCGCCCGCGCAAGGCGCTGCCATAGGGCAGGGCGCCGTGGGCAGCGCCCATTCCCCGCTGTCCCCGATGCTCGATGCGATACCACGCACATTGCAAGGCCTAGCTACCGCCGGAAGTGCGCAGGCTGCGCCCGACCCGGTGTCACAGGCGGCGTCCTACATCGAGACGGTGGCCCGGTCGATCCTGCCGGCCAACGACACCAACATCTCGGCGCTCTACGGCATGGGCCAGTACGCGCGCAATCTCAACACCGACCTCGACATCTCCGAGGCCACCGGAGGCCGAGCCGGATTCGGTTCCGCGGCAAGGGCACCGAACTTGACTGAAGCCACCTCGCTGGGCGACGCCCGGCCGGTTGTGGCTGCGAGCAGCGGAACGGCGAGCGCGGTCGGCAAATTGGCGGTTCCGCAGGCCTGGGCGGACGCGGTGCCTGAGGTCACGGCGACCGCGACCGCTTCGCCGGCGACGCCAGCGGGCGCGGCGGCCCCGGCAGGATCGGCGGCCCTCGCGCGCCCTGGCGTCGGGGTGGCGGTGGCCGGTTTCGCCGGGCGCGACGGCCATCGGCGTGGGCGGGCCGCCGGTTGCAGCGAGCGAAGCGCCGGTGAGCTCATCGGAACCAACGAGGTGCGGCACTGGCATGTCGAACCCGGTGAGCTCAAGAGTCTGCTGGGCGAGGTGGCCACGCAACCAGGCGTCCACGAGGTGTACTTCGACACCGATGAGCAGAGCGGGCCGCCGGGGTGACCGAGATGGATTTCGCCGTGCTACCGCCGGAGGTGAACTCCGGGCGGCTGTATTCCGGGCCGGGCTCGGGACCGATGCTCGCCGCCGCGACGGCATGGGCGCGGTTGGCATCCGAGACCGCTTTGGCCGCTGGGGCTTACCAGTCGGTGCTCACGGGCCTGACCGATGAGGTATGGCTGGGACCGGCCGCGAATTCGATGGCCTGCGCCCTCGCGCCGTACGTGATGTGGCTCGATGAGACCGCGGTGCTCGCCCAACAGACTGCGACCGGTGCCACTGCGGCCGCGGCAGCCTTCGAGGAGGCTTTGGCTTCCATGGTGCCTCCGCCGGTGATCGCGGCGAACCGCAAGGCACTGGTGACACTGATCGCTGCGAACGTATTCGGGCAGAACAGTGCGGCCATCTCGATGCTGGAAGCCGAGTACGCACAATTGTGGGTGCTGGACGCGGCGGCCATGTACGCCTACGCGGCCCAGTCGGCGGCCGCGACCACCTTGAGCTCGTTCACCGATCCGCCGACCACCACCGATCCCACGGGATTGGGCAGGCAGGCGGCCGCGGCGGCCGAAGCCACCGCGGGCGGGGCGAAGGACCAGCTCGCGCAGCTGATCGCCGCGATCCCGCAGGCGTTGCAGGGACTCGCCCCCGCGGCGGCGCCGCTGCAACTCGCGGACGACCCCAGCGCACTCACCCTGTCGCAGCTGGTCTCGTACGTGCTGATCCTGCCGAAGAGCATTGTGCCCTTCAACGACGCCATCAAATCCGTCCTCTACGGCTTGATCCAGTACTCCCGCAACCTCAACACCGACCTGGACATCGCCGCGGCCACCGGGGGCAGGGCTGGGTTCGGTTCCGGGGCTTCGGCATTGGCGGCGTCGGCGTTGCCTGTCCCGCCCCCAGCGACCGGATCTGGACCGCTATCGGCCCGTGTGGGCGCGGGGGCCGCGGTCGGCAGGCTCAGCGTTCCGCCGAACTGGGTGACCAGCGCGCCGGTGGCCACGATGGCCGCCGCGGCGCAGGGGAGCGGGGTAGCCGGGGTGCCCGCCGCTGCGGCAGCGGCGGCCGAGATCCCCTGCGGCGTGTTCGGGGATCTGGGCCTGGCCGGCCTGGCCGGGCGGGCGCTCACCGGCTCCGCTCCGCGGAGTCGGCCTGCCGCGGCCATGAACGGCCATGCGCAGAGCCGACTGGAACGCCTGGTCACCGAATTGGCCGGCACCACTGAGGTACAGCACTGGCACGTCGATCCCGACCGGCTCGACAGCCTGCTCGAAGAACTTGCCGAGCAGCCTGGCGTGCATGCGGTTCACGTCAACCCGGGCGGTCAGCACCGCGCCGGACCGGATCGCCAGCCTGGTTAATGCCTGTGCGAGTTCTGGCCGACTTCTGGCCGAAGACAACCGGTTTCGCATCCGGCGCAGACCCGTGGACGGCAGCCCGTTCGCGGCTCGCCGCAGCCGATTGACCCTGCCAGCGCACTGGTGCACTATGGTTAAGCAAGCACCTCGTTAGGTGAGGCGTCTGCACGGATATAGGCCACTGACCCCGAACGTCGAAAGACGCCCCGGGTCAGGACAGCTCCTCCCGGATTAAGGGTTGAGCCCAAGTGGCTTCCGGGTTTGCACATTTGTGCAGGCCAGGACACGCCGTGCAGTGCCGAAGCTCTGACGAGAGGGGTGCGGATCTCGGTTGTCGCCGGGCTACTTCACCTCGTCGTGCATACGTGCAGGCACCCGCGCGTGCCCAGGCCGAGAGGAGGTGAGAGCGACATTGAGTCCGAGTGATAGTTCCTATCCGAGATCGATGTTCGTCTCCTTCGATCTCGGTACTGCTTTCACCATCTGATTCGCACCGGCGCTGAACTCGTCGACTGGCGTACCTTCCCATAGCGGAAGGCGCCAGGCTTCGTCGTGCCCTGAAATCGATTGGTAGCTCGGCTATTTCGTTGAGCCTGCGATCGACTTGGCATGAGCGGCTCCGGCATGTCGCCACGACCGCTGTCCCGATTTCTCCTGCCGTCCGGATTACGGCTGCAACGCATATCGGGCACCGACCCCTGCCTGCACAGCACCCCAAGATCAGCCACTTTTGGCTCGAAAACCATCAAAAAGGAGCACTACCATGGACTTCGGAGCATTTCCGCCGGAAATCAACTCAGCACGTATCTACACTGGCCCCGGTTCGGGACCGATGATGGCCGCCGCGGCGGCCTGGGACAAGATGGCCGCCGAACTGAGCTCGGCCGAAGCCGCCTACCAGGCCGTCATCAACGGACTCGTCAGCGAAGGCTGGATGGGGCCGGCCTCCAACGCGATGGCCGCCGCGGCAGCGCCCTACGCGGTGTGGATGGGCACCACCGCCGCCCAGGTAGAGCAGGCCGCCATGCAGGCCAAGGCGGCGGCCGCGGCGTTCGACGCGGCATACGCGATGACGGTCGCACCGCCGCTGATCGTCGCCAACCGGTCTCAGCTCGCGGCGCTCGTGGCGACCAATTTCCTCGGTCAGAACGCTGCGGCGATCGCGGCCACCGAGGCGCAGTACGGCCAAATGTGGGCCCAGGACGCCGGTGCCATGTACGGCTACGCGGCGTCGTCCGCGGCGGCGACCAAGGTCACGCCGTTCACCGCACCGCATGAGGTCGCCGACCCGTCGGCGCAGGGTACGCAGCAGGCGGCGGTCTCCCAGGCCGCCGGTACGGCGGCCACGTCAAACGCGCAATCCGCAGCGTCCCAGGCGCTTACGAACATGCCCAACACACTGCAGAGCCTCGCGTCGCCCACCCAGTCGTCGGCGCCTGCTTCATTGATCGACTGGCTCGCCAGCTTCTTGGGTGTGGAGCCTGGCGATGTGGCGAACGGCGCCACCAACCTGATGAGCAGCTCGTTCAGTCCGATGGCCGCGGCCGGGATCTCCAGTTTCGCTGCCGACATGGCGGTGGTGCGTGGTGCTGCCATCGCCGCCGGGGACCCGCTGGGCTTAGGCGCCATCGACCCGTTCACGCCGATGCTCGGAGCGCTGGGCGGCGGATTGGGCAACGGAATGCACGGGTTGGGTGGTGGTCTGGGTGCCGCCTCGGCGAGCATGGGCCACGCCGCGTCGGTCGGGGCGTTGTCGGTACCGCAGTCGTGGGCCGCCGCCGTTCCGGCAACGGCGGCTCCGGGTACCTCGGTCGCCGCCACCGGCTGGACGGTCGCTGCGCACGCACCGGAGGCCGGCGCGGCCGGCATGCCCGGGGTGCCGCTGGCGGGCGCCGGGCAGGGCCGCAACTACGGTTTCGCCGCCCCGCGGTATGGCTTCAAGCCCACGGTGATGGCTCGGCCGGTGGTCGCCGGCTAGGCATGTGTCATCGTTGAAGTCATGCAGACGCTGAGCGTCGCCGAGTTCACGTTGCGACTGGCTGTCGGGCTGGGCTGCGGTGCACTGATCGGGCTGGAAAGACAGTGGCGTGCGCGCATGGCGGGACTGCGTACTAACGCACTCGTTGCCGCCGGTGCGACGCTGTTCGTGCTGTACGCCGTCGCGGTGGAACCCAGCTCCACCCGCGTCGCGTCGTACGTGGTGTCGGGGGTGGGGTTCCTCGGCGGCGGGGTGATCCTGCGCGAGGGGTTCAACGTCCGCGGCCTGAACACCGCGGCCACCCTGTGGTGCTCGGCCGCTGTGGGCGTGCTTGCGGCGGCCGGCGACCTGACGTTCGCCCTGATCGGGACGGGCGCGATCGTCGGCACCCATCTGCTGCTGCGGCCGCTGGGGCGGCTCATCGACCGCGATCAGCACGTGGAGGAGGACGAACCGCAGTCGCCGTATGAGGTACAGGTGATCTGCCGGCCGAAGTCCGAGAAGTACCTGCGCGCCCAGATCGTGCAGCACACCGCCAGCAACGACCTGATTCTGCGGGGCATTCACACCGTTCGCGCCGGCGAGGACAACATTGCGCTCACCGCGTCGATGCTCTCGGACAGTCGGGCGCCGGACCGGCTCGAGCGACTGGTGGGCGAGTTGTCGCTGCAGCCGGGGGTCTACGCGGTGCAGTGGCACGCCGAGGATCAGTCGTCGCTGTCATCGGACTGATCGGGCCTAGGCTGATGTTCCGGAGGTAGGTAACGACGGTGGATGCGATCGCGGGTGTGTGGTCGGCGTTGCCCGGGCCGATGCGCGACCCGGTTATATTCGCCGTGCCTTTTTTCCTGCTGCTGCTGAGCCTGGAATGGTTCGCCGCACGCAGACTTGAACAGTTTGAATCAGAGCGCGTACCCGCCGGTGCGTACCGCACCGAGGACGCCTGGGCGAGCATCTCGATGGGCCTGGTGTCCATGGCCACCACCGCCGCGTGGAAGTTCATCGCGCTGCTAGGCTACGCGGCGATCTATACCTATGTGGCGCCGTGGCATCTGTCGCCCACGCGCTGGTACACCTGGGTGATCGCACTCGTCGGTGTGGACCTGCTCTATTACACCTACCACCGCATCGCGCATCGGATCCGATTGATCTGGGCGACTCATCAGGCGCACCACTCCAGCCGCTACTTCAACTTCGCCACCGCACTGCGCCAGAAGTGGAACAACAGCGGCGAGATCTTGATGTGGATTCCCTTGCCGCTGTTGGGTGTTCCGCCGTGGATGGTGTTCGCCAGCTTCTCGGTGAGCCTGATCTACCAGTTCTGGGTGCACACCGAACGGATCGACAAGCTGCCGCGGCCAGTCGAGTTCATCTTCAACACTCCGTCGCATCACCGGGTGCACCACGGCATGGATCCGGAGTATCTGGACCGCAACTACGGCGGGATCCTCATCATCTGGGACCGGATGTTCGGCAGCTTCGCCCCGGAGCGGTTTCGCCCGCATTATGGGCTGACCAAGCCGGTCGACACCTTCAACATCGTGACCCTGCAATTCCACGAGTACGCCTCGATCATCGCCGATGTGCGCAGTGCGACTCGGTGGCGCGACCGGTGGGGTTACATCTTCGGACCGCCCGGCTGGCAACCTGTCGCGCCGGCGGTGGCCGTCGCCCAGCAGCCGAGACTGCCGTGACGTAATGCGGGGCACACCGGCGGGTGTTCGCCTAGGCTGACTAACGTCGCATCCGAGCGACAACGCCCGGCGAGTCAGGTCGCGGCGTGCCGATGATGAAGGGGACAACGTGGCACAGAGCTTGGGAGACACCCTCACTGCAGGTAAGAAGCTCGTCAAGGGCGAGTCACTGACCTCCAACAACGGGGCTTACACCCTGACGCTGCAGGAGGACGGCAACCTGGTGTTGGCGGCGCGGGGCAAAGCGATCTGGGCCTCGGGCACCAACGGCAACGATGTGGTGCGCGCCGAGGTGCAGGCGGACGGAAACTTCGTCCTGTACACCGCCGACAAGCCGATTTGGCACACCGACACCAAGGGCAAGAAGGACGTCAAGCTGGTTCTGCAGGACGACCGCAACTTGGTGCTCTACGCCGCCGACGGCGCGGCCTGGTCCACCAAGACCGAGACCGACGCTCCGCCGCCGGAGGAGCCCAAGGCCGAAGAGGCTCCGGCTCCCGTGGAGGAGGCCGCACCCGCGGCACGCACCTACACCGTGGTCGCCGGTGACACCCTGTTCGCCATCGCCGAGCGGTTCTACGGTGACGGTAACAAGTACCCGCAGATCGCGGAGGCCAGCGGTATCGCCAACCCCGACCTGATCCACCCCGGTCAGGAGCTGACGATCCCCTGATCGCCGCGCAACGCCGCCGCGGCGGCCCGGATCCCTTGGGGCCGGGCCGCCGCGCTGCGCCATGGTGGCTTGGTCCGGCCGGACCGAAACCGGCCCTCAACGATAGGAGTCGACGGTTGCGCAGGCTCGTTGCGCGGGTGCTGGCGGTGCTGCTGGGGATCGGTGCGACAGTTGCTGGGCCGACGGTCTTTCCGGCCCGGGCTGACGGGGTGCTGGTGTTCCCGGGGATGGAGATCCGCCAGGACACCCACGTCTGCACGCTCGGCTACGTCGACCCGGTGATGCGGATTGCCTTTACCGCCGGCCATTGCCGGGGGAGCGGTACCGTCACCGACCGTGGCGGGGCAGTCATCGGCAGGCTGGCGACCTTTCGCGACAACACGCCTAATGGTTCGACCGTCAACACCGACCAGGTGATTGCCGACTACGAGTCGATCGTGCTGGCCGACGATGTCGACGTCAACGATGTCCTACCGGGGGGTCTGCGGCTGCAGGCCGGCCCGGACATTGAGCTGAAACCCGGTGATCCGGTCTGCCACTTCGGCATCGTCACCGGAGAAACCTGCGGCACCGTCGAACGGGTCAACAACGGATGGTTCACGATGACGCGCAGCGTTCGCAGTCAGCAGGGTGACTCCGGCGGCCCGGTGTATGCGCCGGGCGGCTCTGGTCCGGCCCGAATCGTCGGGCTGTTCAACAGTGTCTGGGGCGAATTCCCCGCCGCGGTTTCGTGGCCGGCGATCTCGCAGCAGGTCCGCGAAGACGTCGGCGTGCCGACCCCGCTGTCGTGACCCCGCCGCCTCGCCCGCCCAACCAGATCGCCTGGGTCACAGGCGATCTCGATGCCACCGAGTCCACGCTGACCGCGTTGCTCGGCGTGCGCAAATGGATCCGTATGCCCGGCGTGCACTTCGCCCCGGACACTTGCAGCTACCTGGGCGAGCCGGCTGATTTCGTCGCCGACATCGCGCTGAGCTACGTCGGTGACATGCAGTTGGAGCTGATCGCACCGGTACGTGGACGCAGCCTCTACGACGACTTCCTCCGTGCCCACGGGCCGGGCCTGCACCATGTCTGCATCGAGGCCGAGGACCCCGAAAATTTCGACGTTATGCTGAACGACACCGCCGAGCAGGACGCCCAGGTGGTTGCCCGGGGCGTGATGCCCGGCGGCATGCAATTCGCGTACGTCTCAGCTCCGGAAGCCGGCATCCCCTACCTGGAGATCGCCTACATCCCAGCCGAGATCCGAGCGGTGTTTGACTACATCAAACAGGAGCAGCGGTAACCACCGCAGCGGCGCCGATGTCCAGCGCCGGCGACATAGAGGAGTGGCGGCAATGAGCACCCAGATCCCGGACACCACCAGTGCCGAAACGGTTTCGGAGTGGTCCGACGAGTTCGACGTCGTGGTGATCGGCTTCGGCATCGGTGGCGGCTGCGCGGCCGTCACGGCGGCGGCAGCCGGGGCCCGGGTCCTGGTGCTGGAGCGGGCCGCCGAGGCCGGCGGCACCACCGCCATGGCAGGCGGCCACTTCTATCTCGGCGGCGGCACCGCGGTCCAGCAGGCCACCGGGCATGCCGACACGGCGGACGAGATGTACAAGTACCTCGTCGCGGTGTCGCGCGAACCCGAGCATGACAAGATCCGGGCCTACTGTGACGGCAGCGTCGAGCACTTCAACTGGCTTGAAGACCTTGGAATTGCGTTTGAGCGCAGTTACTACCCGGAGAAGGCGGTGATCCAGCCCAACACCGAGGGGCTGATGTTCACCGGCAACGAGAAGGTGTGGCCGTTCCTGAACGAGGCCGTTCCGGCGCCGCGCGGGCACAAGGTTCCGGTGCCCGGTGACACCCAGGGCGCCAAGATGGCAATCGACCTGCTGCTCAAGCGGGCCGACGACCTCGGGGTGACGATCCGCTACGAAACCGGCGCCACCGGGCTGGTCACCGACGCCTCCGGTGCCGTCGTGGGTGTCACGTGGAAGCACTTCACCGAAAGCGGTGTGATCAAAGCGAAGTCGGTGGTGATTGCCGCCGGTGGCTTCGTGATGAACCCGGAGATGGTCGCCCAGTACACGCCGAAGCTGGCCGAGAAGCCGTTCGTGCTGGGCAACACCTACGACGACGGACTGGGCATCCGGATGGGGATGTCGGCAGGCGGCGCCACCAAGCACATGGACCAGATATTCATCACCGCACCGGTCTACCCGCCCTCGATCCTGCTGACCGGCATCATCGTCAACAAAGAGGGCAAGCGCTTTGTCGCCGAGGACTCCTACCACTCGCGCACGTCGGGATTCGTCATGGACCAGCCCGACAGCGCGGCCTTCCTGATCGTCGACGAGGCCCACATGCGCAAGCCGCAGGTGCCCTTGGTTCCGCTGATCGACGGATGGGAGACCGTACCGGAAATGGAAGCCGCACTGGGCATTCCGGAAGGAAACCTGGTGGCGACCCTGGACCGCTACAACACGTACGCGGCACAGGGACAGGACCCCGACTTCCACAAGCAGCCGCCGTTCCTGACGGCGCAGGACACCGGACCGTGGGGCGCGTTCGACCTGACGCTGGGCAAGGCCGTGTACGCCGGATTCACCATCGGCGGGCTGGCGACCTCGGTGGACGGCGAAGTGTTGCGCAGTGACGGCCAGCCGATCCCGGGCCTCTACGCCGCCGGGGCCTGCGCGGCCAACATCGCCCAGGACGGCAAGGGCTATGCCAGCGGCACCCAGTTGGGGGAGGGCTCGTTCTTCGGGCGCCGCGCCGGGGCGCACGCGGCGGCTCGCTAGCGGCTAGACCGGACTGAGGTCCCAGCGGCCCTGGCCGCGCAGCTCCAGCACGTGCTTGTGGTGCTGGCGCACCGTGTGCCGGTGGCTCACGCTGACCAGGATGGTGTCGGGCAGCTCGGAGCGCAGCAGCCGATACAGCGTCAACTCCAGTCCTTCGTCGAGCGCCGACGTCGACTCGTCGAGGAACGCAGCCCTGGGGCGCGTCAACAGGAGCCGGGCGAACGCCACCCGCTGCTGCTCACCGGGCGAGAGCACCTTGGCCCAATCCTCGACGTCGTCGAGCCGGTCGACCAAGTTAGGCAGTGACACCTTCGTCAACGCCTCGGTGATCTCCGCGTCGGCGACCTCGCCGACCTCCAGCGGGTAGGACACCACCGCGCGCAGATCACCCAGTGGGATGTAGGGCAGCTGCGAGATGAACATCGTGGCGTTGACCGCATCGGGGCGCCGCAGGGTTCCCGACGCGTACGGCCACAACTGGGCCAGGCTGCGCAGCAGTGTCGTCTTGCCGCTGCCGGACGGTCCGGCGATCATCAGCGCGTCACCGATGCTCAGCTGCACGTCGAGCGCCTCGATCAGCGGGACGCCCTCGGGGGTGCGCACCTCGACGCCCTCGAGGGCCACCGTGCCGTCCGGGCTGGGCTTGACCAGCAGCTCGGGAAGGTCCCGGGCCTCGCGGTTGGCTTCCACCAGCCCGTGCAGACGAATGATCGAGGCACGGTAGCCGGCGAAGTTGTCGTAGGCGTTGCGGAAGAACGACAGGGAGTCCGAGATGTTGCCGAACGCCGACGCGGTCTGCGCCACCCCTCCGAACATGATCTGTCCGGAGAACAGCCGCGGCGCCTGAATCACCCAGGGCAACGGCACGATCGCCTGGCTCACCGACAGGTTCCAGCCCGAGAACCCGATGGTCCGGTTCACGAACTTCAGATAGTTGGCGATGATCGCGCGGAACCGCGTCCGCAGCTGGACCCGCTCGGCCAGCTCGCCCCGATAGAACGCCACCGACTCGGCGGCGTCGCGCACCCGCACCAGCGCATACCGGAAGGCGGCGTTGGTGAGCTCATTGCGGAAGCTCAACCGGATCAGGGGCCGGCCGATCCAGAACGCGACGATGGTCGCGATGGCCACGTAGACCAGGACGATCAAGAACATCGCCCGCGGAATGTCGAGCCCGAACACGGTCAGCGTGCCCGACAGGTTCCACAGGATGGCGGTGAACGACACCACCGTGACCATGGACTGCACGGCGCCGAACAACAGCGTGCTGCCGGTGCCGTTGGCCGGGGCGTTGACGTTGGCGCCATTGCCCGCGGTGAAGATGTCGATGTCCTGCTGAATACGCTGGTCGGGGTTGTCGATCGCGCCTTCGATGGCTTCGCCGACAGCGGGGTCCAGCGGTGTCTTGACGAAGTGGGCCCGGTAGTAGGCCCGCCCGTCCAACCAGTCCCCGGTCAGTCGCTCGGTGAGCCAGATGCGCCAATTCACCATGAAGTGCTGGGTCAGATAGATGTCGAGCATCACCCGCGCCACGTGCAGCACGGCCATCAGGCTGAAGATGCCGATCGACATCCAGAATCCATGTACGCCCGACGCTTTGATGGCCTCGTCGCCCCCGGCGGCGCCTTGGAAGGCGGTCTGCAGCGACGAATACATGTCGTTGCCCTGGAAGCTGAACAGCACGTTGAGCCGGACCGCGGTGATCACCGACAGCAGCAGCACACCCAGCATCAGCCAGACCCGGAGGCTGTCCCGCCCGGTGAAGTAGGCGCCGCTGATCTCCCAGAACTGGCGTCCCCATCGGGTGCTGACCCGCAGCAGGGCCGCCACGGCCAGCACGCTGACCGCGCTGATGGTCCAGGCCAGCGCGATCCACACCAGAGAATCGGGCAGGGCATGCGCCCAGTCGATGGACGGCTTGAACACCTTCGAGTCCACTGCCACATCTCCTTCACCGCCGAATCGACGTGCCGGCCGGTAGATCAAAAATCCCGTGCGAAACCTACCGCGTAGCGCGGCGCGGCGTCGGATGAGCACCGCCAAAGCAGCCCGGTACCGTTGTGCTGTGGCTAACACCTCCAAGACTGTCTCCGCAACGCGAACCAAGTCGGGTCGGCTCAGCGGGAAATTCTGGAAACTGCTGGGCGCCAGCACCGAGAAGAACCAGAGCCGTTCGATGGCCGAGGTCACCGCGGCCGGCGAGTACGCCAAGAAGGCCGCTGGGCTCGACGACGAGCAGCTGCGCAAAGCCGCGCAACTGCTCAAACTCAAGGAGCTGGCCGATTCCTCGGACATCCCGCAGTTCTTGGCGATCGCCCGCGAAGCCGCCGAGCGCAGCATCGGGCAGCGTCCGTTCGATGTTCAGCTGCAGGGCGCGCTGCGGATGCTGGCCGGCGATGTGGTCGAGATGGCCACCGGTGAAGGCAAGACCCTCTCCGGTGCGATCGCGGCCGCGGGTTACGCCATCGGTGGCCGGCACGTGCACGTGGTCACCATCAACGACTACCTCGCGCGTCGTGACGCCGAATGGATGGGCCCGCTGCTGGAGGCCCTGGGGGTCACCGTCGGGTGGATCACCGAAGACTCCACGGCGGCCGAGCGCCGCGCCGCTTACAAGTGCGACGTCACCTATGCGTCGATCAACGAGATCGGCTTCGACGTGCTGCGTGACCAGCTGGTCACCGATGTCGATGATTTGGTCTCGCCCAACCCGGATGTGGCGCTGATCGACGAGGCCGACTCGGTGTTGGTCGACGAGGCGCTGGTGCCGTTGGTTCTGGCCGGCACGACGCACCGGGAGACACCCCGGATGGAGATCGTTGAGCTGGTCGGACGGCTCAAGCCCGGAGTGGACTACGACTCCGACGAGGACCGGCGCAACATCCACCTGACCGAGGTGGGCGCGAACAAAGTCGAGAAGGCACTCGGTGGTATCGACCTGTACTCCGAGGAGCACGTGGTCTCCACGCTGACCGAGGTCAACGTCGCCCTGCACGCCCACGTGCTGCTGCAGCGCGACGTGCACTACATCGTCCGCGACGGCAAGGTGCAGTTGATCAACGCTTCGCGCGGTCGGATCGCCACGCTGCAGCGCTGGCCGGACGGCCTGCAGGCCGCGGTGGAGGCCAAGGAGGGCATCGAGACGACCGAGACCGGCGAGGTGCTCGACACCATCACGGTGCAGGCGCTGGTCAATCGGTATCCGACCGTGTGCGGTATGACCGGTACGGCGTTGGCGGCCGGCGAGCAGTTGCGGCAGTTCTATCAATTGGGGGTCTCGCCGATCCCGCCGAACATGCCCAACATCCGCGAAGACGAGGCGGACCGGGTCTACATCACCGCTGCGGCCAAGAACGACGCCATCGTCGCCCACATTGTCGAGGTGCACGCCACCGGGCAACCGGTGCTGGTCGGCACCCACGACGTCGCCGAGTCCGAGGAACTGTACGAGCGGCTGCGTAAGCGCGGTGTCCCGGCGGTGGTCCTCAACGCCAAGAACGACGCCGAAGAGGCCACCGTGATCGCCGAGGCCGGCAAGCTCGGGGTGGTGACGGTGTCCACCCAGATGGCCGGTCGCGGTACCGACATCCGCCTGGGCGGCTCCGAAGAGGCTGACCATGACGCGATCGTCGCGCTGGGCGGGCTGCACGTGATCGGCACCGGCCGCCAGCACACGCAGCGCCTCGACAACCAGTTGCGGGGCCGGGCCGGCCGTCAGGGCGACCCGGGTTCGTCGGTGTTCTTCTCCAGTTGGGAAGACGATGTCGCCGCGACCAACCTGGAAGCCAACAAGCTGCCGATGGAGACCGATCAGGAAAGCGGCGACGGCCGGATCGTGAGCCCCAAGGCCTCGGGTCTGCTCGACCATGCGCAGCGCATCGCCGAGGGCAAGCTGCTCGACATCCACGCCAACACCTGGCGGTACAACCAGCTGATCGCCCAGCAGCGCACCATCATCGTGGAGCGGCGCAACACGCTGTTGTCCACCCCGGCGGCGCGCGAGGAGCTGGCCGAGCTCACCCCGAAGCGCTACGCGGAATTGAAGGCGCAGCTGGGGCAGAACGGGGAGGACGGCGAAGCCAAGCTGGAGAAGATCTGCCGGCTGATCATGCTCTACCATCTGGACCGCGGCTGGGCCGACCACCTCGCGTACCTGGCCGACATCCGGGAGAGCATCCACCTGCGCGCGCTGGGCCGGCAGAACCCGCTCGACGAGTTCCACCGGTTGGCGCTTGACGCGTTCGCCTCGCTGGCCGCTGACGCCATCGAGGCGTCCCAGCAGACGCTGGAGACCTCCGATTCGATCGAGTCCGAGCCGGGAATCGATCTGTCGAAGCTGGCGCGGCCCACCTCGACGTGGACCTACATGGTCCGGGACAACCCGCTGAGCGACGACAGCATGGACGCGCTGAGTCTGCCCGGGATCTTCCGCTAGGGGGTCGGTATGCCTGCCGGGTCTGGCTCCGATCAACTCCAAGACCGGGTGCTCACGGTGCCCAACGTCATCAGCCTGGCCCGTCTCGGGTTGATCGGCGTCTTTCTGTACCTGCTGCTGATCGCGCGGGCGGACGGGCCGGCGGTGGCGATTCTGATGCTCAGCGGCGCCTCGGACTGGGCCGATGGCAAAGTGGCTCGGCTGTTCAACCAGTATTCGAGGCTGGGCGCCCTACTCGATCCGGCGATCGATCGGCTCTACATGATCACAATTCCGGTCGCCTTCGGGGTGCGCGGACTGGTGCCCTGGGCGATCATCGCAACACTGCTGGCCCGAGACCTGTTGCTGGCCGCCACGCTGCCGGTGCTGCGTAGCCGGGGACTGACCGCGCTGCCGGTGACCTACATCGGCAAGGCGGGCACGTTCGCGCTGATGTCAGCGTTTCCGCTGATCCTGTTGGGACAGTGGGATCAGCTGTGGAGCCGGGTGGTGCTCTCGGCCGGATGGGGTTTCCTGATCTGGGGCCTGGGTATGTACCTGTGGGCGTTCGTGCTGTACCTGATCCACGTGAGACTGGCGGTCCGGACCATGCCCAAGGTTGCTGGTGACTGAGCCGTTCTTCGCGCTGAGCGGATACGACTCCCGGGGGGCGGGCGCCCACGAGGCCGGCAGGCCACAGAGATTCGCGGTGCCGTCGCTGCTGCGCTCCCTGCTGTCCGAACATCTCGACCCCGGCTATGCCGCCGCGGCGGCCAGGCGATCCCGCCGCACCGCGCCCCCGGCGGCCACCGCCCGGGTCGCGGGGTGGGCATGGGAGGCGGTGGCGGCGTTGTTGGTGGCGACGGTGTTCGCCGTCGCGGTGGCGCAGGCAAGGTCGGTGGCCCCCGGGGTGCACGACGCCCAGCAGGTGCTGGCGACGAATGTCCGAGCGGCCGAAGCCGTCACCGGCAGGCTGGCCGACAAACGTGACACCTACTCCAACCGTGTCGACGAGCTGCGCCGGCACCGGCTGGCCGACGACGCCCAGGGGCAGCGGGTGTTGGCCGGCCTGGACGCGCTCAGCCTGGAGGCTGCCAGCACGCGGGTGAGCGGTCCCGGGGTGACCGTCACCGTCACGGACCCCGGCGCCGGGCGAAATCTCTCCGATGCCTCCAAGCAGCGGGTGTCGGGTAGCCAGCAGATCATCTTGGACCGCGACCTGCAGCTGGTCGTCAACTCGCTGTGGGCCAGCGGAGCCGAGGCGATCGCCGTCGGCGACGTGCGCATCGGCCCGAATGTCACGATCCGGCAGGCCGGCGGAGCCATCCTGGTCGACAACAAGCCGATCAGCAGTCCTTATGCGCTGCAAGCCATTGGACCGCCAGGCGGACTGCGCGACGCCTTCGACCGCAGCCCGGGGTTGTACCGGCTACGGCTGTTGGAGGCCTCTTACGGGGTGGTGGTCCGGGTCGACGGCCGCAACTCGGCCGACATCACGCTGCCGGCCGGATCGGTGCGAGATGTCCGGTTTGCCAAACAGATAGGGGCATCGTGACGCAAGCTTGCAGGGGTCCGGTTCGGGAGGCTGGGGTGATATCTCAATGATCGGTATCGTCGCGCTGATCGCGGGCATCGTGCTTGGTCTGGTCTTTCATCCGAGCGTCCCGGAGGTGGTTCAGCCCTACCTGCCGATCGCCGTGGTGGCGGCGCTGGACGCCGTGTTCGGTGGCCTGCGTGCCTATCTCGAGCGGATCTTCGACGCAAAGGTATTCGTCGTGTCGTTCGTGTTCAACGTTCTGGTCGCGGCACTGCTGGTCTACCTCGGCGACCAGTTGGGGGTTGGCACACAGCTGTCGACCGCGATCATCGTGGTGCTGGGCATCCGCATCTTCGGCAATGCGGCGGCGCTGCGGCGACGACTGTTCGGGGCCTGACAGTCATGAGTAGCACTGACCCGGCGTCGCACGGCCGTCACGAGCGGCCGCAGCCGTCACCGCAGGACGGTGTGCCGCCGCCGCGGGGACGTTCCGGGCCGCTGTTCAGCGTGCTGGGAATGCTGCTTTGCCTGCTGTTGGGCGTGGCGATTGTCACCCAGGTTCGCCAGAACGATTCCCAGGACGCGCTGGAGACGGCTCGGCCCGCCGACCTGCTGGTGCTGCTGGACTCGCTGCGTCAACGCGAGGCGACCCTGGGCACCGAAGTCGGCGAACTGCAACAGACGCTCAACGCCCTGCAGGAGTCCGGCAGCAGTGACCAGGCCGCCATCGAGAACGCCCAAGCGCGGCTGGCCGCCCTGGCGATCATGATCGGCACCGTGGGCGCGGTCGGACCCGGCGTCGTGATCACCGTCGACGATCTGGCCCGAGGGGTGGCACCCGAGACGATGCTCGACGTGATCAACGAGCTGCGGGCGGCCGGTGCCGAGGCGATGGAGGTCCGCGACGGCACCAAGGCGGTGCGCATCGGAGTGGATTCGTGGGTTGCGGGCACGCCCGGTGCGCTGGAGTTCGACGGCACGGCTCTGGCGCCCCCGTATTCGGTTCTGGCGATTGGGGATCCCCCCACCCTGGCGGCCGCGATGAACATTCCTGGCGGGGCGGTCGACAGTGTCAAGCGGCTCGGCGGGGCCATGGCAGTGCAGCAGGCCGACCGCGTTCAGGTGACCGTGTTGCGACAACCGAAACCCCGCCAATACGCTCAGCCAGTCAAGTGAGCCCGACAGCGCAAGGAGCACGATCACCGTGAGCTCGGAAAGCTTAGTTCCATCCGACCTGTACTACACCGCTGAGCACGAGTGGGTTCGCCGCACCGGCCCGGACACCGTCCGCGTCGGTATCACCGACTTCGCGCAGGCCGCCCTGGGCGACGTGGTCTTCGTGCAGCTGCCCGCTGCGGACACCGGGGTCACCGCCGGGGAGGCCTTTGGCGAGGTGGAGTCGACCAAGTCGGTCTCGGACCTCTACGCACCGATCACCGCGTCGGTGAGTGCGGTCAACGCCGAACTGGACGCCAACCCGCAATTGGTGAACTCCGACCCCTACGGCGCGGGCTGGCTGCTGGAACTTCAGGTGGCGAACGCGGATTCGGCGGCTCTGGACCAGAGTCTGTCGGGGCTGCTGACCGCCGATGCCTACCGGGCGACGTTGTCGGAATGACGATTGTTAGCCTGCCTGCCGGGACGCGCGGGTATCCACCCGACACGATCCCGCGGTGCGGGGGACATGACGGACCGCTGCGCGGTACGGTCGACTCAACGATTCAGGGTTGGGCGCAACACATGTCCGGCGAGCGCGACCAGGTAGCAAAACAGCGGCCAGTGAGGAGTAGCGGGTGACGGAGAAGGACCCGGCAACGGGGCAAGACCAGGCAGGCGATGAGGTCACGGTGGAAACCACATCGGTTTTCCGCGCCGACTTCCTGAACGAACTCGACGCTCCCTCGCAGGCGGGCGGAGAGAGCTTGACCTCGGGTGTTGAAGGGCTGCCCGTGGGTTCGGCGCTGCTGGTCGTCAAGCGCGGTCCCAACGCCGGATCGCGGTTCCTGCTCGACCAACCGGTCACCGCGGCCGGTCGGCACCCCGACAGCGACATCTTCCTCGATGACGTCACGGTGAGTCGTCGTCACGCCGAGTTCCGGCTGGAGGGCAACGAGTTTCAGGTTGTCGACGTCGGCAGCCTCAACGGGACCTATGTCAACCGGGAGCCGGTCGATTCGGCGGTCCTGGTCAACGGCGACGAGGTGCAGGTCGGCAAGTTCCGCCTGGTGTTCCTGACCGGCCCGAAGACGGGTGAGACCGAGGCCGGGCCGGGCAGCTAATGACCGCGCCTGACAGCCCTGAACTGGCCGGGATGTCAATCGGAGCGGTGCTGGACCTGCTTCGGCCGGATTTTCCCGACGTCACGGTCTCCAAGATTCGTTTCTTGGAAACCGAGGGGCTGGTCATGCCGCAGCGGGCGGCGTCGGGCTACCGCCGATTCAGTGCCTACGACTGCGCACGGCTGCGTTACGTGCTGACCGCACAACGCGACCACTACCTGCCGTTGAAGGTGATCAAGGCGCGGCTGGACGCCGAAGCCGATGGCGCGCTGCCGTCACCGGAGTCGCCGTACCCCACGCCACGACTGGTGTCGGCCGGCGGCGAGACCGCCCATAGCGGGACGGCGCTGCCTGCGCCGCCGCGGCAGGTGCGGTTGAGTCGGGAGGATCTGCTGGCGCGCTCGGGTGGCGACGACGCGCTGTTGACGGCATTGGTCAGATCGGGCGTGATCACCACCGGACCGGGTGGGCTGTTCGACGAGCACGCCGTGGTGATCGTCCAGTGCGCGCGTGGCCTAGCCGACTACGGCGTGGAGCCGCGGCACCTGCGAGCGTTTCGCTCGGCCGCCGACCGGCAGTCCGACCTGATCGCCCAGATCGCGGGCCCGCTGGTCAAGGGGGGCAAGGCGGGCGCACGCGACCGGGCCGACGACTTGGCGCGCGAGGTCGCGGCGCTGGCGATCGCGCTACACACCGCGCTGCTCAAGTCGTCGGTACACGACGTACTGCACGGCTGAGGACTAGACTTCGCCTCGGCGGCTTGTTGCGCGGCATGCGGTTGTCCGACCGGGGGTTTCGCAGCGAGTCATACTGGTACGACGGGGACTTGGGACGCAGCGAAGGCGGAGGGCTGACTGGAGATGGGTGAAGTACGCGTGGTCGGCATCCGCGTCGAGCAGCCGCAGAACCAGCCGGTGCTGCTCCTGCGCGAGGCCGACGGTGATCGATATCTCCCGATCTGGATCGGGCAGGCCGAAGCCGCCGCCATCGCCTTGGAGCAACAGGGCGTGGAGCCCGCCCGGCCCCTGACTCACGACTTGATCCGTGACTTGATCGGCGCGCTCGGACATTCGCTCAAGGAGGTCCGAATCGTCGACCTGCAGGAGGGCACGTTCTACGCCGACCTGATCTTCGACCGCGACATCACGGTGTCGGCGCGCCCGTCGGACTCGGTGGCCATCGCGTTGCGGGTGGGCGTGCCGATCTACGTCGAAGAAGCGGTGCTGGCCGAGGCGGGCTTGCTGATCCCCGACGAGGGCGACGACGAGACCGCCGGCGCGGTACGTGAAGACGAGGTGGAGAAGTTCAAGGAATTCCTCGATAGCGTGTCGCCCGACGATTTCAAAGCAACCTGACCCGGCGCGGCGGACTCAGCCTCGTCACAGATCCGTTGCATCTCTCGCGGTCAGTGCGACACGCCCGAACGAAAGCAACACGCGCAAATCGCGGCCCCCATACTTGAACCACGGCGGGAACAACTGCACGGCAGCCCGGCGGACGGCGTATGCTCACGACCAACTCGGGCAAGAGCAAACGCGGCCACCGGCCAGTCAGTGGCAACGAGCGCGATCGGCGAGAGGAAGCAGCGTGGGCGACCAACCGGGGCAGGATCAGCTGGACTTCACGGGTCAATCCGACAAGGGTGACCGCGAAGTCCCGGCGGCCCCTTCCAGCGCCGGCCAACCCGTACAGGGCGGCCTGTTCCCGGACGACTCCGTTCCCGACGAACTCGTCGGCTACCGCGGCCCCAGCGCCTGCCAGATCGCCGGCATCACCTACCGCCAGCTCGACTACTGGGCTCGTACCTCGCTGGTGGTGCCCTCCATCCGGGGCGCGGCCGGCTCCGGTAGCCAGCGGCTGTACTCGTTCAAAGACATCCTGGTGCTCAAGATCGTCAAGCGACTGCTCGACACCGGCATCTCGCTGCACAACATCCGGATCGCTGTCGACCACCTTCGCGAGCGCGGTGTCCAGGATCTGGCCAACATCACGCTGTTCTCCGACGGCACCACCGTGTACGAGTGCACCTCGGCTGAAGAGGTCGTCGACCTGCTGCAGGGCGGCCAGGGTGTGTTCGGTATCGCGGTGTCGGGCGCGATGCGCGAGTTGACCGGCGTGATCTCCGACTTCCCGGGCGAGCGCGCCGACGGCGGCGAGTCGATCGCCGCGCCGGAAGACGAGCTGGCCAGTCGCCGCAAGTACCGCGACCGCAAAACCGGTTAGCGCTCACTGCTCGACGCTACGGTCGAAAACCGTTGTGGTACGGCCGTTTTACCCGATCGCGCGTTCGGCCATCGGCGTGAGGACTTCTTGAGCGAAGCGTCGCAGCGCTGCATCGTCGAGGAAATCCGGATCGGTGGATGGCAGCGAGATATACGTCAAGAACAACCGGGCGAAAACGTCGGCGACCCAGCGCACCGACTGGCTGGGACTGCCGGGCCCGTCGCAGTCGATGTAGTTGGCGATAAACGCCGATCCCATCGCTAGCAGCTCGCGGGAATCGGCAGCAGGTAGCGGCTCGAAATGCGCGGCTCGGCTCAGCATCGGATGCTCGCGGGCGAACGTGATGGCGGCGACGAAGGCCTCGGCCACACCGTGGTGGGGGTCGGGCGTGTTGTCGATGGCGTCGGCAACCGTCGCGAGAAAGCGCTGGGTCTCCCGACGAATCAGTGCCTGGATCAGATCTTCACGACGGGGAAAGCGGCGGTAGGCGGTCATTCGCGAAACGCCCGCGCGCCGCACCACGTCTTCGATGGTGACGCGCCGCAGGCCCACCGTCGCGGCTTCGTGAACGGCGGCGTCAAGAATGCGTTGCGCGGTCGGGTCGACGGCGTGGGCCGGCGATCCGGCGACCGCCTCGCCGATGACAGTGACGAACTGCGGGTCGATCATGGCGTTCCCGCCGAGATCAAACCGGCACCGTTGGCGCGTTCTCGCGCCAGCCGCGCGTAAGGGGGAAGCCCGTAGGCCCACCGCAGCCGGCGGGCGTCGAACTGCAGCGCCGGACCGATCAGTCCCCGGACCAGGCTGGAAGGGCGGTCGAATCCGATGAGTTCTTGCGCCCAGCACGGTGCGTAACTCATGCCGGCATACACCGCGAAGCGGTGTAGTGCGCGGTCGAGGGGGCCGGGCAGGTCGGGATAGAAGGGGGCGGTGAGCAGGAACTCGATGAACTCGCGGGTCTGCGCGTTGACGCACAGTTGCGGGCGCATCCGGCGCACATAGTCGTCGAGTTCAGCCATGCTCGCGGGCACCCACTCGGCTCCGGCCATCCGACCGATCGTCGCCTGTTCGGCCAGGTATTGATCGCGTTCACGCAGGGTCAACGGCCGATTCGTGCGCTCGAAGGTGCGCATGATCATCCACGGGATGCAGGTGTGCACCCACGCGAGCAGTTCGGGGTCCAGGGCCCGGTATGCCACACCGTCGGGCCGGGTGTCCGACACGTGGGCATGGATGGACTTGACCCGTTCGATCAGTTGCGTCGCGGCTTCGGTGTTGCCGAAGGTCGTGGTCAACACGTAGCCGAGGGTGGTGCGGGCCCGCCGGAACGGATCTTCGCGGTACGTCGACAGGTCCTGCACGCCGGCGATCACTGAGGGATGAAGAATCTCCAGCACGATCGCCGGCAACCCGGCCTGTGCTACCGCGGCAACATCTGCGTTGACTTCCCAGGACACGCTGCCCGGACCGATCAGGCCCGCGTCGCCTGGCGGGCCGCCGTAGACACCGGGATCGTCATGCCGGCCGGTGATGTTCTCGAATTCGTCGACGATCCGTCGTCGTAGCGTGTTCATCTTCACCACCCACTGGTATGAATGTGACAGATCTAGTCTCTTATATACCACGACGGTGGTCCAGTGCCCAGGAATCCTGGTCCACTGGGCCCGGCGGGTAGTATTGGGCCCGCATCAGCCTCTCGCGGGAGAGTTCCGCGGCAGCCAGCCGCGGACGCCGAAGGAGCAATACCTCTCCGTCAACCTCTCAGGCACCCGGACCGCGCCGGCATTGATGCCTCTGGAAAGCGGTGACGCCCATTCGGGTTACACCCGCCCATGGGGAAAGGCGCCGCAGAAGTCTCGGCGCCGAATCTCTCAGGCGCCCGGGCCGGGCAGACGACAGAGGGGGAGGACACGAATTCGTCTCGCAGTCGTCTAGCGCCCAGGAGTTCCCGTGTCCGAGTACACCGAATCCCGCTTTGTTGACCGGCACATCGGCCCCGACAGCACCGCGATCAGCGCGATGCTCGCCACCATCGGTGTCGCGTCGCTGGAGGATCTCGCCGCCAAGGCGGTGCCCGCCGGCATCCTCGACGCGCTGAGTGTCGACGGCATCGCGCCCGGGCTGGAGGTCCTTCCGGCCCCGGCCACCGAGGCTCAGACCCTGGCCGAACTGCGCGAACTGGCCGATGCCAGCACGGTCGCGGTGTCGATGATCGGCCAGGGCTACTACGACACGCTCACCCCGCAGGTGTTGCTGCGCAACATCATGCAGAACCCGGCGTGGTACACCGCGTACACGCCCTACCAGCCGGAGATCAGCCAGGGCCGGCTGGAGGCCCTGCTGAACTTCCAGACCATGATCGCCGACCTGACCGGCCTGGAGATCGCCAACGCCTCAATGCTCGACGAGGGCACCGCGGCCGCCGAGGCGATGACGTTGATGCACCGCGCGACGCGCGGCACCTCGCATCGGCTGCTGGTCGACTCCGACCTGTTCACCCAGACCGCGGCGGTGCTGGCGACTCGCGCCGAGCCGCTGCGCATCGAGATCGTCACCGCCGACCTGCGGGACGGACTTCCCGACGGTGACTTCTTCGGGGTGATCGTGCAGTTGCCGGGCGCCTCGGGCCGGATCACGGATTGGTCGGGGCTGATCGAAGCCGCCCACGAGCGCGGCGCGCTGGTGGCGGTGGGCGCGGATCTGCTGGCATGCACGCTGCTCACCCCGCCCGGCGAGATCGGCGCGGACGTGGCATTCGGCACCGCCCAACGGTTCGGGGTGCCGATGGGCTTTGGCGGCCCGCACGCCGGCTACCTGGCCGTGCACTCGCGGCACGCCCGCCAGCTGCCCGGCCGGCTGGTCGGGGTGTCCAAGGATCGGGATGGCGCTGATGCCTACCGGCTGGCACTGCAAACCCGCGAACAGCACATCCGCCGGGACAAAGCCACGTCGAACATCTGTACCGCGCAGGTACTGCTGGCGGTGATGGCTGCGATGTATGCCAGCTACCACGGCGCCGACGGTCTGACCGCGATCGCGCGGCGAGTGCACCGGCAGGCCGAGAAGATCGGCGCTGCACTCGGCGAGGCGCTGGTGCACGACCGCT
Organism: Mycolicibacter sp. MU0102; assembly: GCF_963378105.1. NCBI lineage: Bacteria > Bacillati > Actinomycetota > Actinomycetes > Mycobacteriales > Mycobacteriaceae > Mycobacterium > Mycobacterium holstebronense. The sequence goes on from NZ_OY726398.1 coordinate 2,158,636, forward strand.
ACTTCGACACGGTGTTGGCTCGGGTGCCGGGTCGCGCCGATGAGGTGATCGCCGCGGCCAAGGCCGGCGGTATCAACCTGTGGCGCGTCGACGCCGATCACGTCTCGGTGGCCTGCGACGAAACGACCACCGACGCGCAGGTGGCCGCGGTGCTGGATGCCTTCGGACTGGCCGCGGTCGAGCCGGCCGGCGCGCCCATCGCCACCCGCACGTCCGAATTCCTGACACACCCGGCGTTCACCCGCTATCGCACCGAAACCGCGATGATGCGTTACCTGCGCTCGCTGTCGGACAAGGACATTGCCTTGGACCGCAGCATGATTCCGCTCGGGTCGTGCACGATGAAGCTCAACGCTGCCGCCGAGATGGAGTCGATCACCTGGCCCGAGTTCGCGCGCCAGCACCCGTTCGCTCCGGCCGGCGACGCCGTGGGCTTGCGGACGTTGATCGCGCAGCTGGAGACCTGGCTGGCGGGCATCACCGGATATGACGCGGTGTCACTGCAACCCAACGCCGGCTCGCAGGGGGAGTACGCGGGCCTGTTGGCGATCCACGCCTATCACGCCAGCCGCGGCGAGTCGCATCGCGACATCTGCCTGATCCCCTCGAGCGCCCATGGCACCAACGCCGCGTCGGCGGCGCTGGCCGGAATGCGCGTGGTGGTGGTCGCCTGCCGTGACAACGGCGACGTCGACCTCGACGATCTGCGCGCCAAGGTCGACCAGCACGCTGCGGCGTTGTCGACGTTGATGATCACCTATCCCTCCACGCACGGCGTCTACGAGCACGACATCGCCGAGATCTGCGCCGCCGTGCACGACGCCGGCGGCCAGGTCTACGTCGACGGAGCCAACCTCAATGCGTTGGTCGGACTGGCTCGGCCCGGAAGGTTCGGGGGAGACGTCAGTCACCTGAACCTGCACAAGACCTTCTGCATCCCGCACGGGGGCGGCGGCCCGGGCGTCGGGCCGGTGGCGGTGCGCGCGCACCTGGCCGAGTTCCTGCCCGGTCACCCGCTGGCCGCCGAGTTGCCCGCCGGGCATCCGGTGTCGGCGGCGCCGTACGGGTCCGCGTCGATCCTGCCGATCACCTGGGCCTACATCCGGATGATGGGTGCCGACGGCCTGCGCGCGGCGTCGTTGACGGCGATCGCATCGGCCAACTACATCGCCCGACGGCTGGACGAGCACTACCCGGTGCTCTACACCGGCGAGAACGGCATGGTCGCCCACGAGTGCATCCTGGACCTGCGCGAGATCACCAAGAGCACCGGCGTGACCGTCGACGATGTCGCAAAGCGGTTGGCCGACTACGGTTTCCATGCCCCGACCATGAGCTTCCCGGTGGCTGGAACCCTGATGGTGGAGCCCACCGAGAGTGAGAGCCTCGCCGAGGTCGATGCGTTCTGCGAGGCGATGATCGCCATTCGCGGCGAGATCGACCGGGTCGGTTCCGGCGAATGGACGGTGGAGGACAACCCGCTGCGCGGGGCCCCGCACACCGCGGAATGCCTGGTGGTCGACAAGTGGGAGCACCCGTATACCCGGGAACAGGCCGCCTACCCGCTGGGCCGCGGATTCCGGCCGAAGGTGTGGCCCCCGGTGCGCCGGATCGACGGTGCCTTCGGTGATCGCAACCTGGTCTGCTCGTGCCCGCCGGTGGAGGCCTACAGCTGAGTCGCCGGCGTTCGGGAAATAGCCAGCAAAGTCTCAGCTAGAGCAAAAAAGAGTCTAGGATCGCCCTTATCCAATTTCATGGTTGAGGTGCGCATCTAGGAGGACTCGTGCAGGAGCCCCTTTCTCGCTCCTGCGTCACCGCCGGCATCGCGCTACTTGGTGCGGGGATCGTCACGGTCGCTCCGGTTGCGGTGCCGCCGCCGGCGTCCGCGGTTTCCCCCGGCGTGGCGCTGACCACTTCGTACGGCGACCTGTTCTCCAACACCTGGGACAACATCGAGCGCATCAGTGCGCACGCGGACTGGTCGGCGATCTCGCAGCTGTTCACCGCGATGTTCTCCAATCCGGTCGGGCTGTTCGATGCGGCCAGCAACTTCACGCTGGCGGTGGAGACCGACACCGCGTCGCTGCCGGCGACGCTCTCGGTCCAGCTGTCGCCGGGGCTGGAGTTACTGATCGCTGCCCTGGCATCGCACGTGGCGACGCTGGACGCGCTGTTCGGCGTGGTCGACGATCTGGGTGACCCCAGCACCGCGTTCACCGCACTGTTCAACGCGCCGGCCACGCTGCTCGATGCCCATCTCAATGGCCAGCACAACCTGTCCTTGCTGGGCGGCATCGTCAGCATCCCGGTGTTCAACGGGGTTCTGGCGCCCGAGCAGAACCTGGAGATCGACCTCAATTTGTCCAGGTTGCTGGAGATGCTGGGGTTGGGCACTCCGGATCTGAGCAACCTGAACCTCGACGGCGTGATCGAGCAGATCCGTCTGGGCACCTTGACCGTGGGGGGACTGCTCAGCGGCCTGGGGTTCGGCGACGAAGGCGTGGGGGACCTGCTGAAGCTGGCCACCAACGTCAGCACCCTGGGAGATCTGCTCGACTTCTTGAGCCTGGGCGACTTGGGGCTCAGCCGCTACAGCCTGACCGCCCTCTTGGGCGAACTGGGCCCCGACACCGACTTCTACCGCGATCTCGATCTGGACCTCCCGCTCGGCAATTTCGGGCTGGTCGACGTGCTGAGCGCGTTCGGGATCGACGCCCAGATTCCCGTGGGTCTGGGCCAGGTGCTGGTCGCTCTTGGCGACGGCGACCTGGGCGGCGAACAGCTCGGCAGCCTGCTGTCGGACGTTGGCCTGCTCACCGAACTTCTGAGCTGGCTCAATGCGACGGCGGCTGACCTCTTCGACCCCATTCCCCTGCTAGGACCGCTGCTGACTGACCTGGTCAGCGGCCTCCTGGGAGCCGATGACCTGGAAGGCCTGCTCAACACCTTTACCGTCGGCGATCTGCTGGGTGACCTGCGCATCGACGACACCGTCAGTTCGCTGTTGGGGAGTGTGGGCAGCGCGTTGCTGTTCGTCGGCAACCTGACCATCGGCGGCTTCCTGGAAGATCTCGGCTTCACCGATTCCCTCGGCGACCTGACACTGCGCGACGTGCTCAACGGCCTTGGGGGTGCACTCGGCGGCGTACTGACCGATGGTCCGCTCGGGTTGGACCTGACCTGGCTGTTGAACGGCTTTGACGTGGCTGACCTGGTCGGTTTCCTGGGGCTCGATGATCTGTCGCTCAACCTCGGCGACCTCGTCGGAGACTGGGTGAACCCCTACCTCGCCGACCTACTCGAGGGCTTCTTCCAGGGGCAGGTGAACCTGGCCGGCGCCACTGTGGGCTCGTTCGGCGGTACGTTCACCGAACTGTTCGTCAGCATGCCGCAGCAGCTCCTGGCCATGCTGGGTTACTAAGCCGCCATCGGTGGCGGCGAGGCTGCCTCAGCTCAGCAGCGAGTTCAGCGCACCGGCCAGCTCGGGAGAGTTCGCCCCGCGCAGGTTCTGGTACGTGCCACCAGAAAGTTGCGCCACCGACTGCCAGGTCGCCTGGTCGGCGTCCGCGCCGAAGTCGATGACGTTGACGGCTACCGGTCGCTGCGGGTCGTTGTTGGCCCGAATGAAGTCTTGGAGTCCAGGGCCGTCCAACGTCCGGTCGGTGTGCGGGCCCGCGGTGATGACAAGCACCGAATTGGCCTGCCCCGCCCGATAGTTGGCCAAGGCCTGGTTGTACACCATGCGCAGCGTCGTGAACGACACCGCACCTCCAGGGGTCGAGCTCAGGTCGTTGAGCTCGCTGACCAAGGTCTCGGCGCGAGTCCCGCCGCCCAGCGGCTCGTCCAGCGGCCCGCCGGTCACCACATTGCGGCCCTCGGTGCCGTCGAAGGTCCACAGGCCCACAGACGAATTCGGGGGGAGGGCCTTGATCCGTTGATCGAGTGCCGCGATCACGTGGGCCAACCGGCTCCTGCCGCCTTCGTCGGTGGTCATCGACTGGTCGAGCATCACCGTGACGGCAGCACTGCCCGGCAACGTGGTCAGGGCATTGGCCAGGGCGGCGCGCGTCGCATCGTCGCCGGCCGCCAGTGTGTCCGCTACCGCCGGGAAGCCGGTCACCTCGCTGCTGGGCGGTTCGACACCTTCAACGCGGAATCCGGCTTTGGCCAGCTCGGCGAGCTGGTCGGGCTTGCGGGCGAAGCGCGCGAATTCGCTGGCGGCGCTGACCTGTTCCTGCGACAACCAGGAGCCGGCGAGCAACACGGTGGGGTAGTCGGCGACCGGCACCGGTCCCGGCGGCCGCCAGGAGCTCAGCTGGGTCGCCGGGTCCGACAGCGACTGGCCACGGGTGAACAGTTGCTGTTCGGTGGTCACCACCGCGTGTACCGGTGCAGCAGCCAGATCTCCTTGGCGCAGAAGCACGTTCATCGCCTCAGCGAGCGAAGCGTCGACGAGCTTGGGTTCTCCGCCCGCGAGCCGGTGCACCCCACCGACCCCGTCGATAACGGGAGCGCCCTTGGGGGCTACTCCGACAGCCACTGCCTCGCCGGCCAGGAACGCGGCGTCGCCGTTGCCGCCGATCGGCAGCGCCAGCCGCAGCGGCCCCCAGCCGGCCAGCCCGAGATGCCCCAGTCCGTCAGGGTCGGACTGCAGATCAGGCAGGCTCGCCCAGCTCTGCTTCTGTAGCGCGCTTTTGAGCTCGGGGCGGATCGCCAGCAACACCGGCGAGGTGACCAGCGAACGACTGTCGCTGACCGTTTCCGCACCCGTGGAGGCCTGCAGCCGGGCCGTGGAGACCGAACTGCCCGGAATCCACAGCGCCGGGCGTTGCCCGAGTTGCGCGGGCCAGTCGCCGATGAAACCACTGACCACGGCGTCGGAATCGACCGGCTTGACCTGCACGGACACACAGCGGTCACCGATCGGCTTGGCGGTCTTGTTGAACCTGTCGGCGAAGCCCTGTACGTGGTCGGCGATCGTCGGGTCCGCCACGACGGCCACCGTCAGGTCACCTGCCGGGCAGTTGCCGGCGGCCACGGCGGAACGATGCGACAACGAGTTGCCGAAGAAGCGCCACAGGATCACCGCGCCCACGATCACGATCACCGACACCAGCGCCGCGATCACGCCGACGCTGACGCCGCGCGAACCCGAGTCGTTGCGATGGCGGCGCCACCGGTCGAGGTCGCGGTGCCCGCCGCGCGGCTCGTCTTGATCCGCGCCCGATGACTCGCCGGCCAGGCCGCCTATGGCACCGAAAGGACCGGTGCGGTAACGCGACTCCTCGTCGGGCTCACTGCCGCGACGCATGTACTGGGCCGGGTCGGCATTGTCGAATCCGGCATCGGATCTCGGCTCGCGATATCCGGCGTCGCCACCGTAGGAAAACGACTCGTCATAGAACGCGTCGTGATAGTCGTCGACGTAGTCGTCATCGTCTGGGTCGCCGAAGCCGAACAGGTCGGGGCCATCGGAAAAGTGGCTGTCGTCGGGCTCGTTGCCGCCCACCGGCTCGTCGTCGGAATCGTCGGGGCCGGGGAAACTGTGCCTACCCACGGTGGGTGCGTCCTCTCCGCCTGGTCAGTTGTCCGGCCACGGTGATATCCATCGGTTCTGCGGTGAGTCAGACACCGACCTGGGCTTTGAACTCCCGCCGGCGCCGGTGCAGGATCGGCTCGGTGTAGCCGTTGGGCTGAGTGGTCCCGGACAGGATCAGCTCGCGTGCGGCCGCGAACGCGATGCTGGACTCGAAGTCCGGTGCCATCGGCAGGTAACTCGCGTCGCCGGCGTTCTGGAGGTCCACCGCCGGGGCCATCCGCTCCAAGCTGGACTGCACATCGTCGGCGGTGATCACCCCGTGCCGCAACCAGTTCGCCAGCAGCTGTGACGAGATCCGAAGGGTGGCACGGTCTTCCATCAGCGCCACGTCGTGGATGTCGGGAACCTTCGAGCAGCCCACACCCTGGTCGATCCAGCGCACCACGTAGCCCAGGATCGACTGGCAGTTGTTGTCGACCTCTTCGCGGATCTCGTCGGGCGCCCAGGCCAGACCCTCCGACAGCGGGATGGTCAGCAGCGCATCGATTGTGGCGCGCCGCTTTCCGGCCAGTTCTTTCTGCACCTCGAACACGTCCACCTGGTGGTAGTGCATCGCGTGCAGGGTGGCGGCGGTCGGGGACGGAACCCACGCCGTGCTCGCACCCGAGCGCGGGTGGCCGATCTTCTGGGTGACCATGTCGGCCATCAGGTCGGTCATCGCCCACATGCCCTTGCCGATCTGGGCGTGACCGGTCAAGCCGGTGGCCAATCCCGCATCGACGTTGTTGTCCTCGTAGGCCAGGATCCACGGCTGCGACTTCATGCTGGCCTTGCGGACCATCGGCCCGGCCTCCATCGAGGTGTGGATCTCGTCGCCGGTGCGGTCCAAGAAGCCGGTGTTGATGAACACCACCCGGTCGGCGACGGCCTTGATGCACGCCCGCAGGTTGACCGTGGTGCGCCGCTCCTCGTCCATGATGCCGATCTTGAGGGTCTTCTGCGGCAGGCCCAGGACGTCTTCGACCCGGCTGAACAGCTCGGCGGTGAAGGCGACCTCATCGGGACCGTGCATCTTGGGCTTGACGATGTAGATGGACCCGGTGCGGCTGTTGACCAGCGGCCCGGTGTCGTCGGAGGCGGTCAGGCCGTGCGAGGCGATCAGCCCGGTGAACAGCGCGTCCTGGATGCCCTCGAACACCTCTGCGCCGGCGCTGTTGACGATGGCGTCGTTAGTCATCAGGTGACCCACGTTGCGGACGAACATCAGGCTGCGGCCCGGCAGGGTCAGGGTTCCCCCGTCCGGGGCGGTGAACTCACGGTCGGCGGCAAGGGTGCGGGTGAAGGTCTTGTCGCCCTTGCGGACCTGCTCGGACAGGTCGCCTCGGTTCAGTCCCAGCCAGTTGCGGTAGCCGAGCACCTTGTCCTCGGCGTCGACCGCGGCCACCGAGTCTTCGAAGTCCATGATCGTGGTGACCGCCGATTCGAGCACCACGTCTTTGATGCCGGCGGCGTCGGTGGACCCGATCGGTGACTCCGGGTCGATCAGGATTTCGAGGTGCAGGCCGTGATGGGACAGCAGCACCGACGACGGCGAGGCGGCCTCACCGGTGTAGCCGACGAATTCCGCGGGAGCGGCGACCGCGGTCTCCAGGCCGTCGCCCAGCGTGACCACCAGCGCGCCATCGTTCACCGCGAAACTCTTGACCTCGGTCCAGGCGCCGTTGGCCAGCGGCACGGAGTCGTCGAGGAACCGGCGGGCGTAGGCGATCACCTTGTCGCCGCGCACCTTGTTGTACGACGTACCCTTCTCGGCGCCGTCGTCTTCGCTGATCACGTCGGTGCCGTAGAGCGCGTCGTACAGGGAGCCCCAGCGGGCGTTGGCGGCGTTGAGCGCGAAGCGGGCGTTGAGCACCGGGACCACCAGCTGCGGGCCGGCCTGCACCGCGATCTCGTCGTCCACACCGGCGGTGGTGACGGTGAAGTCCTCGGGTTCGGGCAGCAGGTAGCCGATCTCGGTGAGGAAGGCCCGGTACGCCTCGGTGTCCAGCGGCTCGATCACCCGGTGCCGGTGCCACTTATCGATCTGCGCCTGCAGCTCGTCGCGACGCGCCAGCAACTCCTGGTTCTTGGGCGTCAGATCGGTGACGACTTTGTCCACGCCGGCCCAGAAGCTGTCGGGGTCGACACCGGTGCCCGGCAGCGCCTCGTCGGTGATGAAGTCATACAGCACGCGTGCGACCTGCAAGTCGCCCACCGACACCCGGTCCGTCATGATTTCCTCCCTCATAGCCGATCTACCACCTTACCGGCAGGTCGCGAGGCTATTCGCATCCGGCGATTTCTGTCAGCAGGTCGCACCGATCCAACAGTGCGGCCCGCAACGGTGCGGCGCGGTGTGCGATCTCGCTTTGGCAGCGGACGTATTCGGCACGGCCGGCCGCGCTTTCGATGGTGATCGGCGTATAGCCGTAATCGCTCAGGTCATAGGGGCTGGCGCGCATGTCGATCTCGCGCGCCGACGCAGCTAGCTCCAGGCAGGCCAGCTGTAGTTCGGAGTCGATCAGCGGCCCCAGCTTGTAGCACCACTTGTAGATGTCCATGTTGGCGTGCAGGCAACCCGGCTGCTCCCAAGCGATTTGGGTGGCCCGGCTCGGCGTCCCGGCGTTGCGCGGCGCGGCGGCCGGGGTGAAGAACCGGACCGCGTCGAAGTGGGTGCAGCGCAGCGGCATTGACTCCACCACCGCGTCGGTCTCGGCCGCACCCAGGCGCAGCGGAACATGACCGTGGCGCACGGTATCGCCCTGAAAGACCATCGCCCACTCGTGCAGGCCGAAGCAGTTCAGCTGGGCGGGCCGTTGTCCGGTGGCGCGCAACAGCCGTGCGATGAACGTCACGGTGTCAGCTCGCTCACGCAGGTATTCCTCGGTGACACCGACCTGGCCGTTGCGCACCGCGTAGCCGCGCCGTGCCCGGTAGTCGCGGACCGCCTCCGGCCCGGCGAGTGCCACCCCGAAGCCGGGATTCCAGCTGCGCAACTGCGCCGGTCGCAGGCTGTAGTAGCTGAACAGGAATTTCGGCACCGGGTCGCCGGCCGCGATCCGGCGCAGGAGCGGGGCCAAAAAGTCCTCAAGGCGCTGCCGGTATGCCACGGCCCGGGCCTGCCACTGCCTGCCTTCCAGAACCCGTTCTGCCAGGTCAAACACGGTGCGTCCCGTCGCGGACGGTGCCGACGACGTCCTCGACCATGTCTTCAAGGGTCACCATCGCCACCGCCGTACCGTCCTCGGCGACCGCCAGCGCCAGATGGCTGTTACGGCGGCGCAGCCGCGACAACGCATCGGCCAGCGGCAGGGAGGCGGGGATGCGCGGCAGCGGCCGTACCACCGCGACGTCGACGACAGCGTCCCCCGACCCGGTGGAGGTCTCGCCGTGCAACAGCACGTCCTTGATGTGTAGGTAGCCGACGAATTCGCCCTGGTCGACGACCGGGAACCGGGAGTAACCGGTCTGGGCGAAGGCCTTTTCGATAGCCGCGACGGTGGGGCCGCTCCCAGTGGCTGCCACCGGCACGGCGCGAATGTCGCCGATCGGCAGCGCGACATCGGCGACCACCCGGGTGCGGATCTGCAGGGCGCGGGTCAACCGGGTGTATTCCTCGAGGTCGAGCAGACCCGCCGAGACCGACTCGGCGATCATCTCGCTCAACTCGACGGTGGACACCGTGATCTCCAGCTCGTCCTTGGGCTCCACCCGCAGGGCCCGCATGATGACGTGCGCGCACCAGTTGTAGAAGACGATGAACGGCCGCGCGGCGGCCATGTAGAGCAGGTAGGGCGGGATCAGCAGCATCGCCGCGGTCTCCGGGCCGGCCAAGGTGATGTTCTTCGGAACCATCTCGCCGAACAGCACATGCAGGGTGACCACGACCGCCAGGGCGACGACGAACGCCACTGTGTGCAGCAGCGGATCGGGGATGCCCGCCAGCCGGAACGGGTGTTCGAGCAGGTCAGCGACTGCTGGCTCACCGATACGGCCGAGCAGGATCGAACACACTGTGACCCCGAGCTGGAAGCCGGCCAGCATCAGGGGCAGCTGTTCACCGGCGCGAATGACGGTGACCGCGCTGCGCCTGCCTTGTTCGGCCAGGGCCTCCAGCCGGTCCCGGCGGGCCGAGATGAGCGAGAACTCCGCGCCGACGAAGAACCCGTTTCCGACGATCAGCACCACCGTGAGCACCACGTTCAGCACGTCACCCATCCCGTGCCCCCAAATGGGTGAGCTCCAGCAGGTCGATACGCCGGCCGTCCATCCGGACCACCCGGGCCAGCCAGCGTGGCGGGTGCGTGGAGAGCTCGTCGGGGTCGAACGCTGTCAGCTCCACGGTCTCGCCGGCCTCCGGAATGTGGCCGAGTTCCTGCAGCACCAGTCCGCCGATGGTCTCGTAGGAACCCTCCGGTGCGCGGTAGCCGGTGGCGGCGGCCACCTCGTCGATGCGCAGCAGGCCCGATACCTGCCAACCGCCGCCGGAGGCCACGACGTCGGGGGTGGCGTCGTCGTGTTCATCGCGGACATCGCCGACGATCTCCTCGATGAGGTCTTCGACGGTCACCATGCCTGCGGTGCCGCCGTATTCGTCGACGACCATGGCGGCCTGCTGGCCGTTGGCCCGGATCTGTTCCATCACGGCGTCGCCGTCGAGGGTCGAGGGCACCACCGCGACCGGTTGAGCCACGGTCGTGACCCGGGTGGATGCGCGATCGGCGACGGCGACCGCGAACACCTGCTTGACGTGAACGATGCCGACGGTGGCGTCCAGATCGCCGTCGACAACCGGAAACTTGGAGAAACCGGTGTCGATGGCGACCGCGGCCAGATCGGCGACAGTGTCGCCGGCCTGCAGGCTCACGATCTTGGATCGCGGCGTCATCAGCTCGGCGGCGGTCAGGGCACCGAACCGCAGCGAACCCTCCACCAAAGCGGCGGTTGTCGGGTCGAGGGCACCGCTGCGTGCCGAATTGCGCACCAGCGACGCCAGCTCGCGCGCCGAGCGCGCCGAGGCCAGCCGGTCGGCGGGCTCGATCCCGAACCGGCGCAGGATGCGGTTCGCTGTCCCGTTGGTCACCCGGATTGCGATCGCGAACAGCCGGGAGAACAGCAGCTGCGGCCCCGCCACTGCGCGGGCGATCGGCAGCGGGCGCGCCACGGCCAGGTTCTTGGGCACCAACTCGCCAAAGACCATGGACAACGACGTGGCGATCACCAGCGCAAGGGCCAGCGCGATCCCGCCGGTCATCCGCTCGGGCAGGCCCACAGCCACCAGTGGGAGGCGCAGCCAGCGGGCCAGCACCGGTTCGGCCAGATAGCCGGTGGCCAGCGTGGTAATCGAGATGCCCAGCTGGGCGCCCGACAGCTGAAATGACAGCGTGCGGTGGGCGTCTTGGATGTAGGCGTCCCGACGGCCGCCGCGATGGGCGTTGGCCTCCACGACGCTGCGTTCCAGGGTGGTCAGGGAGAACTCGGCGGCCACGAAGACCGCGGTGCCCAGGGTCAGGATCGCGAACGCCAGCAGACTGGCTACCGTGACAGCGATGGTCATGGCGACATCCTGCGAGCTGTCGCGACGCCGTTACGCCTGCTCGCGCCCATGGGTCTCACCAGCCGAACGGTAGCGGATGGCCCTCGGCGAATCCCGCAGCTGACTGCACTCCCAGCACCACCCGGTCATGCAACCCGGCCAGATCGGCCGCCCCGACATAGGTGCAGGTACTGCGGAGTCCGGCGGTGATGTGGTCCAGCAGATCCTCGACGCCGCCGCGTTCGGGGTCCACGGCCATCCGCGACGTCGAGATGCCTTCCTCGAACAATGCCTTGCGGGCCCGGTCGAACGCACTGTCAGCGGCGGTGCGCGCGGCCACCGCGCGTTTGGACGCCATTCCGTAGCTTTCCTTGTACGGCTTGCCGTCGCGGTCGAACATCAGATCGCCGGGGGACTCATAGGTCCCGGCGAACCAGGAGCCGATCATCACGTTCGACGCTCCCGCGGCCAGCGCCAGCGCGACATCGCGGGGATGGCGCACCCCGCCGTCGGCCCATACGTGTGCGCCGAGTTCGCGCGCTGCGCTCGCACATTCGACGACAGCGGAGAACTGGGGGCGGCCCACGCCGGTCATCATCCGGGTGGTGCACATGGCGCCGGGCCCGACGCCGACTTTGACGATGTCGGCGCCTGCGGCGATCAGGTCCCGGGTGCCCTCGGCCGACACCACATTTCCGGCCACCAGCGGCACACCCGGCTTCAATGCCGCGACCGCGCGGATGGCCGCCAACGCCTTTTCCTGGTGCCCGTGGGCGGTGTCGATGACCAGCAGATCTACGCCGGCCGACAGCAGGGCTGCCGCCCGGGACGTGACGTCGCCGGTGATGCCCACCGCGGCGGCGATCCGCAAGCGCCCGGATCCGTCGGTCGCGGGGGCGTAGATCCCGGCCCGAATCGCGCCGGTGCGGGTCAACACGCCGGCCAGGGTGCCGTCGGGATTGGTCAGCACCGCGACATCGACCGGCGCGTGCTCCAAAAGATCGAAGACGCCGCGCGCATCGGTGCCGACCGGCGCGCTGATCAGTTCGGGGAGCGCGACATCACGGACTCGGGTGAAGCGATCCACGCCCTCGCAGCAGGCCTTGGTGACCAAGCCGGTGGGCCGGCCGTCGACCACCACGACCGCGACGCCGTGCGCGCGTTTGGTGATCAAGGCCATCGCGTCGGACACCGAGTCTTCGGGAGAGAGAACGACCGGGGTGTCGGCGATCAGGTCGCGACTTTTCACGAACGCCACGGTGTTGCGCGCGGCGTCGATCGGCAGATCTTGGGGCAGCACCACGATCCCGCCGCGGCGAGCCACCGTCTCGGCCATCCGTCGGCCGGCCACCGCGGTCATATTGGCCACCACCACCGGGATGGTGGTGCCCGACCCGTCGCGGGTGGACAGGTCGACGTCCAGACGTGAGTCGACGGCCGAGCGGTTAGGGACGATGAAAACGTCGTTGTAGGTCAGGTCGTGGGTGGGGTCATATCCGCTGACGAATCTCATCGGGCGGCCACCATCGGTCTGTCGGGTTCCGAAGAGCCCATCTATTCGCCTCCACACGTCGTGAGCCGGATCCGGCATTCGCCGGGCGCACCGCCCGGTCAGCCACGCTACCGCCCGCGCGATGGCGGATACCACCTGACGCGATATCCACCGAATGAAAAATTGATCTTCCTCACAGCAGGCTCGTCGGTTAAACTTATGAAGACTTTTAAGGGAGCGGAGATGACAGTTAGCTGCCACGAGCGAGGCGCCGCCACCGCGGCCCCGGTTGCAGCTTCTTGCGTCCCCCCGGAGGTCGGTCGTGGCGTCCGCCGACAGGCGATCGAGGCGACGCTGGAACGGCGGGAATGCACCGTCGAGGGATATCTGCAGCGCAAACTGCACCGGCAGTGGCGCAACCGGGGATCGTAACCCGCCCAATCCGACTCGTAATCGGCCGCGAAGGCTCAGGTTTGTGCTCTGTCTTGGATTGCAGCACAAGCAATTTGACGAAGCTATCTGCTGACGAGCAGATCGGCGATCTCGGCCTTCCGATCCGATCGACGATTTCCGACGCCGATGCGGCGTACCCCCCATTGGGGGCGCAGAGCGAGATGCGAAGCGCTCTTGCGCAGCATCGAACGTGATCGTGCACGGCGCAGGCACGGCGATTGAAGAACACGCTGTCGACTGCGCGATGATCTGGGCCCTATTTCAGTTAGCTCGCGCGCGGCTGAATAGCGCTTCCGAAACTGAGAACTAACTGAATCATTGCTGAATCCGATAACACTCAAAAGAGGTAGGCGCCATGCAGGCAAACCACGTTCTGTCCCTCACCGCCAGCGCCGCGCTGGCCGGCGGCATCGCCGTCGTCCCGGTCGCGGCGTCGTCGCCACCCGCGGCCGCATTCGACATTCAGCTCACCGCGCAAGACATCGTTATCGACTTCGTGCGGCACGCAGAAATGATCTCGCCGTACGAAAACATGCTCACCCCCTCCCCGGATCATCCCGGGGCTCCGCTCAGCGACGTCGGACAGCAACAGGCGTCCGACGTCGGGAACCAGCTCTTCAACGAGCTCGGCCAGGTCGCCGGCATCTTCAGCGGGCTGGGGCTTCGGGTGACGGAAACCGCCGATCCGTTCGCCGGCCTGGAGGGCATGACCCCACAGCTGTTGACCCAACTCGACGAGGTTGACAGCGGAATCTATGCGCTCGATCCCATCGAAAGCCTCGGCGGCCGCACGGCCTTTCTGACCGTGGGCGGCTGGTCGTTGGGAGCGCCACTGGGGTTCGCACTGCTGTCAGCCCCGGGCTCGCACGACGCGAACGGGATCGTCATGGGTGAAAGATTCGACGACGGTGTTCAAACAATGTATGACCACGCACTGGCCAACAGCGACGTCGTCAGCGACAACGGCCAGGTCACCGATGTCGCATTCACCAGCACAGCGTCGATCTTCACGTGGGTCATGCAGAACGTCGACAACCCCGACATACCGTTCTTCCTGGACCTCATCAAAGAGGCAAACAGTGTCCCGAACGGCCAGACGACCATTTTCTTGCCCAACACCGCCATCGTCGAAGTCCAGGGCAACCCCACCGACGGCTGGACGCTGGTCAGCTGGGACGGGCACGCCATCGCGGCGGATCCGGATCTGCTGAGCGCGCTGTTCGTCGACGTGCGGGACGTGATGCTGCCGGCGCAAGCTGCGCTCTGGCACACCTGGGAGGCCATCCTGGGCGGTGATCCCACGGCGATCATGAACGCGGTGCAGACCGGCTTGGACGACGTCGGCTCGGCGCTACTCCAGTTCCCAGGATCGGTGTTCACCGACATCATCGACGCCTTCGGAAATCTCGGTTAGGAGTTAGCCGCCATGCAGACACATTCGATCTCTCCGATTGCCGCCGGTGTCGCCCTCGTCGGAGCAGGTGTCATAGCCGTCGTCCCGCCGGCGCAACCCGGTGGCGCGGTCTCCGGCATCACGCTCACCAGCGGTGAGACCCAAGATATCGTCATCGATATCGTGCGGCACGGCCAGCGAATGCCGCCGTACAACGACATGATCACCCCCTCGCCGGACCACCCGGGTCCGCCGCTCAGCGATCTGGGCGTGCAACAGGCGCAGGCCGTGGCTGACAAGCTCCACGACCAACTCGGTGACCACGTCGCGGGGATCTTCTCCGGACAAGCGATCAGAGACATGGACACGGCCGCGCCGTTCGCCGCCTTGGAGCACATGACGACGCAGATCCTGTCCGGACTCAACGAGATTGACAGCGGCATCTATGCGGGCCAGCCGATCGCCAGCCTGGCCGGCTTCCTGTACCAGTTCACGCCGATGCTCTGGACCTTGTTCGGATTGGTGTTGGCGCCCATCCCCGGTTCGATCGAGGACCCTAATGGCGTGGTGATGGACCAGAACTTCACCGGCGCCGTCAACGCGATGTACAGCGCAGCGATGGCCAACCCGGTCGTCAGCGACAACGGCGACATCACCGCGGTGGCGTTTAACAACGAAGCCGACATCGCCGCCTGGGTAGCGCTCAACGTCAAGAACCCGGACATCTCACTGCTGTTGCCACTGACGCTGCAGACCATGTTCGCCAACGACGACGGATCCCCGATGCTGCCCAACACCGGCATTGTGCAGATCGAGGGCAACCCCACCGACGGCTGGACGCTGGTCAGCTGGAACGGGATCGCTGTCCCAGAAGACCCGGGTCTGCTGACGAAACTGATCATGGACGTGCGCGACCTGATCATCACACCGCAAGTTGCCGCGTGGAACCTCTACCAGGCCTTGCTCGGCGGCGACGCGACCACCATCGGTGACGCCCTGCAGACCGGACTGCACGACATCAGCACGACGTTCCTGGGATTCCCCGAGGTGGTGCTGCACGACATCACCGATGCGTTGGCGAACCTCGGGGCGGCCGACGCGAGCGGCTCGGCACTTGCCGATCTGCTGGCGTTGATCTGAGGCGCAGCGCACAATGACCGCGATGACGAATGAACCGTGGCGAAGCAGTGTGAGCGAGTGGCAAGACGGTGGCCGGTGGGTGTCTACCGACGCGGGCCGGTTGTTTGTGCGATCAGGTGCGGGGGATGGGCCGACTGTTCTACTGCTACACGGCTTTCCATCGTGTTCCTATGATTTCCGGTCGGTCGTGGACCGGCTTGCCGGTCGGGCCTGGCTGACGATGGATTTCCTCGGGTTCGGCTTGTCGGAGAAGCCGAACCCGCACCGCTACAGCCTGTTCGAGCAGGCCGACCTGGTGGAGCAGGTGGTGGCATCGAGCGCATCGGGTCCGGTGGTGTTGGCCGCCCACGACATGGGCACCTCGGTCGCCACCGAACTGTTAGCCCGCGATCTCGAGGGCACCCTGAGCTTCGAGCTGCGACGTGCGGTGCTGACCAACGGCAGCGTGATCTTGGAGCGGGCCAGCCTGCGGCCGATCCAGAAGGTACTGCGCGGCCCGTTCGGTGGTCTCGCCGCCCGACTGACCAACCGGCGCAGCTTCGTTCGCGGCTTCGGCCGGCTATTCAGCCCGGATCATCCGCTGACCGCTGATGAGGCCGCCGCGCAGTGGGCCCTGCTGACGCACAACGGCGGAAACCGGATCGCGCACCTGCTCTCGGCCTACCTCGACGAACGGGTGCGGTATGCGCAACGCTGGCACGGCGCAGTGCGCGACTGGCCCAAGCCGCTGGGCTTCGTGTGGGGCCTGGGCGATCCGGTCGCCACCACCAATGTGCTCGACGGCCTGCGGCAGCTGCGCCCGGCCGCCGACGTCGTCGAGCTGCCCGGGCTGGGCCACTATCCGCAGATCGAGGACCCGCAGGCGTTCACCGACGGCGTGCTGAGCCTGCTGGTTTAGGTCTCTAGACCGGCACTTCGCTGCGGTCGGCGCTCCACAGTGTGTGGAACTTGCCGTCCGAGTCCGTCCGGCCGTAGCTGTGCGCGCCGAAGTAGTCGCGCTGGGCCTGGGTCAGGGCGGCCGGCAGTCGCTCGGTCCGCAGGCCGTCGTAGTAGGCCAGGGCTGAGGAGAAACCGGGGGCCGGGATCCCCAGGCTGATCGCCGTGGTCACGACTCGACGCCAGGAGTCGATGGCGGCCTCGACCGCGCTGCGGAAATACGGCGCGGCGAGCAGGCTCACCAGGTCGGCGTCGGTGTCGAAGGCCTCTTTGATGCGGTTGAGGAACTTCGCGCGAATGATGCAGCCGCCCCGCCAGATGGTCGCCAGGTCCCCCGGGGTGACATTCCAGCCGTACTCGGCGCTACCGGCCTGAATCTGGTTGAAGCCTTGCGCATACGCGACGATCTTGGAGGCATACAGCGCCTGGCGGACGTCCTCGGTGAACCGGGCCGCATCCGCGGGACGTTCGCCGAGGCTTCCGGCGGCCAGCCCCACCGCGGCGCGACGCTGCGGGACCGAGCCCGACAGCGCCCGGGCGAACACCGCCTCGGCGATGCCGGTGACCGGTACTCCCAGGTCCAGAGCGGACTTCACGGTCCAGCGTCCGGTGCCCTTCTGCTCGGCCTCGTCGACGATGATGTCGACCAGCGGCTGGCCGGTCTTGGCGTCGACCTGCCGCAGAACCTCGGCGGTGATCTCGACCAGGTAGCTGTCCAGATCCCCGGAGTTCCACTCGGTGAACACCTCGGCGATCTGCGGTGCGGCCAGGCCCAGCCCGTCACGCAGCAGCTGGTAGGCCTCACCGATCAGCTGCATGTCGGAGTACTCGATGCCGTTGTGCACCATCTTCACGAAGTGCCCTGCGCCGTCGGGACCGATGTGGGTGCAGCACGGCACTCCGTCGACGTGAGCGGAGATCTCCTCGAGCAGCGGGCCCAGCGACTCGTAGGACTCTTTGGGGCCGCCCGGCATGATCGAGGGACCGTTCAGTGCACCTTCCTCGCCGCCGGAGATCCCGGCCCCGACGAAGTGCAGGCCGCGGGCGGCCATCGCCTTCTCCCGGCGGATGGTGTCGGTGTAGAGCGCATTGCCGCCGTCGATGATGATGTCGCCGGGCTCCATCGCGTCGGCGAGTTCGTTGATGACGGCGTCGGTGGGGTCGCCGGCCTTGACCATGATCAGCACACGGCGCGGCTTCTCCAGGGCGGCAAGGAATTCCGGAATCGTCTCGCTGCGCACAAAGCTGCCTTCGGAACCGTAGGCGTCGAGCAGCGCGTCGGTCTTGGCGACCGACCGGTTGTGCAGTGCCACGGTGTAGCCATGGCTGGCGAAGTTGCGCGCGATGTTGGATCCCATAACTGCCAGTCCGGTCACGCCGATCTGGGCGGTGCCAACAACTTCCGACGCGCTCATGTATTCGCCTCTCGGTGGTAGGTGATTCGATGCCCGGCACGCCGGACGGCGCGGGTTACCCCGCGATCAGTCGGTGCAGTTCAGTGAGCCACGGTACCGCCAGTGCCACCGTGGGCACCGTCAGCACCCCGGCTGCGGCCGAATAGGCGGCAGCGGCCAGCGCTGGACTGTTGCCCTGCCCCGACAACCGTTGCACGCGCAGCACCGTGTTGGTGCCGCCGGCCGCCAGCGCACCGGCGGGGACTTTGGCTGAGGCACAGGTCACCAGGGCGCGGGCCAGGGGAGGAGCGCCGGCCACCCGAACGGCCGCGTCGTCGGCAAGCAGCTCGATCAACAGTCGCACCGCGTCCAGGGCGCTGGCGCTTCGCACGAACCAGGGGAACGCGGTGTGCACGGCCGAGAACGCCTCGAGTACCAAGTCGTGCCGTGCACGCAGATGGGCCCGCTCATGGCAGAGCAGCGCGGCCAACTCGGTGTCACCGAGCGCGTCCAGCGTGCCGGAACTGACCACCACCCGACTGCGCACCCCGGGCAGGCAGTAGGCGAGTGGCTGCATCACCTGCAGAATGCGCAGTCCACTGGTGCGTATGGCGGGTGGGCGGTCGGTGACACTGACCAGGTCGACGAGCATGCGGTGGTGGGCCCGGCGTTGCCGGGTGCGGATCGCGACCCGCAACACCGTCCACGTGAGGCGCATCCCGACCATCAGGGTCAACACGAAGACCGCGACGTAGAAGGTCCACAGCGGCCAACCTAAGCGATCCAGGGAGCCGAGGATCGTCGTGGTGGGCCGGCCGTCCGGGCCGGGCATCAGCAGGCGGCTCGCGGTGGCCAGGCCCGCGCTGAACGCGGACAGCACCGCGGCAATCGCGATGGCCTGCCAGAGCACCAACGCGGCCCGCGGAGCGCGGAGCGGCCAGTCAGCGCGCGCCAGCAGGGCGGGTACCGGCCCTACGAGCAACAGCGCGACGATGGAAAAGGCCAGCGCGGACACGCTGTAAGTCTCCCTCAGGACGCAGGTCGGTCGCTACCTGGGAGGCGGATGCGATGTTTGGCCTCTAGTTCGTCCAGCGCACGGCGCAACGCGTCGGCCTCGTCGACGCCGACGCGTTCGACGAAATGCACCAGCGCAGCCCGGCGGTCTCCGGAGTCAGCGGCCTGATCGAGTGCCTCCACCATCAGCCCGGCAACCAATTCGTCGCGGCCCCGGACCGGTGTGTAGCGGTGTGCACGGTCATCGCGAATCTGCGACACCAGGTTCTTCTTGGCCAGTCGCTGCAGGACCGTCATCACAGTCGTGTAGGCCAGGTCGCGCTGCGCCGACAGCGCCTCGTGGACCTCGCGCACCGTCTGAGACTCCGGCGATGACCACAGGTGGTCCATCACCGCTCGTTCCAAGTCCCCTAAATGGGTCTGCTTCGCCATGTTTGTTATCAACTCCCCGGGCAACGGAGCAAGCCTACCCTTAATTACTACCGGGCGTCGTATCAGAAGCTGAGGGTCTGCTGCGACCCCGGTGTGACACCGAACGGATCGCCCAGGAGGGCCCCAGCGGGGATCGTGTACAACCATCACATGGCAGCCACCGGATTTCCGTCCGACTTCTCCGCGCCCTTCGACTCCGAGATCGGCCTGGTCTACACCGACATCGGCCCGGACGGTGCGCACGCGCAATTGGAGCTGCAGGCCAAGCTCTGCCAGCCGGCGGGCATCGTGCACGGCGGCGTGTACTGCTCGATCATCGAGAGCGTGGCCAGCGTCTCGGCACATAGCTGGCTCAACCGCGACGGTGGCGACGCGGTCGGCACCGTGGTCGGGGTCAACAACAACACCGACTTCCTGCGAGCGGTCTCGTCGGGAACCGTCTACGCCGCATCCACCCCGATTCATCGCGGCCGGCGCCAGCAGCTGTGGTTGGTGACGATCACCGATGCCGACAAGCGCATGCTCGCCCGCGGCCAGGTCCGGTTGCAGAACCTGGCGGATTAGATTCTCGGCGAGGCCAAGCCGGCTCCGCCGCGCTTGCAGCCGCCGCTGTGCCGATGGCGGTGGTCTGCTGCGCCCGGCTCCGCCGCGCTTGCAACCGCCGCTAGCTGACCGCGCGCTCCGCGCCGCGTTGCGCCTCGGCCGCCAGCACTTCGAGCTGCTCCAGGCGTGTTCTGGCGAACGCCTGCTGCTCGGTGATGGTGAGCTGGCCGCGCCGGGTGCTCAGGAAGGTCACGTTCCACGACAGCAGGGTGCTGATCTTGTTCTTGAACCCGACCAGGTAGATCAGGTGCAGTCCCAGCCAGGCCAGCCAGGCCAGGAAACCGCTGAACTCCAGCGGCCCGATCTTGGTGACCGCGGAGAACCGGGACACGGTGGCCATCGAGCCCTTGTCCAGGTACTGGAAGGGCTCCCGGTCGGCCGGGTCGGCGCCGCCCAGCTCGGCCTTGATGGTGCTGGCGGCGTGCTTGGCGCCCTGGATGGCGCCCTGCGCCATACCGGGGACACCGTCGATGGCCGCCATGTCGCCGACGACGAAGACATTCGGGTGGCCCGGCACGGACAGGTCCGGCAACACTTTGACCCGCCCGGCGCGGTCGAGTTCGACGTCGGACTGCTCAGCGAGATCCCGGCCCAGCGGGCTGGCCGACACACCGGCGGACCACACCTTGCACTGGGATTCGATCCGCCGGGTCTTGCCGTCGGCGTCCTTGACGGTCAGGCCGTTGCGGTCGACGTCGGTGACCATGGCACCGAGCTGGATCTCCACGCCCATCTTCTGCAGCCGCTCGGCGGCCCGACGGCCCAGCTTCTCGCCCATCGGCGGCAGCACGGCCGGAGCGGCGTCGAGCAGAATCACCCGCGCCTTGGTCGAGTCGATGTTGCGGAACGCGCCCTTGAGTGTGTAGTTGGCCAACTCGGCGATCTGCCCGGCCATTTCGACGCCGGTGGGGCCCGCACCGACGACGGTGAAGGTCAGCAGCTTCTCCCGCCGGGCTTCGTCGCGGGACCGCTCGGCCTGCTCGAAGGCGCTCAGGATGCGGCCCCGCAGCTCCAGCGCGTCGTCGATGGTCTTCATGCCCGGCGCGAACTCGGCGAACTGGTCGTTGCCGAAGTAGGACTGCCCGGCGCCGGCCGCGATGATCAGGCTGTCGAACGGGGTGTCGTAGGTGTGGCCGAGCACTTCGGAGGTGACGAACTTGCCGGCCAGGTCGATGCGGGTGACGTCGCCGAGCAGCACCTGGGCGTTGCGCTGCTTGCGCAGTACGACGCGGGTGGACGGCGCGATCTCACCCTCGGACAGGATGCCCGTCGCAACCTGGTACAGCAGGGGCTGGAACAGGTGGTGGGTGGTGCGGGCGATCAACTTGACGTCGACGTCGGCACGCTTGAGCTTCTTCGCCGCGGTCAGCCCACCGAATCCCGAGCCGATGATGACGACCTGGTGGCGTCGGCTCTGCTGCGCAGTGACTTCAGGCTGGGCGCTCATGGGAATCCGGTTGCTCCTCGACGGTGACTGCGTTCCCCCAATACGCTAGTCGACCTAAAAGGTGGTCACTGCATCCAGTGGTTGTGGGATTAGCCACTCCCGTCACAGTCAGCCGAAGCAGGCCAGCGCTCCGTGGCCGACGTGCAGCGTCTCGCCGGTGATGTGCCGGGCAGCCGGCGAGGTCAAAAACACCGCGAGGCGGGCGATTTCAGCGGCTCCGGTGGGCGGCACACGGGTCAGGCCGTCGTAGCCCGGTCGGGCGCCTTCGCCGGCGGCCACCACATTGACGGTGATCCCGCGGGTGCCGAACGTGGTGGCCTGGCCGGCGGTCCAGTTCGACAATGCGGCCTTGACCGCCGCGTCGGCACTGCCGTCGCGGGGGTTCTCCGGCAGTACCGAGATGATCGATCCGCCCGAGCGCAGGTGGTCGCCGATGGTCCCGACGGTCAGCACGGCCGAGAGCACGGTGGCGTCGAGCGCGCTGCGCCAGGCGTTGGCCTGGTCGGCCAGCGAATAGCCGCGCGGGTCGCCACCCTGCCAGCGCGGTGCCGGGACGTTGACGATGGTGTCGAGGTGGTGCGGAAACAGTCCCCGGGCAGCCAGCATGCTTTCCGCGTCGGTGTTGTCGCAGACGACCGCATTGGCGTCGAGTTCTTTGGCGGCAACCTCAAGCTCGGGGCCCCGCAAACCGGCGAGCGTCACCTTGTGGCCAGCCTCGCTGAAACCCTCGGCAATGGTGCGACCCAATTCGGTGTCACCACCGGTGACCAGCACATCCATCGGTAGATCCTCCTCGTGTTCCGGGCTATGTTACTGGACGGTAGCCGGTTTGCGGGGATGGGGCGGAACTCGGCCCAGACACAATCCGGCCACAGTCCGGGGTGCGCCCGGCCCCGACCCGCCGCGCGCCGCTTGCGATCGCCGCGGTGTTGACGGCGCCGACCCGCCGCGCGCCGCTTCGCGCCGCTTGCGATCGCCGCTAGGCTCCCAGCCATGGGGCGTACCCAGGTGGTCTGCGGGGCGGTGGCGGTCATGCTGGCGGCGGGAGTGGCCGGCTGTAGCTCCGAGCCGGCGTCCCCGACGATCACGGTGTTCGCGGCGGCGTCGCTGCAGCCGGCGTTCACCGAGATCGCCGAGCAGTTCAAAACCGACAATCCCGGTGTGGCGGTGGCCTTCAACTTCGCCGGATCCTCGGACCTGGCCACCCAACTGACACAGGGGGCGCGCGCCGACGTCTTCGCCTCGGCCAACACCACCCAGATGGACAAAGTCGCGCAGGCCGGCCTGCTGGACGCCGCGGCGGTGCCGTTTGCCACCAACACGCTGGTGATCGTGACCGCACCCGGCAATCCGCACGGCGTGCGGTCCTTCGCCGATCTGGCGCTACCCGGGCTCGCCGTGGTGGTGTGCCAAGCGCCGGTCCCGTGCGGCGCGGCGACCCACAAGGTCGAAGACGCCACCGGCGTTACCGTCACCCCGGTCAGCGAGGAGCCCGACGTCACCGACGTCCTCAACAAGGTCACCACCGGCCAGGCCGACGCCGGTGTGGTGTACCGCACCGATGCGCAACACGCCGGCGACAAGGTGGCCACCATCGAGTTCCCCGAGGCTGCCGGAGCGGTCAACACCTACCCGATCGCGCTACTGCGGGAAGCGCCTTCGCCCGGGCCGGCCCGCGCGTTCGTCGATCTGGTCACCGGCGAAGCGGGGCGCAAGGTGCTGCACGCCGCCGGTTTCGGTAAGCCCTGACCGGCCGTGGTCGGCCGGCCTGATGACCTGCCGGGCTGGGTCTATGTGCCCGCCGCGATCGGCGCGGCGTTCGTGGTCCTGCCGCTGGTGGGGATCGCCACGAAAGTCGACTGGCCGCATTTCTGGTCATTGATCAGCAGCGCGTCCGCCACCACAGCGCTGCAACTGAGCCTGCGCACCGCGGCTGCCAGCACCGCGCTGTGTGTGGTGCTGGGTGTGCCGATGGCGTTGGTCCTGGCGCGCAGCCAGGCACGAGTGGTGCGCCTGCTGCGGCCGTTGGTGTTGTTGCCGCTGGTATTGCCGCCGGTGGTGGGTGGAATTGCGCTGCTGTACGCGTTCGGCCGGCTGGGATTGCTGGGCCGCTATCTGGAAGCCGCCGGCATCCATATCGCGTTCACCACCACCGCGGTGGTACTGGCGCAGACCTTCGTGTCGTTGCCGTTTCTGGTGATCGCCCTGGAAGGCGCGGCGCGGACCGCCGGTGCCGACTACGAGAGGGTGGCGGCCACGCTGGGTGCCCGGCCCAGCGCGGTGTGGTGGCGGGTCACGCTGCCACTGTTGACGCCAGGCCTGATCTCCGGAGCGGTTCTGGCATTCGCGCGCTCCCTCGGGGAATTCGGGGCGACGCTGACTTTTGCCGGCTCCCTTGAAGGCGTCACCCGGACGTTGCCGCTGGCTATCTATCTGCAGCGCGTGTCGGATGCTGACGCCGCGGCGGCGATGTCGTTGTTGCTGGTGGCTGTTGCCGCAGCGGTGGTGCTCGTCGTGGGTGTTCGGCGACTGGGCGGCATCGGGTGAGCGCCCAAGCCGGCGGGCTCACGTTGCAGGCGGTCGTCGCCGAGCGTGGCCTGGACGTGCAGCTGAACGTCGAGCCGGGCGAAGTGCTGGCGGTCCTGGGGCCCAACGGCGCCGGGAAGTCGACATTGCTGCACGTGATCGCGGGGCTGCTGCAGCCCGACGAGGGCCTGGTCCGCGCAGGTGATCGGGTGCTGACCGACACCCGGGCCGGAGTGCGGGTGGCCACCTGTGAGCGCCGGGTGGGGCTGCTGCTGCAGGATCCGCTGCTGTTTCCGCACTTGAGCGTGGCGGCCAACGTTGCATTCGGGTCGCATCTCCGGCGTCGCTTCGACCTGCGCCGGGCGCGCACCCGCGCCCTCGCGGCGCCGTGGCTGAGCGCGGTCGACGCCGAAGGGCTGGCCGAGCGCCGGCCGCGCAGTCTCTCCGGCGGGCAGGCGCAGCGGGTCGCGATCGCCCGTGCCCTGGCCGCCGAACCGGAGGTGCTGTTGCTCGACGAGCCGCTGGCCGGGCTCGACGTGGGAGCGGCGGCCGCGGTGCGCACCGTGCTTCGTGACGTGCTCGGTGCGGCCGGCCGCACCACCGTGCTGGTCACCCACGACCTGCTCGACGTGTTTGCGTTGGCTGATCGGGTCTTGGTCCTCGAATCCGGTCGGATCGCCGAGATCGGCCGCGCCGCAGACATATTGGCCGCACCGCGGAGTCGCTTCGGGGCGCAGATCGCCGGAGTCAATCTGGTCGCGGGGGTGCTTGACCCCACCGGCGTGTTGCGCACCGGGTGGGGAGAACAGTGGCACGGCACCACCGACGACGGTGTGGAACCGGGCCGGCCGGCGGTCGCGGTCAGCACACCGCGGGCGGTGGCGGTCTACCGGGAACCGCCGCGCCACGGCAGTCCCCGCAATCTGCTTGAGGTGATCGTGGCCGAGCTCCATGTGCGCGGCAGCACGGTCCAGGTGCGCGGAGTGGACCAGCCGGACGGAGCGCCGGGACTGGCGGCGGACATCACCGCGGACGCCGCAGCGGAGCTGCGTCTGGCACCGGGGGAGACGGTCTGGTTCGGGGTCAAAGCCCAGGAAGTGACGCTGCGCGCGACACACCCCGGCACGGCGTAACTTGCGTACCGATGGCAACGCGGTAGGTTTTTCTGCCATGAAGCAGGTGGACCTGACCTCCAGGGGAATTCGGGCGATGGCCGCGACCGCGGTAGCCGGTGCGTTGGCATTCGCCGTTGCGGCGCCGGTGTATGCGGACCCGGTGCCGCCGCCTCCTCCCGCGCCGCCGGCCAGCGCGGATGCCCCGCCGGCCGACCCGAACGCCCCGGCTCCGGCCGCTGAGCCGGCCGCACCCGAGGTGGGCCGTGTCGACGACGTCGCGGGCGGGTTCAGCTTCGTGCTGCCGGGAGGCTGGGTGCAGTCCGACACCAGCCACCTCGAGTACGGCTCGTCGCTGCTGAGCAAGAAGACCGGTGAGCCGATGCTGCCGGGGCAGCCGGCGCCGGTGGCCAACGACACCCGGATCGTGCTCGGCAAGCTCGACCAGCGGCTCTACGCCAGCGCCGAGGCCGACAACGCCAAGGCCGCCACCCGCCTCGGATCGGACATGGGCGAGTTCTTCATGCCCTACCCCGGCACCCGCGCCAACCAGGTGAACGCTCCGCTCACCGGGGGCGGCCTGACCGGTAGTGCGTCGTACTACGAGGTCAAGTTCACCGACCCGGCCAAGCCGGTCGGCCAGATCTGGAGTGGCGTGATCGGTGTCCCGCCGGCCGAGGGCACCGGCCCGCAGACCGAACGGTGGTTCGTGGTGTGGCTGGGCACCGCCAACAACCCGGTGGACACCAACGCGGCCATCGCGTTGACGGAGTCCATCCGGCCGCTGGGCGCGACCCCCGCCGAAGCAGCGCCTGCTCCGGTCCCGGGCATTCCCGGAATCCCGGCGCCCGCGCCGGCGCCCGCTCCCGCACCTGCACCTGCACCTGCACCTGCTCCGGCCCCGGCACCTGCTGCGTAATCACTGCTGATCACGCCCATGGCCGGAAGCTATCTCGCTGCTGCACTGTCGACACCGACGTCGGTCAGCTGGCTGGCCTATGTCCTGATCGGCGGCATCGCCGGCTGGCTGGCGAACCGCATCATGAAGCGCGGTGGCTCCGGGATCCTGCTCAACGTCTTGATCGGCGTGATCGGCGGATTCATCGGCGGCATGCTGCTCGGCTGGCTTGGTGTGGACGTTGAGCACGGCCGCAGGTGGTTCACCTTCTTCGTCTCGCTAGGCGGGGCCATCATCTTGCTGTGGGTCGTGGGATTGGCTCGCCGCAGGTAGCCGTCCCGGCTGTCGAACGCGCACCATAGGTCTATGGCGTCGCAGTTGGCCGGGGTGTCGATGTCGGGATGGCGCGTCCAAAGGCCGGGCCCGATAGCCGACCGACCGCTCGAGCGGGTCAATACCGCGGTGCCGCGACCGCAGCCGTCAGAACTGCTGCTTGCCGTGCGGGCCTGCGGCGTGTGCCGCACCGACCTGCATGTCGCCGAAGGAGACCTTCCGGTGCACCGGCCCGGGGTGATCCCTGGCCACGAGGTGGTCGGTGAAGTCGTCGAGGTCGGCGCCGACGCCGGTGACGAGTTCGCGGTGGGGGACCGGGTCGGTATCGCCTGGTTACGACACACCTGCGGCACCTGCCGCTACTGCCGTCGGGGCGACGAGAACCTCTGCCCGCGGTCGCGCTACACCGGCTGGGATGACGACGGCGGCTATGCCGAATTTGCCACTGTCCCCGCAGCTTTCGCACTGCGATTGCCCGGCGGCTACAGCGACACCGAGTTGGCGCCGTTACTATGCGCGGGCATCATCGGCTACCGGTCCTTGCAGCGTGCGGACCTGCCCGCGGGCGGGCGGTTGGGGATCTACGGATTCGGCGGCAGTGCGCACATCACCGCGCAGGTCGCCCTCGCCAGCGGCGCCGAGGTACATGTGATGACCCGCGGTGAACGAGCGCGCGAACTGGCACTGGAACTGGGCGTTGCCTCGGCCCAGGGCGCCGCGGATCCGCCACCGGTGCCGCTGGACTCCGCGATCCTGTTCGCCCCGGTCGGTGAGCTGGTGCTGCCCGCCTGCCAGGCGCTGGACGCCGGCGGCACACTGGCCATCGCCGGCATCCATCTCAGCGACATCCCACCGCTGAACTACCAGCGCCACCTGTTCCGTGAGCGTCAGATCCGGTCGGTCACGTCCAATACCCGCGCGGACGCCCACGCCTTCCTCGATTTCGCGGCAGCGCACCACATCGACGTGACGACGCCGGTGTATTCGCTGGGTGACGCCGACCGGGCGTTGATGGACCTGGGAGCGGGCCGGATCGCAGGTGCGGCTGTGCTGTTGGTCTAAAACGCGAGGTTGATGCGGCGGCTCAGGAGGACACTTGCCACACCAACGCGGCGGCCAGCGCGCCGACCCCGTTGAGTGACCAGTGCAGTGCGATGGGCGCAATCAGGCTGCCGCTGCGTCGCCGCAACCAGCTGAACACGAAGCCCGCGGCCCCGGTGGCCAGCACCGCGAGCGTCACGCCGGCCACCATGCCGAAGAACCCGCCCCCGAGAACACGGGTGAAACCGACGTTGCTGCTGGTCAGGCCAAGCGATGTCGCGACATGCCACAGTCCGAACAGCAAGGAGCCGGCCGCGGCCACCCCACGAAACCCCCACGCCCGGTGCAGTGCCCCGTGCAGCGCGCCGCGGAACGCCAACTCCTCGGGGATCACGGTCTGCAGCGGGATGACGACCATCGATGCCACCAGCGCGCCGGAGACCGTGGCGTAGTGATTGTTCAAGAACATCGGTCGGGTCACGGGCAGCGTCACGCCGATCGCGATCACCGACACCACGACCACGACCGCGGCGAGCGCATAGCCGAACCCCGATTTCCAATGCGCGCGGCCCAGGCCGAGCTCGCTCCAGCTCAGGCCGTTATAGCGGACCAGGGCGATCAAGCCGATTGCGGTGGCCGGGACGGTGGCGACCGCAGCCCACGGAGTGGTGAAGTGGGCGATCAGATTGGCGAGCGCCAACACCACCACGACGACGGCGACGTCGACGAAGGCGCGGAAGTGGTTCAGCGCCGACAGCTGCGACACCAATGGGTGCCGCCCCCAGGGCACCGCGAACTCGTGGCCAGACATTGGATCGAATTCTACGCGCGACGGCGCTTCGGGGCCTGTGCGTCGTTAGGGACGCCCTACCGCCCGGCCTCGATTCGCCCTACTTAGGGCCGTGGGTCTCGCACAGCACGCGCGCCGGGTTACCGGTGGCGGTGTTCTCGCTGACCACCTTGCCGTTGACGGTGACCGTGCAGGTCAGGGCGCCGGGACCGGCGCTCTGCGCGCTCAGCGAGTACGAGGACGGACTGGCCGCGTTCGCCATCGAGCCCGTCAGCTGAATGGACCACGGCAGCGGGGCGTTGGTCGCGTGCGCCTGACCGTTCTGGCCTTGGTAGGTGATGTAGCTGGCGACCCCGGTACCGGTGAGGTCGTAGCGGACCGGCACCTTGGTGTGGTCCGGCGTCGCGCCGGCCGTCCCGACACCGGTGAGGGTGGCCGACGCGACGAGGGCGCCGAGCAGCAACGACATCGCCTTGCGGGGCATCCGGACCGGTGCGGGGTGAGCTGTCATGGCCGTCACCTTATCTCCCCGCTGTGCGGGTCTGCGCCCGATCGCCAGGTCCAGTTGGTGATCCGGGGATCGTCCTCCCCGTGCTCGCGGGTGTAGAGCCGCGCGGCCATCCGCGCATCGACCATCTGCTGGCGCAGTACCGCGTGGCGACCGCCCAGGCTCGGCACCCGGTCGATCACGTCCATCACCAAGTGGAAACGGTCCAGATCGTTGAGCATCACCATGTCGAACGGTGTTGTCGTGGTGCCGCGTTCGCGGTAGCCGCGGACATGCATCTGGTCGTGATTTGCCCGCGAGTAGGTCAGTCGGTGGATCAACCAGGGGTAGCCGTGATAGGCGAAGATCACCGGCTTGTCGCGGGTGAACAGCGCATCGAATTCGTTGTCCGGCAACCCGTGCGGGTGTTCGGTCGTCGGTTGGAGGCGCATGATGTCCACGACATTGACCACACGCACGGCGAGGTCGGGCAATTCGTCGCGCAGGATGTCGGCGGCGGCCAGGGTTTCGAGCGTAGGAATATCCCCGGCGCAGGCGAGCACCACGTCCGGCTCACCGGTGGTGGTGCCGGCCCACTCCCAGATACCCAAGCCACGAGTGCAGTGCGCCACCGCCGCCGGCATATCGAGGTAGGCCAGCGCCGGCTGCTTGCCGGCGACGATCACGTTGACGTAATTGCGGCTGCGCAGGCAGTGATCGGCCACCGACAGCAGCGTGTTGGCGTCCGGCGGCAGGTAGACCCGCACTACTTCGGGCCGCTTGTTGGCCACCAGGTCGATGAACCCGGGATCCTGGTGTGACGCCCCGTTGTGGTCCTGGCGCCAGACGTGGGAGGTCAGCAGATAGTTCAGCGAGGCGATTGGTTGGCGCCACGGGAGTTCGCGGCTGACGGCCAGCCACTTGGCGTGCTGGTTGAACATCGAGTCAACGATGTGCACGAACGCCTCATAGCAGTTGAACAGCCCGTGCCGACCAGTCAGCAGATAGCCCTCCAGCCAGCCCTGGCACAGGTGCTCCGAGAGCACCTCCAGGACTCGCCCGTCCGGGGCCAGGTGATCGTCACCGGGGACGGTCTCCGACAGCCAGACCCGGTCGGTCGTGTCGAAGACCGCCGAGAGCCGGTTGGAGGCGGTCTCGTCGGGCCCCATCAACCGGAACCGGTCGCGGTTGCGGTCGATGACGTCGCGCAGGAACGTGCCGAGCACCCGCGTGGCCTCGTGCATCTCGGTCGCGGGCCGGGTTACCGGCACCGCGTAGTCGCGAAAATCAGGCAGGTCCAGATCGCGCAGTAGCAGCCCTCCATTGGCATGCGGGTTGGCGCTCATCCGGCGGTCCCCATGCGGCGCCAGCGCCGACAGCTCCGGCAGTAGGCGTCCGGAGGAGTCGAACAGCTCCGCCGGGCGGTAGCTGCGAAGCCATTCCTCCAGTTGGCGGCGGTGCTCGGGGTCCGTGCGGGTCTGCGCGAGCGGTACCTGATGTGCCCGCCAGGTTCCCTCCACCTGGTGTCCGTCGACCACCTTCGGCCCGGTCCAGCCCTTCGGTGTGCGCAGCACGATCATCGGCCACACCGGGCGCATCGACGAGCCCTCGGTGCGCGCGGCGCGCCAGATCGCCGCGATGTCGTCGAACGCGTCATCGAGGGCGGCGGCGAGCAGTTGGTGTACGACAGCGGGATCGTCGCCGGCGACGGTGATCGGCCGGTACCCGTAACCGCGCAGCAGAGATTCCAATTCCGACTGCGGAATACGAGCCAGCACAGTGGGATTGGCGATCTTGTAGCCGTTGAGGTGCAGAATCGGCAGCACAGCGCCGTCCACGGCGGGGTTGAGAAACTTGTTCGAGTGCCAGCTGGCTGCCAGCGGTCCGGTCTCGGCCTCGCCGTCGCCGATCACGCAGGCGACCACCAGTTCGGGGTTGTCGAAGGCCGCACCGAAGGCATGCACCAGCGCGTAGCCGAGTTCGCCGCCTTCGTGGATGGAACCCGGCGTCTCGGCTGCCACGTGGCTGGGGATGCCGCCGGGAAAAGAGAACTGTCGGAACAACTTCCGGAGCCCGTCGACGTTCTCACCGATGCCCGTGTACACCTCGCCATAGGTGCCCTCGAGATAGGCGTTGGCGACCAGTGCCGGGCCGCCGTGGCCGGGTCCGGTGACGAAGATGACGTTGGCGTCGCGGTCGCGGATGATCCGGTTGAGATGCAGATAGAGCAGGTTCAGCCCTGGGGTGGTGCCCCAGTGTCCGAGCAGTCGGGGCTTGACGTGCTCAGCCCGCAGCGGTTCGGCCAGCAGGGGATTGTCCAGCAGGTAGATCTGGCCTACGGAGAGATAATTGGCGGCCCGCCAGTAGGCATCGAGGCGGGCCAGTTCATCGTCGGAGAGTGTGGGCGGTAACGGAGTCGCGTTGGCTGCACTCACCTTTTCCATTGTCGCGCCCAACTCCGAACGCGGCAACCGATTCATTACCCTGACTGCGTGCTGCTGAAATCGGTTCGTGTGCTCGATCTGGCCTGCGGCGACGCCGACGCGGTCACCCGGTTGCTGGCCGACCTGGGAGCCGACGTGCTCAAGGTGGAGCCCCCCGGTGGCAGTCCGGCGCGGGCCGCGGCACCGCTGCTGGGCGGTGTGAGCATCGCGTTCGCGCTGCACAACGCGAACAAGCGCTCCATCACGTTGGATGCCGCCGAGGAGCGCGATCGCCGCCGCTTCGAGGAGTTGGCCGGGACCGCCGACATCGTGGTGGACAGCGGCTTGCCGGGGCGCGCCGCGGACTTCGGGACCTCCTGCGCTGGTCTGGCCGACCGATTCGCTCACCTGGTGACCATGTCGGTCACCGATTTCGGGACCAGCGGTCCGCGCGCACAGTGGCAGGCCACCGACGCGGTGCTCTACGCACTCTCCGGCGCCCTGTCCCGGTCGGGCCCCACCACCGGGACCCCGGTACTGCCGCCGGACGGGATCGCCTCGGCGACCGCGGCGGTGCAGGCCGCCTGGGCGGTGCTGGTCGGCTATTTCAACCGGTTGCGCTGCGGAACCGGGGATTACATCGACTTTTCCCGGTTCGACGCGGTGGCCACTGTGCTCGATCCGATATTCGGCGCGCACGGCCAGGTCGCCGCGGCCCAGCGTGCGTCGAGCCGGTGGCGCGGGCGGCCCCGCAACCAGGACGCCTATCCGATCTACGCGTGCCGCGACGGCTACGTCCGGCTTTGCGTCATGTCCCCGCGGCAGTGGCGCGCACTGTGGAGCTGGCTGGGGGAGCCGGCCGAATACGCCGACCCCAAGTTCGGCGTGATCGGCGAACGGTTCGCTGTCTGGCCGCAGATCAGTGCCCTGATCCGTGCACTGTTCGCCAGCCAGGACATGGCGGATCTGGTCACTGCCGGGCAATCTCGTGGTGTCCCCATCGCCGCGGTCGGCGATCCTGCGCAGGTGCTGGCCGAGGAACACTTCGCGGTCGCGCAGGCGGTCACCCGGACCGAGCTGGCTCCGGGGCTGCCCGCGGTGATCCCGACCGGCTACTACGTGGTCGACGACCGGCGAGCGGGTTTTCGGACCCCCGCCCCTGCCGTTGGCGAGGGGGACGCCGGCTGGCTGGCCGAACCGTTGGCGGAGCCGACGGTGCGCGGTGCGGTCGGCGCCCGGCCGTTCGAGGATCTGCGGATCGTCGACCTGGGTGTGATCGTTGCCGGCGGGGAAGCCAGCCGGCTCTTCGGTGACCTGGGTGCCGAGATCATCAAGGTGGAGAGCGCGGCCTACCCCGACGGGCTGCGGCAGGCGCGCCCCGGGGCGGCGATGAGCGAGTCGTTCGCCTGGACGCACCGCAACAATTCCGGGCTCGGCCTGGATCTGCGCAGCCCGGCAGGCAAGGAGATCTTCACTGGCCTGGTCGGCGCCGCGGACGCGGTGTTCGCCAACTTCAAGCCAGGAACCCTTGCCGCCCTGGGCTTTTCCTACGATGACTTGCGCGCGATCAACCCGCGGATCGTCCTCGCCGAGAGCAGCGCCTTCGGTGAGTCCGGGCCGTGGAGTGACCGGATGGGCTATGGCCCACTGGTGCGTGCCACCACCGGGGTCACCGCACTATGGACGTCTCCCGACCCTGCCAGGGACACCGAGCGCCATCCGTTCTACGA
The DNA here is from genome assembly GCF_963378105.1 of Mycolicibacter sp. MU0102. Taxonomy (NCBI): domain Bacteria; kingdom Bacillati; phylum Actinomycetota; class Actinomycetes; order Mycobacteriales; family Mycobacteriaceae; genus Mycobacterium; species Mycobacterium holstebronense. The sequence continues at coordinate 2,191,394 of NZ_OY726398.1, forward strand.
CGCGACCACCGTGTTCCCCGATCATGTCGTTGCGCGGGTCGCCGCCATCGGAGCGCTGGCCGCGCTGATCGGGCGCCGGAGCACCGCCGCTGGCAGCCACGTTCACGTGTCGCAGGCCGAGACCGCCGTCAACCAGCTCGACACCAGCTATGTGGCCCGCGCCGCCGGCTCGGCCGTCCAGCCGGACACCGAGGTGGATCTGGTCTGTCCGTGCGCCGGCGATGACGAATGGTGTGTGATCTCGATCCGGACCGACGCCGATATGCATGCTGTCGCTGCGGCTTTCGGCGATGAAGGATTGGCCGACGAGCCACGTTTGCGCACCGGCGCCGGTCGCACCGCTCACCGTGCGGAGCTGGCCGCGGCGTTGGGTCGCCACACCGCGGTCCATACCCCGACTGGGGTAGCCGAACTGCTGCAGGGAAGCGGCGTGGCCGCCGCGCCGATGAACCGGCCACCCGATGTCGCCGACGACCCCCAGCTGGCCCACCGTGCGGTGTTCGCGCCCATGACGCACCCGCTGATCGAGCACCCGCTGCCGGCCGAAACCGGCCCCGCTCCCTTCCGCAATATCCCGGTGGCGCCGCAGCGGCCCGCACCGCTGCCCGGTCAGGACACGCGGGAGATTTGCCGGTCGCTGCTCGGACTCGACGACGGCGAGACCGACCGGTTGATCGCCGACGGCGTGCTGTTCACCGGCGGTTCAGCGAGGCTCGACGGAGGAGAGGCGAAGCTGCGACCGCCGCATGAGCCCGGCGGATTAGTCTGACGTCCATGCCTGTCGACCCCCGGACACCGGTACTGATCGGCTACGGCCAGGTCAACCACCGCGACGACACCGACGCGATAGAACCCGTCGATCTCATGGTTGCCGCGGCACGCCATGCCGCCCACGACCGGGTGCTGCGTGCGGTCGACTCGATTCGGGTGGTGAACCTGCTCTCAGCGCGTTACCGCGATCCGGGCGCGTTGCTCGGACAGCGGATCGGGGCGCAGCGCCCCGCCACCCGGTACAGCCCGGTGGGCGGCAACGTGCCGCAGTCCCTGGTGAATCAGGCCTGCCTGGACATCCGCGACGGCCGAGCCGGCGTCGTGCTGGTGGCCGGCGGCGAGACGTGGCGCACCCGGACCAGGCTGCGGCGTGCCGGCGGCAAACTGGCCTGGACGCAGCAGGACGACTCGGTCCCGATAGCCCAATGCGAGGGCGAAGACGTGCCGATGGTCGGCCCGGCCGAAGAGCGCATCGGATTGGACCGGCCCGCCTACGTCTACCCACTGTTCGAACAGGCGTTGCGGATCGCCGCGGGGGAGAAGGTCGAAGACCACCGCCGGCGCATCGGTGAACTGTGGTCTCGGTTCAATGCGGTCGCAGTCGACAACCCGCACGCGTGGATCCGGAACCCGGTGGCCGCGGAGGAGATCTGGCAGCCGGGTCCGAAGAACCGGATGATCAGCTGGCCCTACACCAAGTTGATGAACTCCAACAACATGGTCGATCAGGCGGCCGCGCTGGTGCTCACCTCGGTTCAGACCGCCACCGAGTTGCGGATCCCCACCGAGAACTGGATTTTCCCGCAGGCCGGTACCGACGCCCACGACACCTATGCCATTGCCAACCGCGCCGAACTGCACCGATCGCCGGCGATCCGGATCGCGGGGGCCCGGGCATTGGAGCTGGCCGGGGCCGGTGTCGGCGACATCGATCACGTCGACCTGTACTCGTGCTTCCCGTCTGCGGTGCAGGTGGCGGCGGCCGAACTCGGGCTTGCCGTCGATGACCCCGGCCGGCCGCTGACGGTGACCGGCGGGCTCACCTTCGCCGGTGGCCCATGGAACAACTACGTCATGCATTCGATCGCCACCCTGGCCGAACTGCTGGTGGCCAATCCCGGGCGGCGCGGCCTGATCACCGCCAACGGCGGCTACCTGACCAAGCACAGTTTCGGGGTGTACGGAACGCAGCCGCCACCGGAGGGATTCCGTTGGGAGGACGTGCAACCCGAGGTGGACGCGCAGGCCACTCGGCCGTCGGTGGTGCAGTGGCAGGGGATCGGTGAGGTGGAGTCGTGGACCACACCGTTCGATCGCGACGGACGCCCGCTGCAGGCGTTCTTGGCGGTCCGCACGCCCGACGGTTCGCGGACCCTGGCGGTGCTGCGAGACCCCGATGCCGCCGAGTCGACGGTGCGCGAGGATATCGCCGGTGCTTCGGTCGACGTGCATGAAGACGGCACCGCGACGCTGCGCTAGGTGGTCAGCCGGTCCGGGTTGACGGGTGCCTGGGCGTTGATCAACGCCTTGATGTCGTCGAGGCCCTCCCAGATGTTGACGTTCATCCCGGCGAGCACCCGGTTGTCGTCATCGAGCCAGAAGCTGGTGTATTCGCGGCCGGTGGGATCGCCGCGAAACACCACGCGGGCGTAGTGCGGCGCGTAGCCGACATACTCCATGCCGAGGTCGTATTGGTCGGTGAAAAAATAGGGCAGCTCGGTGTATTCGGCGGCTTCGCCGAGCATGCCGGACACAGCGACCGCCGGTTGTTTGAGGGCGTTGGCCCAGTGCTCGGTCCGGATCCGGGTGCCGAACAACGGATGCTGCGCGGCCGCGATGTCGCCGACGGCATAGATGTCGGGGTCGCTGCTGCGCAGCCCGGCGTCCACGACCACGCCGCCGTCACTGGTGGAAAGGCCGGCCTGCTGGGCCAATTCGATGTTGGGCTGGGCGCCGACCGCGACGAGCACTGCGTCCGCGCGGATCTGCGAGCCGTCGCCCAGTCGCAGGCCGGCGGCGGCACCGCCGGCGGTGGTGATCTCGGCGACCGTCGCCCCGGTACGCAGGTCGACGCCATGCTCGCGGTGCAGGTCGGCGAAGACCGCGGCGTTCTCCGCGCCGAGACCGGCCAGCAGCGGCAGCGCGGCACTTTCGACCACGGTGACGTCGACGCCGCGCTGGCGTGCGGCTGCGGCCACCTCCATACCGATCCAGCCCGCACCCACCACCGCCAGCGAATCACCGCTCGCCAGCGCCGAATCCAGCGCCGAGGCATCCTCGAAAGTCCGCAGATAGTGCACGCGCGGGGCGTCGGCTCCCGGGATCGGTAGCCGCCGCGACCGTGAACCCGTCGCCAACAGCAGTCTGTCGTAGCCAAGGCTGGTGCCGTCGGACAGCGTGACGCTGTGAGCGGACGGATCCACACTGGTGACGCGGTTACCCAGCCGTAGGTCGATCTTGTGGTCGCGGTACCAGGATTGGGGTTTCACGGTGAAGTCGTCGAGGGTCTTCTTGCCCGCGAGGAATTCCTTGGACAATGGTGGCCGCTCGTAAGGCAGCTGTTGTTCCTCCCCGACAAGCACGATCGTTCCGTCGAAGTTCTTGTCGCGGAGTGCTTCGGCGGCCTTGGCCCCGGCCAGACCGGCGCCGACGATCACGAACGTGGCCGATGTCGACACGTGTTGTCCTCCGCTCGTCATTCGGTCAGCCGCTCGCGGACACCGGCGTCGGCGGAGTAGCGCACCAGAGCCGCAGCGAGCTCGGCATTGCGACCCTGCGACAGTGCACCGAGTTGCTTTGCGTCACTGGGTAACCCGAGATCGCGCGCGGCATCCAGCGCGCGGTCGTCGAAGGTAGAGCGGGCCCAGGGCCACACGTCTTGGACCTCGCGGAGAAAGATGCTCGCACCGACATCACCGATTCCCTTGAAGGACTTCAACGCCTCGGCGGCCGCTGCGATGTCGCGCCCGCTGCGTTCCGCCAGCAGCCGAAGATCGCCGCCGTAGTCCGTCTGCACCGCTTCGGCCAACTCGACCAGCATGGTGGCCGAACTCTCGTCGTAGCGGCGGTAATGGGCCCGGCCCATGGCGTCGATCAGCGTTTGTCGATCGGCTTCGAGCACCTTGTGCGGGGTACGCAACCCGCACTTGAACAGCTCGCGGGCGGCGCGGGCCGCGATGCTGGCGTCGATGGGCTTGCTGGCAAGCATGCACAGCATCAGCAGCTGGAACAGCGGCATGGGCTGGTTGCGCAACCGGATGCCGGCCTCTTGGGCATAGGTGGTTCCCGCACGCCGCAGCAATCGGCGTACCAGTTCCTTGTGGGCAATCACAGCAGCGCATATACCCGGATTCGTCGTAGCGAAAACCCGCCACGACCCGCGGGTGCGCGAGCGCTAGTGCGAGAGGCTGCGCGCCGGATATCTCGGAGCGGTCTGGGCTACGTCGATGATCTCCAGGCCGACAGCCGCCAGCATCTCCGGGATCGCCCGCACGAAGATCCGGTCGACCTCAGCGACCTCGGGTGGCAATTGCTCCATCGGCACCAGGTGCGGGTCCTTCTTGAGCACCGGGTCTTCGTCGCCCAGAGTCCAACCGGCGTCGAGCTTCTCGTGCATCCACCGGTCGTGCTCCATGGTGCCCAGCTTGTCCATCTCGTCGTCGGTGAACTGGAAGTCGCGGGCATGCCAGTTGCGCAGGGGAGCGATGACGCAGCCGATGCTGCGCAGCTTCACCCCGATGTGGCGGGCTTGGGCCCGGCTGGAGTCCTTGAGCGCATCCGCCAACTCCGGCCAGGGCGGGGGCGCCGGCGCGCCAGCGGGTTGCATCAGGCAGTAGCGCCGGTGGATTTCGTGGGCAACGGCCTCCAGGGATCCGCCCTCGACGAGCTCCACGGTGCAGGTCTCCTGCAGAGTCCGGAACACCGTGACCCCGGAGCCGCCGAGCGCCTGCTCCTCGAGCAGGTCGGCCACACCGTAGGCGCGTGAGATGGTGGTGACCACCGGTACGGTGTTGTCGAGGGCGCGGCGCAGGTTCAACGCCGACTCGACGTTGCGTTCGTCGTGGTAGCCGGTCACGTAGGCCTGGGTAATCGGGCAGTCGGTGTCCTGCGCCACCCGATCGATGTCGCGTACCGAGGCAGGCGAGCAGTGGAATTCGCAGACTTCCTCGAGGGAGGGGTAATTGGCCACTAGCTTGGCCACCTTGGCAGCGGCCTGGTCGTCGAGCACCGTCACCCGCAGGGGCTGGTCGTCTACGCGTTCCTCGTGCCATTGGCGGGCTGCCTGAAACACCAATCCCGATCCGACGCCATCAAGGTGGGCGACGGCGATGTGGGGCCGCTGCACGATTCGCACCGGATGTTCGGCCAGTAGCAGCCGAGCGCCGACAGTGTCGATGTTGAAGAAGTCGACGACCATCCGGTCATCGCCGCGATTGAACTCCGCGAGCCGCAACAGCACGCATAGCCCGGGGTCCTCGATGCGCGCCAGGCAGCGCAAGTGGTCTTTGCTTGAGCGGCCGAAGGTCCTGCGTGAAATCTTGGAGTCATCGGCCAAACGACGTGCCAGCGTGACGATTTCGGTGTTGGCAACGCTGTCCGATGTCACCGCGAGCAGCCGGGCTGCGCGCCGCACTCCAGCTGATTCAAGGGTTGCGCTGAGCTGAGCGTCGCCGAGGACGACCGGGAATCCCCAGTTGCGGCAAGTCCTGATTCGAGGGTTGGCCTCATCGGACTCGATGATGACGGCCCGGTATCCCGCGGCACGGAGCTCGCGGACGAACTCGAACCCGGCATAGCCCAGACCGCAGACCACCACATGCCCGTGCTTGAACGGGATAAGCAGTTGCTGCACCCGATCCCGGAACATCGATACCAGCGCAATGAGCGCCGCCCACCCGGCTACCACCGGCGCCAGGAAGCGTGCGATATCTAGGGCGGGGCCGACGTGGTTCTCCGGTTGGGGGGCCGCGTGCAGGAAGAACAACTTGACCGCGCCATAGACCGCGTCGGAGTACGAATGCTCGCCTCCCTCGTAGGAGCCGTAGCCCCAGAGCCCCAGCACGAAGGCAACGATCCCCGCCGGGATCAGCAGCCAGTACCAGTGTGGATCGGTCAGCCCGGTCAGCACCTTGTGCTGCAGCGTCTCCGGTGGCGGGGCTTCGCGCCCGGGCTTTGCCTGAGCACTCGGTTCGGCCGCGGGACCGGTCATCGACACTTCTCCTCCTGCGCTTTTTGGGCGGGGCCGAACGGCCCATCACAAAAGCGCTCTGCTCTCGTACACTAACCCGGACGCAGGACGACCGATATCGGCCTTCAGTCTTACAAACTGGAGGACGATTCGGTGCGCTTCTGCGCGCACCAGCTCTGGAGAGGCCCATGCTGTTTGTCAGTTACGCCAGCCAGGATCGCGCGTCAGTCGATCCGCTGGTTTCCGTCCTGCGCCGCGCCGACCAGCAGGTGTGGCTGGACGAAGAGCTGGGCGGTGGTGAGGCGTGGTGGCAGACGATCCTGGACCGGATTCGGTGTTGCTCGGTGTTCGTCGTCGCTTTGTCCAACAACTCACTGCGGTCCAAGCCCTGTCAGGCGGAGTTGGCCTACGCGCGGGCGCTGCAACGACCGGTTCTGCCGGTGCAGATCGGCCCGGTCGACAGTGTGCGTGTGACCCCACTTGCGGCGACTCAGATCATCGACTACCGGATGCGTGACGCCGCCGCCCACGCTCGATTGGTCGCCGCCCTGCAGAGCTTGTCGCGCCGTGCGGTACCGCTGCCCGCACAGTTGCCGGAGGAGCCGATGGTGCCCTTCGCCTACCTGATGCGGCTCTCGTCGGAGTTGTCGGGACCCGAGCTGAGCTACCACAAGCAGGGCGAACTCGTCTTGGAGCTTCGTTCGCGGCTCGACGAGGACTGTCACGATCCCACTGTCCGCAACGACATCGTCCAGCTCCTGTGCCGGTTGCGCGACCGGCCGGACGTTACCGTGCGAACCCGAACCGACGTCGACGCGGTTCTGGCCGCCAATGACCCGAGCTTCACTGCCGCCACCGTCGGCATGCCGGTCGCCGCGGTTACCGGGCCGAGGCCCGTGATCGCCCGGCCGGCGCCCGAAGTCACGCGGGCCAGTGCGGACGGTTCGGATCGCGCTGGCGCCGCTCAGCGACCTCGGGGAGGGCCGGCGAAGAAGCTGCTGCTCGCCGGCGCGGCCGTGGCGGTGGCGGCGGCCGGCGCGCTGGCATTCGGACTGACCCGCACTCCACCGGAGGCGCCGGCACCGAATCTGGCCGCTGACGACGACGTACAGGCTGTGATGGCCACCCCCGCAATGGAGACCGTGCAGGCCGACCTCGAAGCGCTCAAGCCCGCCGGAGCAATAACGGCGTCACAGCCGGAATGCTTGGGTGTTCTCTACCCGGGCTTGGACGAGGTTTACCGGGACAGCCAGGCCCAGCGGGCGGCGTGGAAGGTGCTGGAGGAGCCGGGCGGCCTGCAACGCGCCGGCGTCAACGGCCGGCCTTTCGTGGACCAGGACATTGTGGCGTTCGCCCCGAACTCCGGGCGGGCGGCGGCGTTCGTTGAGCAGTCGGTGGCGCAGTGGCGGGGTTGTGCGGGCCAGGCGGTGACGGTGACCTACCCAGACCACAACACTTACACCTGGAATATCGGGGACGCCGTGGGTAGTGCACCGCGGATCTCGCAGACCTACACCCTGGGTTCCGAGGGCTACGGTTGCCAGCGGGTGCTCAACGCGGTGGCCGACACGGTAATCGACGTCAAAGCCTGTGGCGAGCACATCACCGACGAGGCGGGTGCGCTCAACGACATGATCGCCGCCCTGGTGACGCGGGCTCCCGCGTTCTGAGCGAGGCGCGCCGCGGCTACCGGCGCGGCACCAGTCGTTGCAACTGGGTGACATGCTGCGGCGTCAGCTCGGACAGGTCGCTGACCCCGAGTAGTCGCATGGTGCGCCGGATCTGCTCGGCGAGGATGTCGATCACGCGCTGCACGCCGGCCTGCCCGCCGGCCATCAGGCCATAGAGGTAGGCCCGGCCGATCAGGGTGCAGCGGGCACCCAGCGCGATCGCCGCGACGATGTCGGCGCCGGACATGATGCCGGTGTCCAGCAGGATTTCGGTGTCGGCCCCTACCTCGCGCGCCACTTCGGGCAGCAGCTGGAACGGTACCGGCGCTCGATCGAGCTGGCGGCCGCCGTGGTTGGACAGCACGATGCCGTCCACACCCCGATCGACCACCGCGCGGGCATCGGCGAGGCTCTGGATGCCTTTGACGACGAACCGGCCCGGCCATTGGGACTTGACCCAGGCCAGATCGTCGAAGGTGAGGCTCGGATCGAACATGGTGTCCATGTACTGCGCGACGGTGCCCGACCATCGGTCCAGCGAGGCAAAGGACAACGGTTCGGTGGTGAGCAGGTCGAACCACCAGGCCGGATGCACCGCGGCATCGGCGACCGTGCGCAGCGTCAGTGCCGGTGGGATGGACATGCCGTTGCGGGAGTCGCGTCGCCGCGCTCCGGCGACCGGACAGTCGACGGTCGCCAGCAGGGTGTCGTAGCCGGCTTCGGCGGCGCGCCGCAGCAGCGCCATCGACCGGTCGCGGTCATGCCACATGTACAGCTGAAACCAGCGGCGTGCCCTGGGAGCGGCCGCAGCGACATCTTCGATCGAGGCGGTGCCCAAGGTCGACAGCGCGAACGGGATACCGGCGGCCTCGGCGGCGCGGGCGCCGGCCAGCTCGCCCGCGGTGTGCATCAGGCGGGTGAAGCCGGTCGGTGCGATCGCGAACGGCAACGCCACCGGCGCGCCGAGCACCTCGCGGCTGGTGTCGACAGTTGAGACGTCGCGCAGGATGGCCGGATGAAACTCGATGTCCCGGAAGGCCTGTCGGGCTCGTTCCAGCGAGATCTCGTCTTCGGCGGCGCCGTCGGTGTAGTCGAAGGCGGCTCGGGGAGTGCGCCGTTTGGCGAGCAGGCGTAGGTCTTCGACGGTCAGTGCCGTCTCAAGTCGACGCGCGGTGCGGTTCAACCGTGGCCTGCGGAAACGGATCAGTGGTGCAAGATCACCGATCCTGGGAACGCGCCGCCTGATCGCCGACATCGCTGACTCCTTCCCTGCTGCACGTCGAACTGTGCCACGGTTGATGGCATGGCCGGAAGCACCGACCCATTCGGGCTACAGCGTTTCGTCGACGCACAGGCCGCGGTGTACGACACCGTGATCGCCGAATTGCGTGCCGGCCGCAAGCGCAGCCACTGGATGTGGTTCGTCTTTCCGCAGCTCGCCGGCTTGGGGGGCAGCGCGATGGCCCAGCGTTACGGCATCGCGTCGCCCGCCGAGGCACGCGCCTACCTGGCGCACGCCGTGCTGGGACCGCGACTGCAGGAGTGCGTGGGCCTGATCAACGCGGTCGGTGGCCGGTCCATCGAGGAGATCTTGGGCTGGCCCGACGACATTAAACTGCGTTCCTCGATGACGTTGTTCGGGCGGGCGTGTGAGGGTGGTGGCCACGTCGGCCGGTGCTGCTGCCGCGACTTTCGTGCGGTGCTGGACCGCTATTACGACGGGCAGGAGGATCCGGTGACCCTGGACCGACTGGCGTGGCTTGCCCGCGGGTGAGGATTACCGATTTTGGTAGCGGGCCCTAAACAGCGCCTTCAAGTCCTGTTCGAATTCCGGCGCCGGCCCGTCGACCACCGCGTGGGGAGCGACTGTGGTGATCGGCAGCGGGGCCACCGGGGCCGCCGGCACCTGCAGCTCGCGCAGCCATTCGGTCAGTTGCGCCGCCGATGAGGCGTAGACGATCCGGCCCAATCCGACCCAGGCGTGGGCCGCGGCGCACATCGTGCAATGTTCGCCAGAGGTGTAAACGGTGGTCTGGATACGTTGCGCCGGAATGAGATTGGCCACCGCCCACTGGGCGATGGTGAACTCGGGATGGCGGGTGGCATCGCCGTCGCCGGCCCGGTTGCGGTCCTCGAAGAGCACCGTGCCGTCGGCGTCGACCAGCAGGGATCCGAACGGATCGTCGCCGTGTATCAAAGCCTCGCCGGCCAATTCGACGCAGCGGGCCAGATGACCACGGTCGGCGTCGCTGAGCGTCACGAGATCAAAGTCTACGGCGCGCGCCGGGCATCGCCCGGCGCGCGCCGATAGGGACTGGACCGCCTTGTAACGCCTAGGTAGCGGTCGGGTCGGCGCTGGCGGCGAAGACCGCCTGCGCCACCCCGGCCACGATCGAGGCGACCTTGAGAGCTTCCAGCACCGCTTCGCGGCCGACGCCCGCCTCCCGAACGACCTGTTCGTGGGAGGCAACGCACGCCTGGCAGCCGTTGATGGCCGAGACGGCGAAGCTCCACAGTTCGAAGTTGGCCTTGTCGACCCCCGGGTTGCCGATGATGTTCATCCGCAACCCGGGCCGCAGGTCGTCGTAGCTGCCGTCCAGGAAGTGCCGACCACGGTAGAACACGTTGTTCATGCCCATGATCGACGCGGCGCCCAGGGCGGCCTGATAGGCCTCCGCCGACAGGTTGTCGGCGGCCTCGGCCCCGATCTCGGCCAGCACTGTGGCGTTGCGGGTGGCCGCGGCAGTGGCCAGCAGGCTGCCCCAGAGCTGTTCTTCGTTCAGGACCGTGGTGCGGGCGATCGAACCCAGGTTGAGCTTGAGGTCCTTGGCGTACTCCGGGATCGCGTTCTTGAGGTTCTCAATACTCATTGGCGCTGTTCCTCCTCATCCTGGCGCCCGACATCACCGCGAGCGCGATTCATCCGGCTGCGATCTAGAGAGATTCCTTGAGCAGCTCGCCGACGTTCAGGGTGGCCTCGCCCTTCTTCCAGTTGCAGGCGCACAGCTCGTCGGACTGCAGGGCGTCGAGCACCCGCAGCACCTCGTCGACGTTGCGGCCCACCGACCCGGCGGTCACCGAGACGAACTGAATCTCGTTGTTGGGGTCGACGATGAAGGTGGCCCGGTCAGCGACCCCGTCGGCGTTGAGCACGCCGGTGGCCTCGACCAGCTCGCGCTTGAGGTCGGCGAGCATCGGGAACGGCAGCGTCTTGAGGTCCGCGTGATCGAGGCGCCAGTTGTAGTGCACGAACTCGTTGTCGGTCGACGCCCCGAGAACCTGCGCGTCGCGGTCGGCGAACTCGTCGTTCAGCTTGCCGAACGCGGCGATCTCGGTGGGGCACACGAAGGTGAAGTCCTTGGGCCAGAAGAAGATGATCCGCCACTTGCCCTTGTGGTCGTCGCTGGTGATGGTGGTGAAGAAGTCCTCGGGACCCTTCGCGTCGATCTTGGTCAGATCGCCCGCGACCAACGCGGTCAGGCTGTAGGCCGGGAACTGGTCGCCGATGGTCAGCAGTGCCATGTCACTCCTCATGGTTTTGAGTTTTAAGGGTGTTCGGGGCGAGTCGATCGCCCGCAGGCTCCATCCTGCCTCATCTTGATTAAAAATGAAAGGTGATGCTTTGCACTATACTAATCGGCATGGCCGATACAAGTTATCATCCGACGCTGGCGGGGCTGCGGGCGTTCACCGCCGTGGCCGAGAAGCACCACTTCAGCCTGGCAGCCGCCGGGCTGGGCCTGAGCCAGTCAACGCTGTCGCAGGCCTTGTCGTCGTTGGAGGCCGGGTTGGGCGTCCAACTCATCGAGCGCTCCACCCGGCGGGTCTTCCTGACCGCCGAGGGGCAGCAATTGCTGCCGCACGCCCACGCAGTGTTGGATGCGGCGGCGCAGTTCTCGGCGGCTGCCGCCGGGGTGGCCGACCCGCTGCAGGGTGCCATGCGGCTCGGACTGATCCCGACGGTGGCGCCGTATGTGCTGCCCGCTGTGCTGGCCGGATTGTCCGAACAACTGCCGGACCTCAATCTGCGCGTGATCGAAGACCAGACCGAACGGCTGCTCACTGGGCTGCGCGAGGGCGCGGTCGACGCGGCCGTGATGGCGTTACCGGCTGAGGTGCCCGGACTGAGTGAAATACCGATCTACGAGGAGGATTTCGTGTTGGCGCTGCCGCCCGGCCACGCGCTGGCCGGTAAGCGTCGGGTACCGCCGACCGCGCTGGCGGACCTACCGTTGCTGCTGCTCGACGAGGGCCATTGCCTGCGCGACCAGACCTTGGAGATCTGCCGTAACGCGGGAGTTCGTGCCGAGTTGGCCACCACCCGCGCCGCATCGTTGGCCACCGCGGTCCAGTGCGTCAATGGTGGGCTGGGGGTGACGTTGATTCCGCAGACCGCGGTGGCGGTCGAAGCGGAGCGCAACGGGCTGGCATTGGCCTACTTCGCGCCGCCTCGGCCGGGCCGACGGATCGGGCTGGTGTTTCGCACCTCCAGTGGACGCGACGAGTCCTATCGGCGGCTGGCGGGCATCATCGGCGGCGTCGTCGCCGCGGGCCACCAGGTCGCGCTGGTCTGAGTAGCGTCGCGGTCGCGGGTCGGTCGGCGGCGTTTAGGCTGCACGGGTGATCCTGACGATCGAAGACGAGAACCGGGTTCGGACTCTCACGCTGAATCGCCCCGAGGCGCTCAACGCGTTCAACGAGGCGCTCTACGACGCCACCGCCGAGGCGTTGCTTGCCGCCGCCGAGGACCCCGAGGTCGCGGTGGTCCTGATCACCGGGGCGGGCCGGGCGTTCAGCGCCGGCACCGACCTGGCTGAGATGCAGGCCATGGTGACCGACCCGGATTTCGTGCCCGGTAAACACGGCTTTCGCGGTCTCATCGCCGCGCTGGGGCAATTCCCGAAGCCGCTGATCTGCGCCGTCAACGGTCTCGGCCTGGGGATCGGAACGACGATCCTGGGCTTCGCCGACCTGGCGTTCATGTCATCGAGCGCGAGGCTGAAGTGTCCGTTCACCAGCCTGGGGGTGGCCCCGGAGGCGGCCTCGTCCTACCTGCTTCCGCGATTGATGGGACGGCAGAACGCGGCCTGGCTACTGATGTCCTCGGAGTGGATCATCGCTGACGAGGCGCTGCGGATGGGCTTGGTCTTCGCGGTCTGCGAGCCCGACGGGCTCCTGGGCGAGGCCCGCCGGCATGCGGAAGTTCTTGCATCCCGGCCGATTTCGAGCCTGATGGCGGTCAAGAGTGCGATGGTCGAGCCGACGCGGGCAGAGACCCTGGCTGCGGTCGAGCGGGAGAACGCGTTCTTCGCCGAGCTCTTGGGTGGCCAAGCCAACGCCGATGCGCTGGCCGAATTCACCGGCCGGCGAGGCGGCGAATCAGTGTGACCCGACGGGGCTGATGTCCAGCGCGAGGCGCCGCAGCGCTCCGTTGTCGGCGGCGGTGGGCGTCGCGGCCAGGGTGGCCTCGATGATGCCGCGAACGGTGCAGCGGCACCGGCCGCAGTCGCCACCCGCGCCGCACATCGCGGCTACCTCTTTCGACGTCGACGCCCCGGCGGCGACGGCGTCGGACACCATCTGATTGGTGGCTCCGACACACAGGCATACGTACATGCGATACCCCTACCGACCGTCGCCCACGGGCGCCATCAGATCGATCGAGGTGGCGACCTTCCCGACGAACGGCCGGGGGTATCCACCGATTCCGATGCCGGACATCCACTCCGCGGCGGTGTCCGGGTGGTCGATCCATCGCTGTGCACTTGCCGCACTGTCGATTTCCAGCAGTGTCATCACCTCATGTCCGTCATCGACTGCTTGATACACCCACACTTTGCGCACTCCCGCGTCGGCGAACCGGTCCAATCCGGCGTGCACTTTGGCCATCAGGTCCGCGGGGTCGGCGACGGTGGCAACCGCTCCGACGATCACCTCCGAACCATCCGGTTCGTCGGCGGGCTGGGCCAGGCTGATCTTTTCGGTGACCTCGCCGGCGAAGATCGCAGGCAGATCGTTGACGCCGGAGCGGTCAAACCATTCGAAGACCGCGGGGGAGCGCAAGAGCTCCTTGACCGAGATCCGGTGCCGCAGGCCGATCGTGACCAGCACCCGGTCCGGCTCGAACTCCGACGTGTAGAGCACCGCATGGCGGGCGCCCAGGTCGACAAGCGGGGAATGGTCCCGCTGAATCAGCGACCACGTCCGGCCCACGTCGTCGACCCGGTAGTCCAGCGCCAGCACCAGGGAATGCGGATCGTCTCGCTGCGAGATACCGCTGCCCGAAATGCCGACACGATTGCCGGGCGAAACGAGTCTCATATTAGTAGAGTCTAACCTAAGTAAGGCGCACCTAGCACGGGTCCGGTGACGTACGGCGATCTCACACTCGCCCGAAGACCCCAAGGCGGTGCGGCGATTCGACGCGCCGAGACGCGGGTAAACACCCCCCTGCGGGCGGCGGCCTGCATTAGATTGAATTTGGCGCGTTACGGCGATGATTCAAGCCCCGTCCGTCGCGGCCGGCATGCGAGGTTCTTCACATCAGAGGAGAGATCATGCAAGGCGACCCCGAGGTTCTCAAACTGCTCAACGAGCAGCTGACCAGTGAGCTCACCGCGATCAACCAGTACTTCTTGCACGCAAAGATGCAGGACAACTGGGGTTTCACCGAATTGGCCGGCCACACCCGCGAAGAGTCCATGGAGGAGATGCGCCACGCCGAGTCGGTCACCGATCGGATTCTGCTGCTCGGCGGCCTGCCGAACTATCAGCGCATCGGGTCGCTGCGCATCGGACAGAACCTGCGCGAACAGTTCGAGAGCGACCTGGCGCTGGAAATCGACGTGCTCAACCGGTTGCGGCCGGGCATCGTCATGTGTCGCGAGAAGCAGGACAGCACCACCGCCAAGCTTCTCGAGACCATCCTCGTCGATGAGGAATCCCACATCGACCACCTGGAAACCCAACTGGAGCTGATGGACAAGCTCGGCGAGGCGCTGTACTCGGCGCAGTGCGTCTCCCGCCCGCCGTCCTGATCGGCGGAGCGTCCACCGCCGACGGAAGGCGAGTATGACCGCATCGACGCCGGTCGCCGACGATGTGCGACCCGCGCCGGTCAGCCCGCACCGCCGCAACTTGATCTTCACCGCGATCGTGTTCGGCATGCTGATGGCCGCGCTCGACCAGACCATCGTGGCGACCGCCTTGCCCACGATCGTCTCGGACCTGGGCAACGCCGGGCACCAGTCGTGGGTGGTCACGAGCTACCTGCTGACGTCCACGATCGCGACCATCCTGGCGGGCAAGCTCGGCGACCTGTTCGGCCGCAAGCGGGTGTTCCAGGCCGCCGTGTTGTGCTTTGTCGCCGGCTCGGTGCTGTGCGGGTTGGCCGGCTCGATGGGCATGCTGGTCGCCGCGCGGGCGCTGCAGGGCATCGGCGGGGGCGCGGTCACCGTCACCGCAGCGGCACTCATCGGTGAAGTCATTCCGCTGCGCGACCGGGGCCGCTACCAGGGCATGCTGGGCGCGGTCTTCGGGGTCACCACCGTCATCGGCCCGCTGCTGGGCGGCTACGTCACCGACTACCTCACCTGGCGATGGGCGTTCTGGATCAATCTGCCGATTTCGGTGGTGGTGTTGATCGTGGCCGGCGTCGCGATCCCGGCGTTGGCGGGCCGCGCCAAGCCCGTCATCGACTACGCCGGGATCGTGTTGATCGGCTTGGGCGCCACCGGATTGACGCTGGCCACCAGCTGGGGTGGCAGCCGCTACGCCTGGGGTTCATGGGCGATCATCGGCATGTTCGGGGCGTCGGTGGTGGCACTGGCCCTGTTCGTCTGGGTGGAGAACCGGGCTGCGGCGCCCATCCTGCCGACCCGGCTGTTCGCCGACCCGGTGTTCACCGTGTGCTGTGTGCTGGCGTTCGTCGTCGGCTTCGCGATGCTGGGCGCGCTGACCTTCCTGCCCACCTTCATGCAGTACGTCGACGGTGTCTCGGCGATCACCTCGGGCCTGCGCACCCTGCCGATGGTGGTGGGGATGTTGGTGACCTCCACCGGCAGCGGGGCACTGGTGGGCCGGACCGGCCGGTACAAGATCTTTCCGGTGGTCGGCACCGCGCTGATGACGATCGCGTTCGCGCTGATGTCGCAGATGAATGCCGCCACGCCGGCGCTGCTGCAGTCGGTCTACCTGGTGATCCTGGGAGCCGGCATCGGCCTGTCGATGCAGGTACTGGTGCTCGTCGTGCAGAACACTTCGAGCTTCGCCGACCTCGGCGTCGCCACCTCCGGGGTCACATTCTTCCGGACCATCGGCAGCTCGTTCGGTGCCGCCGTGTTCGGGTCGCTGTTCGTGAACTTCCTGAGCCACCGGCTCGGACCGGCGCTGGCCAGCGCCGGACTGGCCGCCGGTGCAGCCGACTCGCCCGAGGCGGTGCGCCGCCTGCCGCCGCAGCAGGCGGAGCCGATTGTGGCGGCCTATGCCGACTCCCTCGGACAGGTGTTCTTGTGCGCCGCGCCGGTCGCGCTGCTCGGATTCGTGTTGGCACTGTTCCTGCGTGAGGTCCCGCTCAAAGAACTGCGCGACAGCGCGGTCGACCTGGGCGACGGGTTCGGCATGCCCACCAACGCGTCGTCGGACGATCTGCTGGAGAACGCGATCGGGCGACTGCTGCACAACGAACCCGGGATGCGGCTGCGCTCCATCGCCCTGCGACCGGACTGCCAGCTCGACGTCGCCGGGCTGTGGACGGTGCTGCGAATCTACCGGTACACGCAGGTGTTTCGGACCGCGCGGCTCAGTGACATCGGCAAGCGCCTACGGGTGCCCTACGAGATCCTCGAACCCACCGTCGATCAGCTGGTGTCTCAAGGCTATGTGCTGCGCGAAGGCGATCACCTCGGCCTCACCCGGGCCGGTCTGCGCCAGGTCGGGTTCGTGTCCTCGCTGGTCCAGGACTGGGTGGTCGACAAACTGGCCCGTTCGCCGGGGTTCGAGGGCCGCCCGGATCGCGCCGAGGTTTCAGCCGCGCTCCAGCGGATCGCTCGCCGGGCCATCATCGACCCCGACGACGCGGGGGAGTCGGCGGAGTTCAGCAGCACCGCCCACGGCTGACCGCTAGCATCGCTAAGTATGAGCCGAATCGGGACATTCGCCGAAGACGACGTGATGGGCTGGATGGTTAAATCGCCTGACCTGGCGGCGGGAATCGGCGCATTCAGTACAGCGGTCTACGGCAAGGGCCGGTTGCCGATGCGCACCCGGGAGCTGGCCCGGATGGTGATCGCCTTCGACAACGAGTGCACGGTGTGCGTCAACACCCGTGACGCCGACGGCCCGGCAGCGGGTGTCGATGAGGAACTGTACGAACACGCGTCGGAGTGGCGTACCTGGCCGGGCTACAGCGCGCAGGAGCGGCTCGCCGCCGAGTTCGCCCACCGCTTCGCCACTGACCACACAGGCCTGCGCGACGACGAGGACTTCTGGTCGCGCTGCGCCGAGCATCTCAGTGACGAACTGCTGGCCGACCTCGCGCTGTCGTGTGCACTCTGGCTCGGTATGGGCCGGCTGCTGCGCACCCTGGACATCGGCCAGGCCTGCGCACTGACCCTGCCCAGCAGGGCTTGATCCCGACTCAGATCAGGCCGGTGGCGTCGAATATCCACGACATGTCGGCCTCGGCAAAGTCTTCCAGCCAGGTCGGCGGCGCATGGGCCGTCAGGCCGGCCATGTCCCAATAGTCTTTCCACAGCGTGATCTTCCCGTCGATCACCTTGTGCACCGTCACGAAGCGCAGCAGCGCGGTCTCCCCGGTGGCCCAGTTCCACGTTTCAGAGTGCTCGTAGAACACATCGGCGCCGTCGGCGACCAGCAGGCCCGAATGGTTCTCGTATCCGGCCAGCGGCTCCAGACCGATCTTGAGGCGCTTGACGATGTCGTGTGGCCCGCGGGCGGCGGCAGCCGGACCCACCGGCATGTCGACATAGATGCAGTCTTGCGCCAGAAAGGGTTTCACCGCGTCCCAGTCGCGACGCGATAGTGCCTGCCACATCTCGGTGACGATGTGTTTGACGTCAGCCGGCATGCCGATGCCCCTTTCCGGAGGTGCACATGACACGCCGGAATATACGCCGCTACTGGACAGGTGCCCGAGCGGGACGGGTGCGGAGTTTAGAGTCTGGGCATGGCTGATCGGCGGACGGCGCGAAGAGTCGGATGGGTGCTGGCGGCAGCCGCTGCGGCGGGGGCCGCCGGTGTCGCACTACGGAAGTCCGGTTCGGCCGTGCGCGTTCGCCCGAGCAGCCCCTCGCCGCTGAGCCCGGAGTGGACCGCGCCGCCCGCGCGCTATGGCGTCGGGATTCGGCGCAACGTCGCTGTGAAGATGAGCGACGGAGTCGTGCTGCGCGCCAACATTCATTACCCCACGGTCCCCGAGACCGGCGCGCCCGCCGAAGGGCCGTTCCCGGTGCTGTTGTCGGTGACCCCCTACGGCAAGTTGGCACCGCCGCCGGCGGCGCAGATCGGCGGCGGTCCGTCACCGCATCTGATTCGGCGCGGCTATATCGAGGTGATGGTCGACGTCCGGGGCACCGGGGCATCCGGTGGCTCGTTCGAGATGTTCGGCGCGGACCAGACCCGCGACGGTGTCGAGCTGGTCACCTGGGCGTCCACTCTGCCCAACGCCAATGGACGCGTCGGCATGTTCGGCATCTCCTACCTGGCCATCAACCAACTGTTCACCGCTGCCGCGGTCGGCCCGGATTCGCCGCTCAAGGCGATCTTCCCGGTGATGGCCGCCAACGACTTCTATCGGGATGCCGCCGCCATGGGCGGGGTGTCGCACCTGCGGACGGTGCGCGCCTACGGCTCGATCTACACGTTGCTCAACGTGATCAACCCGGCGCTGGAGTTCTTCACCCCGGGAAGCCATTCGCGGCCCCGCGCCGGCGGGCTGGCCGCGGTGCGCCAGCGCGGCAAAGACCAGCGCGGCTACTTCGGGCCGCTGATCGCCGAGGCGCGCACCGGTGGTGACGCCGCCTACGACGGGCCGTTCTGGGACGACATGCGACCGGACCTGGTGCTGCCCGAGATCGCCGCCAACAACGTGGCTGTCTTCCTCACCGGCGGCTGGCACGATGCCTTTCAGCGCGGCGCACCGCTGAACTACGCGGCGCTGCAGAACGCCTACACCGGCCGCCCGCCCCATGCGCCCATGCAGCCCGGGCAGCCGCTGACCGACCGCGTCAAACTGATGATGGGGCCGTGGTACCACGTCTCGGACTACGACGGTATGTACCTGTTGGATCTGCAGCTGCGCTGGTTCGACTATTGGCTGAAAGACGATACGGCGGCTGCTATCTCGGGCTCACCGTTCACCTTCCAACCAATCGGCGACCGCCGCTGGTATCACGCCAGTGAGTACCCGATTCCCGAGGCGACACCGACCCGGCTCTACCTGTCACACGCCGGCCGGTTGACTGCCGACGCCCAGGAGGAACAAAGCCTGGCCGCGTTGCCGTACCGCTCGCACGGTCCGGTGTCGGGGCGCAGCCTCGAACAGTGGTCGTTGGGGCTGAACAGTTACGCCACCGCCGCGGCGGGCGGCCGTACCCGTCACGACCAGGACAACCGCCGGGTGCAGCGCGGGGCGCTGACCTACACGACTGAGGCATTCGACTCGCCGACACTGATCGCCGGACCGATCACGCTGCGCGTGCAGGCGACCGCCGACACCACCGAGACACTGTGGGTCGCCCACCTCGACGATGTTGCGCCCGAGGGTGTCAATCGGCCGCTGACGCTGGGGGCGCTGCTCGGCTCACACCGCGAGTTGGACCCGGACCGGACCTGGTACCTGCCCGATGGCACCGTGCTGCGCCCGCATCACATCAGCACGCGGTCTGCGATGCGACCGGTGGAGCCGGGGGAGTTGACCGCCTACGACATCGAGATCTTCCCGACCGCAGCGCTGATCGCCCCGGGGCACCGGTTGCGTCTGACGGTGACCACCTACGATTTCCCGCACCTGGTTCCAACGGCGTCCACCCGCCAAGCGTTGGCGGGCGGGCTTTACCAAGTGCATCAGGGCGGTCCCACCCCGTCATTCCTGCTGCTGCCGCTGGCCGACCCGGACAGCCTGGGCTGACCCGCTAGGGCTGTGCGGCCTCTTCTGCGACGTCGCGGATTCGCTCCAGGGTGCGACGCATATCGCGAATGTTGTTGCGCTGCCGTAGAAAACCGCCGAATACGTAGTAGTACACGGTGGTGAGGAAGGACTTGGCCAGCTGGAACGATTCGGTGACGTCGGTGCCATCCGCAGTGGGGGTGAGCTGGTAGCGCCACCGGTTCACGGCTCGGTCACCGGCGAGCACCGCGAAGCCGAACACCCGGTTCGGTTCGCACTCGGTGACCCGGCACGTGGTCCAGTACACCGGCCCGATCCCGTTGCGCCGCACATGCCCGCGGAATCGTGCGCCCACTGCGGGACCGTCAGCGCCGTCGAGCCACTGCGCCTCAAAGGTCTCCGGGGAAAACTTCCCGATGTTGCGAACGTCGGCCACCAGATCCCAGATCCGCTCGGCCGGGGCCGCCATGTGTACTGTCGCCGAACCCTGCATGTTCGCCATCCAATCACGTCGGCGACGCCACGGTAACCCCTCCAGGCAAAGCACTGGGCCCCACCCGGAATCGGATGGGGCCCAGTGGTAAGACCGCTGCGGTCGGCGCAGACTTAGCTGCCGCCGCCGCTGGCGCCCAGGTGGCTCTGCAGGTCGGGCTTCATGGCCTGCAGCTGCTGGCCCCAGTACTCCCAGCTGTGGGTGCCATAGTCGGGGAAGTTGAAGACTGCGTTGTTGCCGCCGGCCGCGGTGTAGAGCTCCTGGAACTTCTTGTTCTGGCCGATCATGAAGTTGCCCTCGAGGAACGTCGCGGGGATGTTGTCGCCGCCCAACTCGTTCGGACGACCGTTACCGCAGTAGACCCACAGGCGGGTGTTGTTGGCGACCAGCTTGCCGACGTTGACCGTGGGGTCGTTGCGCAACCAGGCCTGGTCGTCGTCCGGGCCCCACATGTCTTCCTTCTTGTAGCCGCCGGCGTCACCCATGGCCAGGCCGATCCAGCTCTTGCCGTCCGAGGGGTTGATGTAGCCCGACAGCGAACCGGCGTAGGTGAACTGGTTGGGGTGGTAGATCGCCAGCGTCAGCGCCGACGCACCGGCCATCGACAGGCCGACCGCGGCGTTGCGGCTCTGGCTCACTCCGTACTCCGAGGCCAGGTAGGCCGGCAGCTCGCTGGTGAGGAAGGTCTCCCACTTGTAGGTGGAGCAGCCCGCCTTGCCGCAAGCCGGCTTGTACCAGTCGCTGTAGAAGCTGGACTGGCCACCGACCGGCATGATCACCGAGATGCCCGACTGGTAGTACCACTCGAATGCCGGGGTGTTGATGTCCCAGCCGTTGTAGTCGTCCTGGGCCCGCATGCCGTCGAGCAGGTACAGGCCCGGGCTGCCGGAGCCGCCGGGCTGGAACTGGACCTTGATGTCACGGCCCATACCTGCCGAAGGCACTTGCAGGTACTCGACCGGCAGACCCGGCCGGGAGAACGCCGATGCGGTCGCCTCGCTACCTGTCAGGCCGATTAGACCCGGCAGCGCTGCGGCAGCTATCGCGCCGACCAAAAGTCGGCGTGCCCAGCGCAATCCCTTGCTCACGTCTGTCATTCCTGCCCCTTGTCGTCGTGCTGTGGACCGTTCAATCTCTCGATCGCGACGCCACGCGCGCCACACTTCGGCATCGGCCCTTACATGCAGCAACGGCCGCAATTTGCAAGTTCAGCGGCCGTCTAGGGATCCGACTCGCATATAGCATACCCGATTTTGGCCCCGGACCCGGTTAGGACAAGCCGGACGACACGCGTAGGCTCCCCTCCGGTAAGCCGACAAGACCACACAGTCCTGAGCTGTCCCCGGTCCGTTCCGGCGCCCCGCCGATCCCGTTCACGGGCCCGGTGAAGGCCCTGAGCAGACGCGGTGACATCGCAGATCAGGACGATTGGGGCGCGCGATTTTGGACACCGTACTGGGGCTGGCGATCACGCCGTCGACAATCGGCTGGGTCATGGCCGACGCCGGGGGCTCGGGCTGCCCGACGGTTATCGGTGAAGAAGTGAGTGTCGCCGTCGGCGACGCCGGACCCGACGCGGTAGATCTGGCGGCACAAGCCTCAGCGGTGGCTGACCAGCTGCGCACCATGTTGGCCGCACGCGGCGAACGACTGCACGGCGTGGCAGTGACCTGGAGCGATGAAGCGGCCGTCGGCGCCGCGCTGCTGCTCGAGTCGCTGGCGGACGCCGGCTTCGAGCACGTTGTTCCGGTGCGCTATAGCCAGGCGGCTATGTCGCTGGCCGCCGGAATCGGCGTTCCACACGCACGGACCGCGGTATGTGTCGTCGAAGCCGAGGTGGCCACCCTGGTCCTGCCCGACCAGCCGGGTTGCGCCGAAGCGATCGTCACCGGCTGCCCGATCAACGGCCTCGATGATGTGACCGCCTGGCTCGGTGACACGGTGACCTCGAGAGGTCAGCGGCCGGAAATGCTCCTGGTGGCCGGATCGGTGCGGGGTATGGACCGACTCGGGCGCCGCCTGGAGTCCGCGCTGTCGGTGCCGGTCTTCGTCCAGGGCGGGGCGTTTCAGGCGTTGGCGCGAGGCGCGGCCCAGGCCCTGGCGCCGGATGCCGAATTGATTTCGGCGCCGCTTGAGGCGCCCGCGGCCGGCGTGGAGATCGGCAACGGCGGCCGGCGTCGTGTGCGGTCACTGTCCTATGCCGGAGCGCTGCTGATGCTGGCGGCCGGAGCGGTGACGTTGGTGGCCTCGGTAGCCGCCGCGTTGAGCTTGCAACTCGGCCCGAGCAGGGTAGAGCCGGATGCGACGCCACCGCAGCGCGCCACGGTGGCGCGCGTCGCCGTGCCCGCCGCCCCGGCCCCGGCGGCCGCACCAGCCCTGCCGCCACCTGCCGCCCCCGCGCCCCCGAGCGAGACACCGGAAGAGGCGCCCGCCGAGTTCGGTTCGCTGTGGGACGCACCGCTGGCCGCTCCGGACCTGCAGGAATCGTCTCCCAATGGTGTCCCTTCGCGGCTGGAACGCGTGCGGGACCACATTTTCGGCCTACCCGGCCGCTGAGTCAGGCCCCGTCGGCAGTGAGGGTCCCCGAGAAGGACACCGTCACCTCGTCGGCGACCTGCATCGCCCCCACGAGCATCGAATAGCGCCGCACACCGAAGTCGCTGTGGAGCACCCGGCTGTCGCCGCTCAGCTGCCAGGAGTCGCTGCCGCCCGCATTGGTCACCCGAAGCTCGACGACATGCGGCTTGCGCCGGCCGTGGATCTCCAGCTCGCCGCTCAGCCGATAGCCGTCATCGGTCGGTTCGATGGCGCTGGAACTGAACCGGATCAGGCGATGTTTTCTGCTGTCGAGGCATTTGAGCGCATTGCCGCGGATCAGCGTCTTCTCCGGTGCGGTCAGCGGCGTCATCCCGCCCTCGCCCTGCAACACGCGCAGCGAATCGACCTCGACTGCCAGCTCTACCGCGGTAGGCCGGTCACCTGACCGCGAGACGGTTGCTTCCCAGCGTTCCATCACGATGGTCAGCCGATGGCCCATCTTTGCCGCTCGCCCCGCCACATCGGTGCGGACCAGCAGCTGGCCGTGCGATGCGTCGAGCTGCCACTGCGTTCCGGTCATCCGCGGCACTCTAGCGGGCCGGGCGCGTGGGGTTTCCACGGATTCGCGCTGACGTGCGACGACCACCCGTTAGGCTCTGACGCGTCGCCGACGGGTGACCTGGATCGACAGACTGAGGGCGAAGAATGATTCGTGAACTAGCTGCAGCTGCTTTCATCGTGGGAGCCGCGGGTGCAGTCGCTATCAACGCCGCACCGGTTGCCGGTGCCTACCCCGGCGACGTGCCGGGCATGGTCGATGGCCAGCGCCAGGGCGACACCTGCTTCAGCTGGGAACGCTTCATCTACGGTCACGGCCCCAACGGCCAAGCGCTGGCATGCCACTTCATCGCCAACCAGTTCCCGCCCAAGGACACCGGGTTCTGGCAGATCTCCTACCCGCTCTACGGGGTGCAGGACATCGGTTCGCCGTGCCCGAATCCGCAGTCGGCCGCGCAATCGCCCGACGGGCTGCCGCTGCTGTGCTTGGGCGCGCGCGGCTGGCAGCCCGGTATCTACACCGGAGGCATCGGTCCCTACTTCCCGCCGGGGATCGCCCAGGTCGGGTAAGCGCACCTGCCGCATCCGCCGGTCAGCTTCTGCCCAGACTGGTGCGCTAGCTTCGAGCGGACGACAGCCGCTCACGGTAAGGAGCAGCGCACCATGCAACTGGGGATGATCGGTCTAGGTCGAATGGGCGCCAACCTCGTTCGGCGCATGGTAGACGGCGGTCACGAATGCGTCGTCTACGACCACAACGCCGACGCGGTCAGCGCATTGACCACCGAGCCCAACACCAGCGGAGTCTCGTCGCTGGCCGAGCTTGCGGCGCAGCTGTCCGCGCCGCGGGTGGTGTGGGTGATGGTGCCCGCCGGTGCCATCACCACGGGGGTCATCGAAGAACTTGCCGGCACACTAGAAGCCGGAGACATCGTGATCGACGGCGGAAACTCCTATTACCGCGACGACATCGCGCACGCAAAGATCTTGGCCGACAAAGGTATTCATCTGCTCGATTGCGGCACCAGTGGCGGGGTGTGGGGCCGCGACCGGGGTTACTGCCTCATGGTCGGCGGCGATCGGGCAGCGTTCGACCATGTCGAGCCGATCTTCGCGACCGTGGCTCCGGGGGTGGACGCGGCCCCGCGCACCCCGGGACGGGAGGGCGAGATCGGGCAAGCCGAGAAAGGCTATCTGTACTGCGGTCCATCGGGAGCCGGGCACTTCGTGAAGATGGTGCACAACGGCATCGAGTACGGGATGATGGCCTCGATCGCCGAGGGGCTGAACATCCTGCACCACGCCAACATCGGTAAGCAGGACCAACAGGGTGATGCCGAAACCGCGCCGTTGAGCAATCCCGAGTTCTATCGGTACGACATCGACATCGAGCAGGTCACCGAGGTCTGGCGGCGGGGCAGCGTAATCGGTTCCTGGTTGCTGGATCTGACCGCCGGCGCGCTGCAGAAGTCGCCGCAATTGGAGGAATTCGCCGGCCGGGTCTCCGATTCCGGCGAGGGGCGGTGGACCGTGATCGCCGCCATCGACGAGGGCGTCCCCGCACCAGTTCTCACCACCGCGCTGTACGCGCGATTCGCCTCGCGCCAGCTGTTCGAGTTCGGCGCGAAGGTGCTCTCGGCGATGCGCAAGCAATTCGGCGGGCACGACGAGAAGTCCGGGTGACCGGCCCGGCCTGAACGACGCGGGGCTGTCTACGCGATCCTGGCCGCTTCCAGCCCTGGCGTGCCAGTATGGGGAATGCCGCGGCGACGGCGGGAAACCCAGGTACCTGGTGTTCCGGTGATGGCCGGTAGCGACAGGGCGACCGTGCGAGTGATCGCCCTGGGCGTGCTGCTGCTCGCGGCCGGCGCCACGACGCGCGGATACCTGCCCGGTGCCGCGCGTGAGCCACACCGCATGAGCGCCGCAAGCACCGTGGAACCGATTGTGCTGGCGGCGCTGTTGGCGGTGTCGGGCACGATCATCGCCGTCGCTGTCGTGCATCGTGCACGGCATCAACGCGCGAGGGCCGGCGACATCGGCCAGTTGTCCCTGACCGCTGGAGCGGCACGAGGACCGATCTGGCGCGCGGTGCTGATCGTCGCGGCGGCGCTGGCGCTGTGGCTGTTGACCATCCTGATGCTGGCCAAGCTCGGTGGCGGGCTCCGAATCGAGCTCCCGACGGAGGTGCCCGGGACCGGTGAGACGCCGCCGGGCACGCCGGGCACTTCGGCCCCGCCACCGGCCGCGCCCAGCGGACTAGCCGGTGGCGCGTCCGCCTATCTGCTGGCCGTTTCCAGCCTGTTGCTGGCTCTGCTCGCCACCGCGGTCCTCGTCGCACGCGCCCGGCGCCCGCATCCCGCACCGCCCGAGGCCGTCGTGTTTCCGGCGATCATGGACGAACCCAGTGCCGACGAAAACCTGGTTCGGGCAGCAGAACTCGGCCTAGCCCGGATCGCCGATCCCAGTCGCGAGCCACGGGCGGCGATCATCGCCTGCTACGCGGTGATGGAACGCAACCTAGGCGCCGTTCCCGATATCGCACCCCGCGCCTTCGATACCCCCACCGAAGTGCTGGCGCGAGCCGTCGAAGCTCACGCCCTACCAGCGGCCAACGCGACCCGGCTGGTGGAACTGTTCACCGAGGCGCGCTTCAGCGCCCACCTGATGACCGAGCGCGATCGCGCTGATGCGATCGCGGCGCTGCGGCAGGTCCTCGAGGAATTGCGGAATACACGATGAAAGTGCTCGCCCTACAAGGTGTCCTGCTGATCGTGGGCGCTGAGCTCGTGGCGCTGATGACTAATCAGCGTCAGCTGTTGTTCGGCGCGGCGGGCCTGGCGGTCGCGCTGCCGGTTCTCGGTATCCGGCGCCTGTTGACCACGGGAGGCTCGGCGCCACCGGAAGATCCGGCGGTTACCGACGAGCCCGGTGAGGCGCTGCGCCGCTGGCGCTCGGGTACCGAAGCCAGAATCCGCTGGTCGGAATCGACCAGGGCCGACTGGGATCGGCGATGGCGACCGATCCTGGCAGGGCGGTTCGAGGTCTCCACCGGGCAGGGGAGGGCGAAGGATCCCGCTGCGTTCGCTGCGACCGGTGCGTTGTTGTTCGGCGACGAGCTATGGCCGTGGGTCGATCCCGGCAACGTCGCGCCCACCGGAGACAGCGGATCCGGACCGGGACGCGCTGTGCTGGAAGAGATTTTGTGCCGCCTGGAGCAGCGATGAGCACCGGGCTGTCCGGTGCGGCGGCCACCACCGGGGAACGCTGCACCGCGGTGCTCGACGAGATCGAACGGGCCGTGGTGGGCAAGCGCCCCGCCCTAACCCTGATTCTGACCACGGTGCTTGCCGGCGGGCACGTGCTCATCGAGGACTTGCCGGGTCTGGGCAAGACCTTGATCGCACGGTCGTTCGCCGCCGCGCTTGGCCTGGATTTCATCCGGGTGCAGTTCACTCCTGACTTGCTGCCCGCCGACCTGCTCGGCACGACGGTCTACGACATGTCCTCGGGGCGTTTCGACTTCCGGCGCGGGCCGATCTTCACCAACCTGGTGCTGGCCGACGAGATCAACCGGACGCCGCCCAAGACCCAGGCGGCCCTCCTGGAGGCGATGGCCGAAGGTCAGGTCAGCATCGACGGCAACACGCATCGGTTACCGTCGCCGTTCATCGTGCTGGCCACCGACAACCCGATCGAGTACGAGGGCACCTATCCGCTGCCGGAGGCGCAACTGGACCGGTTCGCGATCAGGCTGCGCCTGGGTTATCTCTCGGAGCAGGGGGAGGCGGCCATGTTGCGTCGTCGCCTGGACCGCGGTGCCTCCCTACCGACGGTGCGCAAGGTGGTTGACGCCGACGATCTGCTGGCGATGCGTGAGGCGGTGGAACAGGTCAGTGTGCACGACGACGTGCTGCGCTACGTGGTGTCGCTGGCCACCGGAACCCGGCGCCACCCGCAGGTGGCGGTGGGGGCCAGCCCGCGATCGGAGCTCGACCTGGTCCAGCTCGCTCGGGCCCGCGCTCTGCTGCTCGGCCGCGACTACGTGATCCCCGAGGACGTCAAAGGCTTGGCCACGTCGGCGATCGCGCACCGGATCACGCTGCGGCCGGAGATGTGGGTGCGCCGAGTTCAGGGCGCCGATGTGGTGGAGGAGCTGCTGCGGCGGCTGCCGGTGCCGCGAACCCCGCAGGCGCCACCGCCGTGACGCCCGACCCCGACATCTACGAGGCGGATGTTGTGATGCATTGGCGGGCATCCCCATTCGCCAAGGCGGTGGCCACCGGTGCCGCGCTGGCCTTGGTGCTGGCCGTGGGTGCATCGCGCTGGCAGCTGATCGCGTTTGCCGCACCGTTGCTTGCCGTCTTGTGCTCGCTGGACAGCCAGCGACCCGTGCCCGGGTTGCGGGTACAGGGCGCGCCGTCGGTGCAACGCTGCTTCGAGACGGAGTCGGTCGAATTGGCGGTCGGCGCAACGGTATCGGGTGCCGACGTGGTGCGTGTGAGCCTGGCGGTGTCGGCGCATCCGGCGCTCAGTCTCGAGATCACGGAGTCCACCGTCGCGGCTGGGAGCCGAATAACGGTCACTGCCGTCGCCGGACGCTGGGGCCGGTATCCGATCCGTGCCACCGTGAGCGCTGTGGCCCGGGGCGGTCTGTTGGTCGGGACGGGAACTGTCGACGTCGCCGAGGTCACCGTGTTCCCGCTGGCGCCGCCGCAGTCCACACCGGTCCCGCACAGCGACCTGCTTGACCGGGTGGGGACCCACCTGACCCGGCATCCGGGCCGCGGCGTGGAGTACGCCGACATCCGGGCCTACGTTCCCGGTGATCCACTGCGCGCGGTGAATTGGCCGGTCAGCGCACGACGCGGGAGCCTGCATGTCACCCAGCGCCTGACCGATCGTGGCGCCGACATAGTGGTCTTGATCGACGCCTACCCGCAGCCTGCCGGCCCGGCGACCGAGGCGACCGAACGGTCGGTACTGGGCGCGGCGCAGGTGGTGCAGACCGCGCTGCGCAATGGCGACCGGGCCGGCATCGTCATTCTCGGTGGCCGCCACCCGCGTTGGGTCGGTGCGGAGATCGGGCAGCGCCAGTTCTATCGCATCGTCGACGCGGTGCTCGGCGCCGGCGACGGAGTCGAGTCGACCACCGGAACGCTGGCGCCCCGGGCCGCGGTCCCGGCGGGTGCTTTGATCATTGCGTTCTCCACGTTGCTGGACACCGAATTCGCGCTGGCGCTGACCGATCTGCGAAAACGGGGCCACGTGGTGCTCGCGGTAGACGTGCTGGGCGGCTCGCCATTCGAGAGCGACCTGGATCCGTTGGTGAACCGGATCTGGACGCTGCAGCGCAGTGCCATGTATCGCGACATGGCCACCATCGGCGTCGATGTCGCCTCCTGGCCGTACGAGCAACCGTTGGAGCAGGCGATGCGTGTGGTGACACAGCGCCGCAGACCTGCGGCGGTGCGGTGATGGCGCTTTCGCCCGGAGTCGACACGCGGCTGTCGCCGGCGCTGTCCGCCCTGTGTGGTCTGGCCGGCCTGTCGATGGCCGCGGTCGCCGGTTGGGGCGAATCGGGTATGGCAGTGACCGCGGCGCTGCTGGCCGCCGGTGCGGTGGTACTCGGGCTCCGGTGGAAAGCGGCCGCGACGATGGCGGTGTTGCTCGCGGCCGTCGCAATCGGCCTGGCCGAACCACCCGACGTTTCGGCGGCGGTGTCCGGCCTGGCCGCGGTCGGCTACCTCGCGCTGCGCCACGTCGGCACGGTGACCCTGCCGACGGTGATCTATGCCCTCGGGTTCACCGTCGCGGGGTTAGTCGCGACGGTGTTCCCATGGCAGCTTCCTTGGCTACCGCTGTTGGCGCCGTTCGCGGTGTTCGGCCTTTATGTCGTTGCCGCACAACCGTTTCTGCGCACTTCTCTGGGCGCCGAGCGGTAATGGATCAGACGCCCGATGCCTCGTTGAGGGCTTCCAGGGTGCCGGTGGCCTCAAGGTATTCCTGAATCCACCGCTCGATGACGGCCGCGGTCTTCTCCACCTTGGTGAACTGGCCGACGACCTGGCCGACCGGGTTGAACGCGACGTCGACGCTCTCGTTCGGGTACTTGTTCGTGGCACGCACGGCCATGCCGGAGACCATGTACTGCAGCGGCATACCCAGCGGCTTCGGGTTCTCCGGAGCTTCCCAGGCCTCGGTCCAGTCGTTGCGCAGCATCCGGGCGGGCTTGCCGGTGAAGGAGCGGCTGCGCACGGTGTCGCGGCTGCCGGCCTTGATGTAGGCCGCGTGCTGGGCCTCGGTGTTCGACGACTCCTCGACCATCAGCCACTGCGAACCGGTCCACGCGCCCTGTGCGCCCAGTGCGAGGGCCGCGGCGATCTGCTGGCCGCTGCCGATGCCGCCCGCCGCCAGCACCGGTACCGGTGCGACCGCCTTGACGACCTCAGGCCACAGCACGATCGAGCCCACGTCGCCGCAGTGTCCGCCGGCCTCGCCGCCCTGAGCGATGATGATGTCCACCCCGGCCGCAGCGTGCTTCTGCGCCTGTCGCGCGGAGCCGCACAGTGCGGCGACCTTGCGGCCCGCCTCGTGGATGTGCTTGATCATGTCCGCCGGGGGAGTCCCGAGCGCGTTGGCGATCATGGTCACCTTCGGGTGCTGCAGCGCGACCTCGACCTGCGGGGTGGCGGTCGCCTCGGTCCAGCCGAGCAGCTGCAGGCTGTCGGCGTCGGCGCCCTCAACGGGCACCCCGTGGTCGGCGAGCAGCTTCTTGCCGAAGTCGAGGTGCTGCTGGGGGACCAGCTTGCGCAGCGACTCGGCCAGTTCCTCGGCGGACTGCCCGGAGTCCATGCCCTCGTACTTGTTCGGGATGACGATGTCCACGCCGTACGGGTGGTCGCCGATGTTCTCGTCGATCCACTTCAGCTCGATCTCGAGCTGCTCCGGGGTGAAGCCCACCGCGCCCAGCACCCCGAAACCACCAGCCTTACTCACCGCGACGACAACGTCGCGACAGTGGGTAAAAGCGAAGATCGGGAACTCGATGCCGAGTTCGTCGCAGAGGGGAGTGTGCATGACGGACTCCTTCACGGGGCGTGGGATCGAAGTGAAACGTGTTCTAATTAAGTACCAGACGCGGCATCGTGAGGCCAGTCGGGCCTAGGTGCGCTGGTGAAACCTAACACTACCGGCAATCGTGTCTTAGGGCATCGGGTGGCTCAGCGCGTGGAAAAGGCGCGCAGCACCGCCACCCCGAAACCGGCGGCGCGTCGCAACGATCGCCCGCCGATGCGGTCGGGGCCGGTGATGCGCAGCACCGGCCACCCATGTTCGGCGGCCAGCGCCGCCAGCCGGGGGCGGGGATTGACCGGCCGGGGTCGGCCTACCAGCGCCATCAGCGCAGCGTCCTCGTCGCCGTCGGCATAGAAGAAGCTCTGTGTGAGGTCGACCCCGTTAGCTGCGCAGAAATCCTGCACGGTGGCCGCCTTCTGCGCGCCCCACACCACGGGTTTGACGATGTCACCGGTGAGGACGCCGCGCTCGTCGAGTTCGAAGCGGTTGCACAGCACCTGCGCGATACCCAGGAACCGGGCCACCGGTTCGGCGTGGATGGTCAGTGCCGACGAGCTCAGTACGACGGTGTGGCCGCGCTGCTGATGCGCCCGCACGATCTCGTGCATGTGCGGGTAGATCCGGCTGGTGATGTGGTCGGCGAACAGTCGTGCGCCGACGTCGTTGAGTTCGCTGATGGTCTCGCCGCGCAGATAGCCCGCCGCGCGCACCAGCAACCGTTCGAATTGCATACGCCCCAGGCGATACCGCACGGCGGCCTCGACGACGCCGAACACCTCACCGGCGCGGGCCTGGCGCCGGCGGATCCGGTCCCCGGCATGCGCGGTGGCGGTGAACCCAGAGACCAACGTGCCGTCCAGGTCGAAGAACGCCCCGATTCGCGCGCCCGACTCGGTCCCGGCGACGTCGGCTATCGGATCGCTCGGTACTGCGGTCATCGCCGTCGATGTTACGTCGGAGTCGCCGCAGTCGGCGTGGTCACGCGCCGCGTCACAAGGAGACGCATCTGGGCAGCTGATAGCGTGTTTGGCCTATGCGAAAAGAGGGTCGGCTTCATGACCAGTGAGACCACCGCGACCGACGCGCGGGAAACTTTGTCGGAAAAGGCAGAGCAGCAAGGCTGGGCGCGTACTCAGCGTGAGCGTGTCGATGTCTACAGCCGTGGGGTCTACCAAGTCCACGCGATTTGGCGCGACAGCACCACCCTTAACGGCGGAGCCCACTACGAGGACGGCATCCTGCTGGCCTACACCACCGAACTCGCGAAGACGCAGAGCTGGTTGGCCCGCTGACGCCGGCTCGGTAACTGCCGCGGCTCCGGTTCGCAACGGTTGCATAAACGCCCCTCGTGTCACACAGGCATCAGTTTTCACACGGCTAACTTCGGTCCCGACCTTGTAGTTGTTGGGATTGGGGAGAAGCCATGTCACGAATCCGTAAGTACCTGACCGTCGCGGCCGGCGCCGCTGCGGGTCTGTTCCTCACTGCGCTGGCGTCTAGCGCCACCGCGAACGCGGACACCGCGCCGATCAACCCGGGGCTCTCCGGCGTGGTCGAGCAGATGGTCGCGTCCTCGACGAGCCTGCCGCAGCAGTTGCTGCAGACCACCACCTCGGCGCTGAGCGGCACCAGCTTCGCTCCGCCCGCGGCACCCGGTCAGGCACCGCTGGCCACCGCGACCTTCAATGTGCCGCCCTCGCCGAGCGCGATGCCCCAGCAGCAGGCCGCTGCCACCGGACTGCCCGGACTGGGGAACCTGCCGGCCAGCCTGAGCTCGGTGCTGCCGTTCCCGCTGCCGAACTTCGGCGGTTCGGCCCCGGTTCCTGCGGCACCGACGGCGTTCGCTCCCACCGGCTACCTGCCGAGCGTTCCGGTTGCGCCGGTGACGCCGATGGAGGTCATGCTGATTCCGGGCTTGCCCTGACGCTGACTGCGTAATCTCGGACCGGTGAGCGCACGCGCAGGAATCGTCGTCACCGGTACCGAGGTACTCACCGGACGTGTGACCGACCGGAACGGACCGTGGTTGGCTGACCGACTCCTAGAACTTGGAGTCGAGTTGGCGCACATCACGATCTGTGGCGACCGGCCCAGGGACATCGAGAGTCAGCTGCGGTTCCTGGCCGCCGAGGGTGTGGACTTGATCATCACCAGCGGCGGCCTGGGGCCGACGGCTGACGACCTGACGGTCGAGACCGTCGCCAGGTTCTGCGGCCGTGACGTCGTGCTCGATGACGAGCTGGAAGCCCGGATCGCCGAGATCATCAAACCGATGATGGCGCGCTACACCGGTCCGGGCGCTCCGGATTTCGCGACGGTCCGGGCGGCCAACCGCAAACAGGCGTTGATTCCGGCCGGCGCGACAATCCTGGACCCGGTGGGCACCGCGCCCGGAGTTGTGGTGCCCGGCTCCCCGACGGTCGTGGTGCTGCCGGGGCCGCCTCGCGAGCTGCAACCGATGTGGCACAAGGCAATAGAGACCTCCGCGGTGAAGGAGGCCTTGGCCGGCCGGACGCACTACGAGCAGCAGATGATCCGGATGTTCGGCTTGCCCGAATCCGGCCTGGCCGACACGCTGCGGCACGCCCAAGATGTCATCGGCGACTTCCACCGGCTGGAGATCACCACTTGCCTGCGTCGCGGTGAACTGGAGATCGTCACGCGCTACGAACCGGACGCCGCCGGCGCCTACGAGCAACTGCTGGCACTGCTTCGCGAACGGCATTCGCGGGCGATCTTTTCCGAGGACGGTTCGCAGATCGACGATCTGGTGGCGGCGTCGCTGGCCGGTCGACAGATCGCGACCGCCGAATCCTGCACCGCGGGCCTACTGGCGGGCCGGCTGGCCGACCCGCCGGGCGCCTCGAACTACTTGGCCGGCGGAGTGGTGTCCTACTCCAACGAGGCGAAGATCGAACTGCTGGGCGTCGACGCGGCATTGATCGCAGAACACGGCGCGGTGTCCGAGCCGGTGGCCGAGGCGATGGCCGCCGGTGCCCTGCGTCGCTTCGGCGCCGACACCGCGGTAGCGATCACCGGCATCGCCGGACCTGGCGGCGGAACACCGGACAAGCCGGTGGGCACCGTGTGTTTCTGTGTGGCGCTCGGTGATGGCCGGATGACCACGCGGACCACCCGATTGCCGGGGGAGCGGGCCGATGTCCGGGAACGCTCAACGACAGTAGCCATGCATCTGCTCTACCGAGCACTGTCAACCGGCTGACTCCTGCCTCCACCGGTGGTATGAACATCACACCGAGGAGTTGCAGGTGTGAGCACACAGTGGGCGTGGTTGAGCGGTTCCGGGTACTGGCTGGGACGGCTGATCCTCGAACGCGGGATCGCGGCCATCTACGTCATCGCCTTTGTGGCCGCCGCACGGCAGTTCCGCGCCTTGATCGGCGAACACGGCATGACGCCGGTACCGCAGTACGTGCGACGCCGCCCGTTTCGACTGACACCCAGCATCTTTCATCTGCACTACTCGGATCGCTTCTTCGCGTCCGTGTGCTGGCTGGGTGCGGGACTGGCCGCGGCTTTGGTGGTGGGGGCCGGCGAGTTGGTGCCGCTGTGGACGGTGATGGCGATCTGGCTGCTGCTGTGGGGGCTGTATCTGTCGATCGTCAACGTCGGCCAGACCTGGTATGCGTTCGGCTGGGAATCCATTCTGCTGGAAGCCGGGTTGTTGGCGGTCTTCTTGGGCAACGACCGCGTTGCGCCGCCGGTGCTGGTCATGTGGCTGGCTCGTTGGCTGCTGTTCCGCATCGAGTTCGGTGCGGGGCTGATCAAGTTGCGCGGCGATTCCTGCTGGCGCGACTTGACCTGCCTGTATTACCACCACGAGACCCAGCCGATGCCAGGGCCATTGAGCTGGTTCTTCCACCACCTGCCCAAACCATTGCACCGAATAGAGGTAGCGGGCAACCACGTCGCCCAACTGGTGGTCCCGTTCGGGTTGTTCGCTCCGCAGCCCATCGCCGGTGTGGCCGCCGCGATCATCATCATCACCCAGTTGTGGCTGGTCGCCTCCGGTAACTTCGCCTGGCTGAATTGGATCACGATCGTTTTGGCCGCCGGGGCTCTCAACGAATCCTGGTTCACTGGAACGATTTCGGGACTGAAGCCACCGGACATGCCTAATGCCCCGACGTGGTTCGCCGCGCTGGTGATGGTGTACGCGGCAGCGGTCGTGGTACTGAGCTACTGGCCAGTGCGCAACATGGCATCGCGCAATCAGCGCATGAATGCCAGCTTCAACCCGCTTCATCTGGTCAACAGCTACGGCGCGTTCGGGACTGTGGGCCGGTCCCGTCGGGAGCTGGTGATCGAGGGAACGGCGGAGGTGGAGCTCACCGAGGGAACCGTCTGGCAGGAGTACGAGTTCAAGGGAAAACCCGGTGCAGTGGACCGACTTCCGCGTCAATGGGCGCCCTACCATCTTCGCCTGGACTGGCTGATGTGGTTCGCCGCTCTCTCGCCCCGGTACGGGCTGGCGTGGCGGGACGCGCTGCTGCAGCGATTACTACGCAACGACCGGGACACGTTACGTCTGTTGCGATCCAACCCGTTTCCGGACGCCCCGCCGCGCTTCGTGCGAATACTGCTCTACGAGTACCGCTTCACCACGTGGGCCGAGCGGCGACGCGACGGGGCCTGGTGGCATCGCACCCTGATAGGCGTCTATCTGTCGCCGGTCTCGGCGAGTGGGCTGCCAGCGCCGCCGAGCCCCCGTTAGTGCCGGGGCGGTCACCCAGCTTCGGGCCAATCGTCGATGCGCGGTGGTTGCTCCTCGCGCAGATCGCTTTCCGTGTCGGGCTTCGGGTTGGCTCGGCTGTGGTAGGCGATGACGGCTTCGATGAAGTGAAAGGGATTGGTTCGGGGTTGGCCGCGTTCAAGTTTCGGTGGGGGAATCCATGCGACGCGCCCGTCGTCTCCGAGGATGGTGGTCCAGCCTTGCTCGGTCGCCATCCGGTTGTCGGGTGCACACGCCAACGCGAGGGCGTCGACGTCGGTTTGTCCGTTGTGGGCCCAGTCCTGTTCGAGATGATGCGCCTGGGACAAATACCCCGACACGGTGCAACCGGGTCGCGTGCAGCCGCGATCTCGGGCATGCAGCACGATGCGCTGATCCGCTGAGGCGAGCCGCTTACTGCGCCCTAGCCAGAGCGCCCGGCCCCTGCCGTCGAACACGCTCAAGTAGTGGTAGGCGTGCTCGGCCATCCGTAGTAGGTCGGACATGGGGAGGAGCGATCCGCCGGCCGTGTGTGCTTTGCCGGTGGTGGCGGAGTCGGTCACCGGTGCGTGGCCGGCCGCGGCGTGTAGCTCGGCCAGGGTGGTCGAGATGATGACGGTCACCGGCAGCCCGTTGAGTTGGCCGAGGTCCCCGCAGGCGAGCACCGCGCGGCAAGCGGCGAGTAGGGCGTCGTGGGTGCGTTGATCGGGTCGGCGGTCATCACACTGGATCTGCTGTTGGGATGGGGTGCCACTGACACAGGGCTGTTCGTCGGCGGCGTTGCACATCCCGGGGGCGGCGAGTTTGGCCAGGATCGGCTCCAGGGTGGCTCGCAGCTCCGGGGTGATGCGCCCCGACAGTGAACTCATCCCATCGATGCCTTGCCGGCCGAGTCGCAGCCCGCGCTGGGCCAGACGTTCCCGGTCGGTGAAATCCCCATCCGGGTCCAGGACGGCCACCAGATGCTCGGCTAGGCGCTGGAAGGTTTCCGGCCCGAATTGGCTCGCCAGCACTGCGAGGTCATGCTCGGCCCGCTGGCGATACGTAGCGCCGACCGTGGCCGGTATTTTCGCCAAGGCCTTGCGCGCAATCACCACATGCTCGGGCCCGATCTGACCCATAGCCTGTGCGGCGGCCAGGTCCGGCAACGCCGGCTCCAAGGGTTCCCCGGTCACCGCGGCGCGCGGACCCAACTCAGCGGCCTCCGCTAATCGACGCCGGGCGCTCGCGCTGCTGATCCGCAACCGCTCGGCCAATGCCTTGGTCAGCGAGCATGCCCCCAACGCGCCGGGATCGCCCTCGGTGACCAGCCGGGCCAGGATCCGGTGATCGACCACCGGTGCCCGCCACGCCAACGCTTCCCGGCGGGCCAGCACCGCGATCAACTCCTCGGCATTCAAGGCATCCAACGAGCACTGTTCGAGCTGGTCGTAGGCGGCTTCGATCGCGTCCAGGCACCCCAGAAGGGTGTCCCGATCCGCGATCGCATTCCTACCCATGTATCGAACAATAGTTCGATGGTCTGACAGAAAAGCTGGGCAGCCAAAACCTGTGGACAGGATCGCCAATTGTGGATAACGGTGGCCCCGCGGAACACCGACCCGTCGCGGCCCTACCGGGTATCGACCCACAGGGTGAAGCCCACCAACACCAGCGTGACCACGGCCAGCAGTGCCATATCGACGGCTCCCAGTCGGGGCGCCGAGGCGCCCTCGGCGGCCAGCCGACGTTCGCGGGCGATCAGAAACAACGGGAACGTGAAACTGATGGCAGTCAGGAATCCGCCGAAGATGTAGGCCCAGACGAACCGCACGTTGTGCTTGCGGGCTTCGGTGACCATCAACACCGCCGCCGACAGGAACAGCATCAGGATGTCAGCGGTGATCGAGCGCGACGCGGGCGTCACGGCGGTGTCCGGCAGGAACCGGGAAAGGAAGGCGGACCCGTCGTAGGCCAGATTCTGGCTCCAGGTGGCGACCAACGCGGCAACGGCAATCACGGCGTACAGGCCACAACGGACCTTGGCGGCTGTATTCATCGGGCCACGTTAACGTCCACGGCGCCGGGCGTAGAGCAGTTTCGCGTCAGAGCTCGAGCAGCACCGTCACCGGACCGTCATTGACCAATTCCACCTGCATATGTGCCCCGAACTGCCCGGTTGCCACCTGCGCGCCCAACCCGCGCAGCGCCTCGGCGAACTCGGCGACCAGAGGTTCGGCGACCGGACCCGGCGCGGCGGCATTCCACGATGGCCGCCGGCCCTTGGCGGTGTCGGCGTAGAGCGTGAACTGGCTGACTACCAGAATCGGCGCGCCGACATCGGCTGCCGACTTCTGATCGTCGAGAATGCGCAACTGCCAAAGCTTTTCGGCGAGCCGCTGCGCCTTGGCGGAATCGTCAGCGTGGGTCACGCCGACCAGAGCGAGCAGACCCTGGCCCTCCGGCTCGATCGCTCCGACCGTCTGACCGTCGACCTTGACGCAGGCCGATGAGACACGCTGGACCAGAACTCGCACGGCCTCGATGCTAAGTAGGCTTGCTGTGGTGCCGTCCGGGAGGGGTGAGTGACGTGTCGGTCTTGGTTGCGTTCTCGGTTACGCCGCTCGGCGTGGGGGAGGGAGTCGGCGAGATCGTCGCCGAGGCGGTCCGGGTCGTTCGGGAATCGGGCCTGCCCAATCGCACTGATTCCATGTTCACCGTGATCGAAAGCGAGAGCTGGGCAGAAGCGATGGCCGTCGTGCAACGGGCGGTGGAAGCGGTAGCGGCCCGCTCACCTCGGGTCAGCACGGTGATCAAAGCCGACTGGCGAGACGGCGCGGTCGACGCCATGCACACCAAGGTCGAATCGGTGGAACGTCACCTGGCGGCGCCGCCTAATTGACCGGCACGTCGAGGATCGGGCGTCCCACGTCGGCGCCGGGACCGTTGAAATGCCACCATTCGCCCGAATACACGGCCAGACCACCGGCACTCATCGCGTCGCGCAGGGCAGCACGCTCGGCCGCGGCACGGGCGCTGATCCCGTCGGCGAATGCGGTTGCAGCGGGCGAGAAGTCATCGAATCCAGTGCCCATCTCCGAGAGCCGCCCTTGCGCGTCGGCGGTGGTCACGTCGACCGAGCGTCCGGTCTCGTGGCTGCGGGCCAGCGAGCCCGGCCGGGCCACCCAGTTCGGGTTCGGCACCACCTCGAACATCCGCACCTGCACGCTGTGTGGCCGGTAGCAGTCCCAGAACACCAGAATGCGGCCCCGGCTGCGCAGCACGGCGGCTGCGGTGGCCAAACCCGGGGCCAGCGACTCATGCACCAGACATCGGGCATCTGCAGGGTAGAGCTGTTCGCCCACGAAGTTGTTCGCGGTGGCGTAGCGCAGGTCGATGAACGCGTCGGGCACCGCGGTGCGGACATCCACGAACCCGGCGGCGCCGGCCTTGGGGCTGACCGGCGGCACCGCCGGGGCGGCGGATGCCAGGCCGGCAGCCGATCCCGCCATGATCAGCGCGATCGCGGCGAGCCTCCCGATCATGCGGCAACCACGATCGTCAGCTGGCGGTCGTCGCGTTCCACCCGCATTCCGGCCCGCCGGGCTATGGCGGCCACCGCGGCGGCATCATCGGGTTCGGCCCTGGTGGTGGCCAGGACCCGCGCCAATTGGCCCTTGTGCGCTTTGTTGAAGTGACTCACCGAGACTCGTCGCCCATCGGGGTGCTCGGCGACCACGTCGACGCGAACGGAGTCCGGAACGGCGGCCAGTGCCGCATAGGAACCGGACCTCAGATCGACGACCAGCTCGGCCGCGGCGATCTCGGCCAGCACCGGTTCCAGCACCGGCCGCCAGCGCTTGGCCAATCCCGGTTGGCCGGGCAACTTCGAGGACGCCGAGAGGCGGTATGCCGGTACCGGATCCGTGGCCCGCAGCAGCCCGAACAAAGCCGAACCCACGGCCAACCGGGCGCCGGCCCGGGCGGCTGCGGTGCCGCGCAGCGAGTCGATGTCCAGTGCCTCGTACAAAACACCGGTGTAGCGGTTGATCGCCGGCGCGGTGGGCGCAGTACGCAGTGCGGCGTTGCGCTCGATCTCAGCGTCCTGCGACGCCGACAACCCCAGTGCGCTGCGGCTGGCCTCGCGATCAGCGGCCAAACCCACCAGCTCGTCGATCAGTTCGGCTCGCAGGCCGGTGAGTTGTGGGGATACCAGTGCATCAAGGCACAGCGGTGGTCCGTCGCCGCCGGCGCGTTTGGTCTCCGACGGGGGCAGCAGCACGATCACAGCGCAGACGTTAACCGAGCCGTTCCACACACCAGCGCGGTGGCGAGCATCGCCGCACCGACGGTGTCGGTGACGTAGTGGTAGCCGCAGGCCACCAACCCGAGCATGCCCAGCAGGCTTACCAGCGTGGCGGCGGTCAGGGCCCAGCCCCGGGCCGGTTTAGAACTGACCACCACGACCATCATTCCCAGCACCGCGACCAACAGCGCGGTATGGCCGCTGGGGTATTCGAGGTAGGGCCCATTGCGCCGGTCGAAGACGTGCTTGAGCGCCACGGTGATGGCGGTGACGGCGAACGGGCAGGCCAGCACCGCGGCCGCCAACGCCCACTGACTGCGGGATAAGGCGACCACCAGGCACCCCACGGCTACTGCCAGCACCAGCCAGCCGCTGGTGAAGATCAACAACCAGCGGGGTTGCTCGCCGATCAGGGTGAAGGTGGCGCGACTGAACCAATTATCGATCGGTGTCGAGCCGCGACCCACCGCCCAACCGAGGGCCAACGTCGCCAGCACACCGGCCAGCGGCCACCAGCGCAGGGTGGTGGCGAGCCCCCGACCTATTTCAGGCCGACTTCTGGAACAGCGGCAGCAGCATCTGGCGGCGCTGGTCGTTGCCGTCGGCAAGAGCGTGCAGCGCCTGGTCCACCGAGCGTGATGTCGGGAACATGGCCTCCTCGTCGAAGTCGCCGAGCAGTTCGTGCACCGCCGAGCTCTCGATGAGGGTCCACTCCACGCCCGCGGCACGGCAGTCGCCGTCCAGGACGCACAGCAGCCAAATGCCGGCGGCGGCGAACGAGGTGACCCCGCTCAAGTCGAGCACCAGCGGCTCCTTGGCAAGGACGAAGCGCCGGGCGTGTTCGCTGAGCTGGTCCACGTTGGTGGCATCGATCCGGCCCCGGATCGCGATCACCGTCGCGAGGTGACGGTAGTGCGCCCGAATCTGCGCCCCGCCGCATTCGACGACCGGGTTGATCCGAGCAGTGCCTCGTGTGGTGATGTCGATTGCCATGCCAGCCCCCGCCTTCCATGTCGATCGCTGTCGGCAGCTGTGCCGACCTCGATGTTTCCCGACGTTATGCGGCGAAGTTAAGGCCTCTTGGGCGGCCGATTAACGCTTTGGTGAGATCTCGAACGGCTCGGTGGCCCCGGTGAACGCGCTGATGCGCCCGTCTCGGTCCAGCGCGTCGCCGTCATAGCGAAGCCGGTATCGCCCGGCGGCCGTGCTTTCGGGAATCGCCCAGGTCACGGTGATGGTCGACCCGCGCCGGCCGGCCCGTCGCCAGCGGAAGGTCGTCGACCAGTCGCTGTCGTCGGCCACGGTGGTCCACCCGTTGCCGCTCTCCTGCTCCACCCGCACGTAGGTGCCACCGCGGTGCAGATCGTTGTTCGGGTAGGCGCCGGCGAACACCGCCGACACCGTGCTGCCCGGCTGATAGGCAGGCAGCGGCGCCTCCAAGACATCACCGAACTGCTGGCCGCTGACCAGCGCATCCGGCTTTGCCCGCCGCCGTGACCGTCGCCGGCGGGGTGGCTCGGCCGGGCGCTGGCCTTCCGGGGCCGGCCGCTGTTCGCGCATCGCGGTGGCCAGCTCCGCCACCACCTGCTGCAGGGCGGGCAGCTCCCAACGCCCGAACAGCGTGCTGCCACCCTCGTAGCGCTGCTCGTCGTATTCCTCGGGCGTGGTGACGTAGTGCAGGTAGCCGTTGCTGTAACCGGCCACCAGCACGTCCTGTAGTTCGGCGCCGACGATGTCAGCCACGGTGCGGCGCAGCCGCAGGCCCGCCACGATGGTGACCTCGGCGGGAATACCGATCAGGTACAGCTGCCCGATGCGCAGAAGCTGCACGGGGCCGCCCTCGGGCATCAGCATCGACAACGCCTTATTCAGCCGGCGACCCGGCCCTACGGCTCCCTTGGGCGCCTGGGCGTCGCGCAGCCGAGGGGACAGCCGGAACGCCGTGTTGGCGACCAAACCGTCGAAGAGTCGGTTACGGCCCTGCTTGAACACCGGATACAGCGGGCCGGCGCCCTCGTCGGTGCCGGCCAGGCACGCAGCACCCGCGATCGCGGGACCGGTGCGATGGGTTCGGCCGTCGCCGGTGAACTCGGGCCGGACCTCGAATTTCGTCAGGTCGACGTAGGTGGTCCGGGCGTCGAGGCCGCCGGTGACCTCGGTGCCGTGCCCCAGCGTCAGTTCGGTGGCGGCGGCGGCCTGGCGGGAACCGATGAGCCGGGTGTTCTCGAATTCGTCGTCGGTGGGGCCGGTGCCAGGCCGCTGACCGGTATTGGGTGACATATCCCCGGAGTTGGTCTGCGCGAAGGCCGCGATGAACTCCGGGGGAGTCGCTGCCAGGTAGTCGACGCCATGTTCCAGGCGCTCGTATTGGTAGGCGGCGTAGCCCTTGTTGTCGCCGCTGATCAAGGTGTTGCGGTTGGTCATGGAGGTGCCGTGGGTGGCGAACCAGTTCACCGCACCGACCAGGCGGCCGTCACGTTCGATGCGCAGCAGGGTGGTCTGCGGATCGATCTTGTCGGGGAATTGGGCGCGGTCGCTCTCGGGATTGCGGGCAAACGAGGACGGCGAGCGGTTGCAGCTGGCGTCGTGCAGCCGGCCCACGGCAAGGCTCAAACTGGCCGGAGCCAGGTCGGCATGCGCCGCCTCGACGGCTTCGCAGATCCCATCGACGATCGCGTTGAAGGTCTGGTGCCGGAACCCGTTGGTGTTTGAGTTGTACAGCCGGTGGTCGCAGTAACCCCCGGGACCGCTATGGGTGTGTGTCGCCGTCAGCATCACGTTGCGCCACGTGTAGAGCTCGCCGTAGGTCGCGGCCAGTCGTCCGAGCACCTCGTGGTGAATGCTTTCCAGCAGTAGCGGCACCTCGCAGACCACCAGCAGCAGCCGGGTTTCGGCGGCCGCATCGGCGATGACGAATGCCCGCGCGCGCAGCCGATTGTGCAGACCGTCAGTCTGCTGTGAGGCCACGCCGTAGCCGAGCATTCCGCACTCGGCCGGCTCGCCGGTGATGTCGGCGATTCCGCGCCCAACCTGGTAGTCGTCTGGCATCGCTACAGTATTCACAACGGCCCCCTCGGTATCGTCGCCGACGTGCCCGGTCGCTTACTTCACCCGGGCCAGTCCCGCTGCTAGTCTTCGAGGGCTGCCGGCCAACGAGCTGCGGCTGCCGATCGCCGGGCCGTCTCGGCGGGCCCGCACCCGAGGCAGCCAGGACATGCGATGCCCACCGGCGAAAGAGTGTTGTGCGCAGCGGAGAGATCAAGGCCCTGACCGGGCTTCGCATCATCGCCGCGGTATGGGTGGTGCTGTTTCACTTCCGGCCCTTGTTGCGATTGGCGTCGCCGGAGCTCAGCGATGCGCTAGCCCCGGTGCTCGACCGCGGCGCCCAGGGCGTCGATCTGTTCTTCATCCTCAGTGGTTTCGTGCTGACCTGGAATTACCTGGAGCGCATGGGGGAGACGTTCTCCGCGCGCGCCACGGTGCACTTCCTGTGGTTACGTCTGGCCCGGGTCTGGCCGATTTACCTGGTCACGATGCACCTGGCGCTGCTGTGGGTGATCTTCACGTTGCACGTCGGGCATGTCCCCACCGAGGACCTCAGCCGGATCACCGCGATCAGCTACGTGCGCCAGGTCTTGCTGGTGCAGTTGTGGTTCGAGCCGTTCTTCGACGGGTCGAGCTGGGACGGGCCGGCCTGGTCGATCAGCGCCGAGTGGCTGGCCTACCTGTTGTTCGGCGTGCTGGTGCTGGCGGTCTACCGGGTGATGCGGGTGACCTCGGCGCGCGGGCTGGCGGTACTGGCGATCATCGCCTCGCTCCCGCCGCTGCTGCTGTTGCTGGCGACCGGCCAGTTCTACAGCCCGTGGAGCTGGTTGCCGCGCATCGTCATGCAGTTCACCGCGGGCGCGCTGGCCTGCGCCGCGGTGCGCAAGATCAATCCCGCGGACTCGGCCCGCCGCGCCGCGGGCTATTGCTCCGCCCTGCTGATCGCCGCGATGGTCGGTGTCCTCTACTACTTCGACGGCCATCCGATCTCGGGGCTCTACGACAGCGGCGGCCTGGTCGATGTGCTGTTCGTGCCGTTGGTGATGGCCCTGGCGATCGGTATCGGCAGCCTTCCTGCGCTGCTGTCCACCCGCGTGATGGTCTACGGCGGGCAGATCTCGTTCTGCCTGTATATGGTCCACGAGCTGGTGCACACGTCGTGGAATTGGGCGGCAAAGCAATTCGAGATCGTGCTCGACGAGGGGGCGACCGCGGCCAAGTGGATGGTGTGCGGTCTGCTGGTGGCGGCGACGTTGTTGTCGATGCTGCTGTTCCATGCTGTTGAAGAGCCCGGTCGGCACTGGATGCGCAAGATGATCGGCGCCCGGCCCGAGTCTGCCCAGGTGAAGCCGACCGAAGACCCCCTGGCGGTCGAACCGGCGGAGCCGGACACCTCGGATGACGTG
Source organism: Mycolicibacter sp. MU0102 (assembly GCF_963378105.1). Taxonomy (NCBI): domain Bacteria; kingdom Bacillati; phylum Actinomycetota; class Actinomycetes; order Mycobacteriales; family Mycobacteriaceae; genus Mycobacterium; species Mycobacterium holstebronense. Next base: position 2,235,284 of record NZ_OY726398.1, read on the forward strand.
ATCGATTCGACCGACTCGGACGACTCGGATGACCAAGTCCTTGAGGAGCCCTCGGTCGCGGTTCCGGCTAGTCTTCGCTGAAGTTGATTGGGGGAGGTAGCCGTGAGTCGGGTGATGACGTTCGCCGTCGTGATGGTGGCCGGGGTCGTCGCAGTGGTCGCAGGAACCGGCTACTTGTCGCGCGATCACGACTCGCCGCGCCACTACGAGACGGTGCCGCTGAGTGCCTCGCCGAACCGGATTGCGGTGATCGGTGACTCCTACACCGCCGGCTACGAGGACACCGGCCGCGGTGCGGCGAACTGGACCGAGCGGGCATGGCAGAACCTGGCCGGCCGCGGGGTCTACGTCAGCGCCGACGTGGCCGCCGAGGGCGGTGCGGGTTACGGCGTGCGCGGCAACCGCGGCGGCCTGTACGGCGACCTGACCCGCCGCGCGGTGCAACCCGACGACGCGCTGGTGGTGTTCTTCGGCTCGCGTAACGACCAGGACGTCGAACCGGGCGAGTTGAGCCGACTGATCGCCGACACCCTGGGCTTGGCCCGGCGGACCGCGCCGGGGGCGCGGATGCTGGTGATCGGGCCGCCGTGGCCCACCGCCGACGTCCCGGGCAACGTGTGGCGGATCCGCGATGTCCTCAGTACGCAGGCACGTGTGGTCGGTGCGGAGTTCGTCGACCCGCTCGCCGAGCGGTGGTTCGTTGGCCTGCCCGATCTGATCGGACCGGACGGTGTACACCCCACCGATGCCGGTCACGCCTACATGGCCGACAAGATCGCACCGTTGATCGCGGGACAGCTTCCCAAGCGGACTTAGCGCAAAACCGAACGAAATCGCGCTGTCCTCAGCAGTATTGGCGAATGGACACCATGCGCGTACTGATCACCGGTGGAACCGGATTCGTCGGAGGCTGGACCGCCAAGGCCATCGCCGATGCCGGGCACCGGCCGCGGTTCCTGGTCCGAAATCCGGCGGGCCTGCGCAGTAGCGTGGAGCGGCTGGGTGTCGATGTGTCCGACTACGTCGTCGGTGACATCACCGACGCGGACTCGGTACGAGAGGCCCTGCGCGGCTGCGACGCGGTCGTCCACGCTGCCGCGGTGGTGGCCACCGATCCACGCCGGACGGATCAGATGTTGGCCACCAACTCCGCCGGCGCCCATAACGTGCTCGGCGGAGCGGTTGAGCTGGGGCTGGACCCGATCATTCACGTCTCCAGCTTCACCGCGCTGTTTCACCCGGGACTGACGAAATTGCGCGCTGACCTGCCGGTGGCCGGCGGCGCCGACGGCTACGGACAGTCGAAAGCCCGTGAAGACCTCTACGCGCGCGGCCTGCAGGACGCCGGCGCCCCCGTCAACATCACCTATCCGGGCATGGTGCTCGGGCCTCCGGTCGGTGACCGGCTGGGGGAGGCCGGCGAAGGAGTGCGGGCGGCGCTGCAGATGCATGTCATCCCCGGGCGTGGCAGTGCCTGGATGGTGATCGACGTTCGTGACCTCGCGGCAATGCATCTGGCGCTGCTGGAGCCGGGCCGTGGCCCGCGCCGCTACATGGCCGGTGGCCAGCGGGTACCGCCGGGAGAGTTGGCGAGCCTGCTACAGGAGTTGTCGGGTTCTCCCATGATGGCGCTGCCGATACCGGACATCGCCCTGCGCTGGGCGGGCCGCGTCTTGGATCAGGTCGAGCGGGCGCTTCCGATCTCGACTCCGTTCACCGAGGCCGGGATGCAGTACTACACCCAGATGCCCGAATCCGATGACACCCCTGCCGAGCGTGATCTCGGCATCGTGTTCCGAACCCCGCGGGAAACACTGGCCGACACCATTGCCGGGATCCGCGGTTAGCCGCCTTCTTCGGATCCGACTTTTGACGTAGTCGCGACATAATGGCTGCGTGACTGACGTCGGTGCCGGGGCGCGGCTGGTGGTGATCGTCGTCTTCGATGAGGTGACGATGCTCGATGTCGCAGGGGCAGCGGAAGTCTTCGTCGAAGC